>NZ_WKDV01000002.1:0-283831 GCF_021605825.1 Pseudomonas sp. PA-6-3C
CACAACTTTTAAAAGCAGCCTATTTCTCCTGTGGCGAGCAGGCTTGTCCTGCGTTGGGCTGCGAAGCAGCCCCAAAAACAGACGCTGAGTACTTTCAGCAAAATTGCCGTGCCTGTACTGGGGCCGCTTCGCAGCCCAACGCAGGACAAGCCTGCTCGCCACAACAGCCCACCTGCCACAGACCTCGTGTTAACCGGTTGTGTAGATACCTATGCTGCGATAGCGTCATCCCTGCCGCCAAATATCTACTTCTTAGCCGCAATCATCGCCATAAACGCCGGCATCGCTGCCTCCCTGTCCGCCGCCGCCCTCTTGGCGTTGGGCATCTCATGCAAGCGCTCCAGCAAGGCCTTGGCCTTCGGCAACTGCGCCAGCAAATCCAGGCCAAACAGCTTCTCGCCCACCGCGCAGGCGAGGTTCACGCTGTACATGAAATACAGATCGGCAATCGTGAAGCTCTCACCCGCCACATACGGCGCGAACTTGCCGTGCCGGCCCAAAGAACCAACCCCCAGCAACAACTCAGCCTTGGTTTTGTCCTTGATCGCATCCGGCACCGGCATACCAAAGAACGCCTCGGCAAAACACGCGCGGGCGGGCAACTCGATATACAGCTCGATCTCCCGGCACAACGCCAGCACCTGGGCGCGCTGATACGGGTCGGCGGGTAGCAATGACGGGCCTTCCTGGGTTTGCTCGATGTACTCGAGGATCACGCTGGTTTCGTTGATAAAGCCTTGCTTGACGCCCAGCACCGGCACCTTGCCACGCGGGCTGACGGCCAGGGCTTCAGGGGTTTGGCCTGCGTAAAACGGCACTTCTTCGAACGGCAGGCCTTTCTCCAGCAGCGCCAGTTTGACCATGTTGTAGTAGTTGCTGACCGAAAATCCGTAAAGCTTGAGCATTGCGAATGCCTCCAGGCCGGGTGTGGGGTTGGCTGCAAGAGTTATAGATCCATGCAGGCCGCCTGACCAGCAGCATCAGTTGCCTGAATGGCGGTAGACTGGCGCTCTTTCCTTGAGGAGCCTGCCATGAGCGAGCCGACCGATATCGACAGCGACGAAGAAGAGTTCACCGAAAATACACTGATCGAAGCGATCGAAAATCAGATCGAAAGCGACAACCCGCCTGCCGCCAAGGCTACGTTCAACAAACTGACCCTGGTGGGTTATGAGCGTGAAGAGATCCTGAATCTCATGGCTCACGTGCTGGCTTTCGAGATCGACGCGATGCTGGACGAGGATCGCGCATTCAATACCGAATGGTACGAAACAGCACTGCGGGCGCTGCCTGAGTTGCCGCCGGAAAAGGAATAGTCCGGGCACGCAGCAACACGCTGGACAGTTCGGCAAAGTGCGTTCACCTTATGGCCTGCTAGCCTCTAATAAATTTTAGAAAGTCTGGAGTCCTTATGTCGTATACCCCTGAGTTGGTTGCCGAACTGGAAATCCTTGTACTCTTCCCCTTGGACAGCACCAAGGAAGGTCTGAAAGTCCACCAGACCGCCGCGCCTACTGCCATCGCCGCTGCCAAACGCCTTCATGCCAAAGGCCTGATCGACCAGCCGGATGGGGGCTACCTGACCAGCCTCGGCCGCGACGCTGCCGAGCAAGCGCAAACCCTGCTGACTATCCTGACTACCGCCACTACCAAAGAAGCTGCCTGACACCTTACTGTCGCCCATGGGGTCCGCCTGCTGCGGATTCCGAGGGCGTTGCTGTGGGCCGCACAAAATTCTGACGCCAAAAAGCCACATATCATCTAAACCTCCTACGCTTCTGGCTGTAAACTCCTACACGGCCGCCCACGTCGGGCTCTGCGAGCCAACGACCCAGAAATGACCCGCACCCATGAAATCCGCCCCGACTTGGACGAAGGCATCGACCGCAAGGTGCTGGCCCAGTTGCGTGCGCGCTTCATGGCCCTCAATGCAGGCCGCATGGCCCGCGCCGTCGAAGGGCTGACGCCGCGCCAACAAAACGTGCTGACCCTGCTGCCGTTGTTTTTTCACGTCAACCACCCGCTGTTGCCCGGCTACGTCTCGAGCAGCACGCCGGCAGGCTTGTCGAATTTCGAACCCGACGCCCAGGCCCTCACCGAAGCCCAGCGCCTGACCCGCTCGTTCTCCTATAAGCCGCGCCATGGCAACCCGCCGCGGCCGATCCATGGCCTGTTCCTGATGGGCAGCCTCGGCACCCTGGCCCAGGCGGACCAGAGCGACATGGACGTGTGGGTCTGCCACGCTCCGGACCTTGGCGAGAACGAACTGGCCGAGCTGCGCAAAAAGTGCCAGTTGCTGGAAGCCTGGGCCTTGACCATGGGCGCCGAGGCGCATTTCTTCCTGATCGAGCCGACGCGCTTTGTTTCAGGCGAGCGCGATACGCAACTGAGCTCTGACGATTGCGGCACCACCCAGCATTACCTGTTGTTGGATGAGTTCTACCGCACCGCCATCTGGCTCGCCGGGCGCACGCCCATCTGGTGGCTGGTGCCGGTCTATGAAGAAACCCGTTACGCCGAGTTCACCCACGCGCTGATCTCCAAACGTTTTATCCGCGCCGATGAAACCCTCGACCTCGGCCACCTGGCGCACATCCCGCCGGGCGAATTTATCGGCGCGGGGTTGTGGCAACTGTTCAAGGGCATCGAGTCGCCTTACAAATCGGTGCTCAAGCTGCTGCTGACCGAGGTGTACGCCAGCGAACACCCGAACGTGCACTGCCTGAGCCTGCGCTTCAAACGTGCGGTGTTTGCCAACCAGATGGACCTGGACGAGCTGGACCCGTACATCGTGGTCTACCGTCGCATCGAGGAATACCTCAGGGCGCGCAATGAACCCGATCGCCTGGAGCTGGTACGCCGCGCGCTGTACCTGAAGGTCAATCGCAAGCTCAGCGCCGGCCAACGCAGCACCAGCTGGCAGCGGCTGTTGCTGGAACGCCTGGCCCATGAATGGGGTTGGGACCAGCGCCAACTGGCCTTGCTGGACAGCCGCAGCCAGTGGAAAGTGCGCCAGGTGGCTTCCGAGCGCCGCGCATTGGTCAGCGAACTCAATTACAGCTACCGCTTTCTCACCCAGTTCGCTCGCACCGAGCAGACCGTCAGCCTGATCAACAAGCGCGACCTCAATGTGCTGGGTCGGCGCCTGTATGCCGCGTTTGAGCGTAAAGCCGGCAAGGTCGAGTTCATCAACCCCGGCATCGCCCCGGACCTGGCCGAAGACACCCTGACCCTGGTGCAATCGCCCAACCGCAAAGAGCCCGGCCAGCACCACTGGGGCTTGTACAACGGCAACCTCACGGCGCTGGAATGGGAGCACTTCGCGCCGATCAAGCGCAGCCGCGACCTGTTGGAAATGCTCACCTGGTGCCATCGCAACGGCGTGATCGACAGCAGCACGCGCCTGGCCTTGCACCCAGGCGTCAGCGACATGACGGAATTCGAGCTGTTCAACCTGCTGGGCTGCCTGCAACAGACCATCGCCCTGCCCCTGGCCAGCGTTGATGAAGACCGCCTGTTGCGCTCGGCGGTACCGGAAGAGGTGCTGTTGCTGATCAACGTCGGCGTCGACCCGCTCAAGCATCACCGCGACTTGAATATCCTGATGACCACCGAGCGCACTGACTCCCTGAGTTACGCCGGTGTGCGCGACAACCTGGTGCTGACCCTGGATCAGGTCACGCTCAACAGTTGGAACGAGGTATTGGTCAGCCGCTACGACGGCCCCCATGCACTGCTCGACTGCCTGCGCGACTACCTCAACCAACTGCCGCCGAACCACCTGCCACGCCTGCGGGTGCGCTGCTTCTGCCACAACCGTGCGCAATTCATTGCCCAGCGGGTGGAAGAAATTTTCGACACCGTGCAGAACCTGCTGCTGAGCCAGTCCAATCACCGCTACCTCCTGCAGGTGCAGCAGCACTATCACGTGATGGAACTGACGCCGGGCCAGGCCACTCACGTGCCACTGCTGACCCAGGATGCGCTGATCGCCTACCTCAGCGAAGAACTGGCCAGCTACAGCCCGCTGCACCTGGACGCCATGGCGCTGGAAGACCACGACCTGGCCCTGCTGCTGCCCATGGGCGTGGCTGATTGTGTGCAGGTGTTCTACCGGGTCAATGAAGGCTTCGCCGAGCTGTATGTGCTGGATGAGTTCAATGCGCTGTGGCAGCAACGCTTGCCGTTTCATGATGAGCAAAGCCTGCTGGCGCCACTGCAGCGATTCCTGCAGTCAATCATCTATCGCCGCGAAGCGCTGGCACCGCTGGACACGCAACAGCCGCTGGGTGAAGTGCAGATTTTGTATTACCAACTGTTGCCGTCAGGCAGCCACCGCGCCCGCGGCATCGAGCCTCGGCCGGTGCCGCAAAACCCGGCCAACAAGCCGTTTTATGACGTGCAGGCGATTATCGGCAAGGCCGCACCCGGCCAGGTCGGCATCACGCTGTATTGCAATCAACGGGAGTTTTCGGAGTTGGAGTTCGGCGACCAACTGTTTGCCGTGGTCGCCCAGGAAATCGTCGGGCAACGCCGGGAGACCGAGCTTTACCGCTGCTACATCACCGACCTGGACCTGTCCGGCCTGCTCGGTGATGTGCAAAGCCCGAGCAACTTGTATCTGCGTTACAAGGCCGAGCTGGAGTTGTCGCTGAATGCGGCGCTGAGCCAGATTTAGAGAGGGAAGGCGCCGCCATCTTTGGGCTGGCCTTCGACGCTGAGCAATTCAAGCTTGAGGGTTTTGCCGCCCGGCGCCGGCCAGTCGATGTGCTGGCCCACTTGCAGGCCAAGCAAGGCGCTGCCTACCGGAGCCATGATCGAAATTTTGCCTTCATCGGCGTTCGCGTGCTTCGGGTACACCAGGGTCAGGTGGTAGTCCTTGCCGCTGCCTTGCTCACGGCAATGCACGCTGGAGTTCATGGTCACGACACCCGCAGGCACTTCATCGTGGCCAACCACGTCTTCGGCGCGGTCGAGTTCGGCTTGCAACGCTTCGGCGCCGGGAGAGTCGTCGCCCAAGCGGTCGATCAATTGCTCCAGACGCTGCACGTCAAGACGGGTAAGAATGATGGAAGGTGCGGTCATGATTCAGGCAGACTCCTTTTTTCTGCACAAAAAAGCAAAACCCCGCCAGGAAAAGGCGGGGTTCTCACGGGCCTCGATGAGTTGAGGCGTACCCGGACACTACCACAGCGTCACAAATAAACAAGACGGCCTCAGGCGCGCGCCCTGCGCTGTTCGGCCTCGGCGCAGATCACCCGGCGCCGGGCATCGTCGGCGGAGCGCCATTCACGGATGTCTTCCACGTGCCGGTAGCAGCCGAGACAGACTTTTTGCTCGTCCAGGCGACACAAACTGATACAAGGTGACGGCACTGCCGGGCTGACATTGCTGAACAGCGGCTTGGGTGGGCGTACAGGTGCAGGCTGGGTCACGATCAGATCTCGTCGAAGTCCAGCTCAGCGCCGGCTTGTTCCTGGACCAGGCGTGCGAGCATTTCGCTTAACAGCTCATCGCTGGTATCGCACTGCCAGTTTTTGTCTTCTTCGTTGTAGTCGAAGTGAAAACCACCCGAACGCGCCGCCAGCCATAGCTGACGCAGCGGCTCCTGACGGCTGAAGATCAGTTGGGTGCCGTTTTCAAACTTAACGGTCAGCACGCCAGCCGAGTTCTCCAGGTCCACATCCAGGCCGCTGTCGTCGAAAATATCTTCCAGCGCCTGCTGGGTCGAATCCACCAGGTCGTGAAAACGGGCTTCGGTCAAACTCATTGTGGGAACCTCGAAAAGTGTCTGGTCACGCTCAAGCGGCGCACGATACGGACGCGCCATGATGATTGCAAAGGATACCGATTTCATTACCCGCAGCCGCGTGAAATATCCTCATTTAGCGTAGGCCGAATCGCGACATGCTCGGCAAACCCCCGCCGGACGGGTATTACGGCGCATAGGCAAGCTGCCGGGTGGTCGGTATACTCGGGCGCAATTAATGCATATTCAAGGATTTCGCCATGAAGCGCCTGATCTCTTCCCTTGCTGCGCTCGTCGCGGTCGCTTGCCTCGTTAGTGCCTGTGGTCAAAAAGGCCCGCTGTACCTGCCCGATGACAGCAAAGACCCGAACGACCAGGCACAGTCGTCGCAGAAAGCTGCGAAAGCGCATAAGCACGACACTTACTAAGGGAACATCATGGACGCTTTTAACTACCGGGACGGCGAGCTGTTCGCGGAAGGCGTGGCGCTGTCCGCGATTGCCGAGCAGTTTGGCACCCCGACCTATGTGTACTCGCGTGCGCACATCGAAGCCCAATACCGCTCGTTCACCGACCCACTGGAAGGCGTTCCACACAGGGTGTGCTACGCGGTCAAGGCCAACTCCAACCTGGGTGTACTGAATGTCCTGGCGCGTCTTGGCGCTGGTTTTGACATCGTTTCCCGTGGCGAGCTGGAACGTGTTCTGGCTGCCGGCGGCAAGGCTGACAAGATCGTCTTCTCGGGCGTCGGCAAAAGCCGCGAAGACATGCGCCGCGCGCTCGAAGTGGGCGTGCATTGCTTCAACGTCGAATCCACCGACGAGCTGGAGCGCCTGCAAGTGGTCGCCGCCGAGATGGGCGTTCGCGCGCCGATCTCCCTGCGCGTCAACCCGGACGTCGATGCCGGCACGCACCCGTATATCTCCACCGGTCTCAAAGAGAACAAGTTCGGCATCGCCATTGCCGACGCCGAAGACGTGTACATCCGTGCCGCACAGCTGCCGAACCTGGAAGTGCTGGGTGTCGACTGCCATATCGGCTCGCAACTGACCACCCTGCCGCCGTTCCTGGACGCCCTTGATCGCCTGCTGGCGCTGACCGATCGCCTTGGCGAGTGCGGCATCTACCTGCAACACATCGACCTCGGTGGTGGTGTGGGTGTGCGTTATCGCGATGAAGAGCCGCCGCTGATCGCCGATTACATCAAGGCTGTGCGTGAGCGCACCGAAGGCCTCGGCCTGACCCTGATGTTCGAGCCGGGCCGTTATATCGTTGCCAACGCCAGCGTGCTGCTGACCCAGGTCGAGTACCTCAAGCACACAGAGCACAAGGATTTCGCCATTGTCGATGCAGCAATGAACGACCTGATTCGCCCGGCGCTGTACCAGGCGTGGATGGACGTCACTGCCGTAACCCCGCGCGAGGGCGAAGGCCGCGCCTACGATATCGTCGGCCCGATCTGCGAAACCGGCGACTTCCTGGCCAAGGATCGTCAGTTGGCCCTGGAAGAAGGTGACCTGCTGGCCGTGCATTCGGCCGGTGCCTACGGGTTTGTCATGAGTTCCAACTACAACACCCGCGGCCGTGCCGCCGAGGTGCTGGTGGACGGTGATCAAGCGTTTGAAGTGCGTCGCCGCGAGACGGTAGCCGAGTTGTTTGCTGGCGAAAGCCTGCTGCCGGAGTAAGCCATGCTGCTGCGTTTTACCAAGATGCACGGGCTGGGTAATGATTTTATGGTCCTGGACCTGGTCAGCCAGCACGCGCACATCCTGCCTAAGCACGCCAAACAGTGGGGCGACCGGCACACCGGCATCGGTTTCGACCAGTTGCTGATCGTCGAGGCGCCGAGCAACCCGGAGGTGGATTTCCGTTACCGGATCTTCAACTCCGACGGCTCCGAAGTGGAACAGTGCGGCAACGGTGCGCGCTGCTTTGCGCGCTTTGTGCTGGACAAACGCCTGACTGCCAAGCGCCAGATTCGTGTCGAGACCAAAAGCGGCGTGATCGAGCTGGACATTCGCAGCGACGGCCAGATCAGCGTCAACATGGGCGCGCCACGCCTGGTGCCAGCGGATATTCCGTTTCAGGCCACCGAGCAGGCCGCCAGTTACGCGCTGGATGTAGAAGGCAAAATCGTCGACATCGCTGCCGTCTCCATGGGCAACCCCCATGCCGTACTGCGGGTCAACGACATCAACAACGCCCCGGTGCATGAGCTGGGGCCGAAGATCGAGCATCACCCGCGCTTTCCGGCGCGGGTCAATGTGGGCTTTTTGCAGGTGATCGACCGTACCCGCGCGCAGCTGCGTGTGTGGGAACGCGGCGCCGGCGAAACCCAGGCGTGCGGCACCGGTGCTTGCGCCGCAGCCGTCGCCGCGATCAGCCAGGGGTGGATGGATTCGCCCCTATTGATCGACCTGCCGGGTGGGCGTTTGTCCATCGAGTGGGCAGGGCCTGGCCACCCGGTGATGATGACCGGGCCGGCCTCGCGTGTATACGAAGGACAGGTCCGTCTATGAGTGAGCCAAGCTAATGACCGATAAGCCTCAAGTACCCGCCCAAGCAACCCCAAGCGAAAGTCTGGAGGCCGCTGCTGTCGCGGCGTACCTTGAGGCTAATCCGGACTTCTTCGTCGAACACGAAGAACTGCTGCCCGCCCTGCGCATCCCCCACCAGCGTGGCGATACCGTGTCGCTGGTGGAGCGGCAGATGAAGATCCTGCGCGAGCGCAATATCGAAATGCGCCATCGGCTTTCACACCTGATGGATGTGGCCCGCGACAACGACCGCTTGTTCGACAAGACCCGCCGCCTGATACTGACCCTGATGGACGCCAACAGCCTGGAAGAAACGGTCATCGCCGTGGAAGACAGCCTGCGCCAGGACTTTCAGGTGCCGTTTGTCAGCCTGATTTTGTTCAGCGACAACCCGATGCCGGTGGGCCGTTGGGTCAGCGGCAGCGACGCGCAAACCGCAATCGGCGGCCTGCTCTCGGAAGGCAAGACCATCAGCGGCACCTTGCGTGAACACGAGCTGGATTTCCTGTTTGGCGCCGAACAGCGCAAGCAGATCGGTTCCACCGCCGTGGTCGCCCTCAGCCATCAGGGCTTGCACGGCGTGCTGGCGATTGCCAGCCGTGACCCTGCGCACTACAAAAGCTCGGTGGGCACGCTGTTCTTGACCTACATCGCCGAAGTGCTGGGCCGCGTCTTGCCCCGCCACACCACCACCCTGCGCGCGGTGCGCTAGCCATGGAACGGCAACTGGACGCTTATTGCGCTCACCTGCGCAACGAGCGCCAGGTGTCGCCTCACACCCTGGAAGCCTATCGACGGGACCTGAACAAGGTCCTGGCGTACTGCGAAAAACAACAGATCACCAGCTGGAAGGCGCTGGATATCCAGAGCCTGCGCAGCCTGATCGCGCGCCTGCACCAGGCGGGCCAGTCTTCGCGCAGCCTGTCACGCCTGCTCTCAGCGGTACGCGGCCTCTATCACTACCTCAACCGTGAAGGCCTGTGCGACCACGACCCGGCCAACGGCCTGTCGCCGCCCAAGGGCGAACGGCGCCTGCCCAAGACCCTCGACACCGACCGCGCCCTGCAACTGCTGGACGGCGCCGTTGAGGATGACTTCCTGGCCCATCGTGACCAGGCGATTCTTGAGCTGTTTTATTCCTCGGGCCTGCGTTTGTCGGAGCTGACCGGCCTGAACCTGGATCAGTTGGACCTGGCGGACGGCCTGGTACAAGTGCTCGGCAAGGGCAGCAAGACCCGTGTGCTGCCGGTGGGCAGGAAGGCCCGCGAAGCCTTGCAGCTGTGGTTGCCGCTGCGCCTGTTGACCAACCCGGCCGACGATGCGGTGTTTGTCAGCCAGCAAGGCCGACGCCTGGGGCCACGGGCGATTCAGGTGCGGGTCAAGGCTGCCGGCGAACGCGAGCTGGGGCAAAACCTGCACCCTCACATGCTGCGACATTCTTTTGCCAGCCATATGCTGGAGTCGTCCCAGGACCTGCGCGCCGTGCAGGAGCTGCTCGGCCACTCCGATATCAAGACCACGCAGATCTATACCCACCTCGACTTCCAGCACCTGGCGACGGTATACGACAGCGCCCATCCACGGGCCAAACGCATCAAGGGCGGCGACTCATGAGTATCAAGCTGATCACCTTCGACCTGGACGACACGCTCTGGGACAACGTACCCGTCATCATCAACGCCGAGGCGTCGATGCGCGAATGGCTGGCACTTAACGCCTCCAAGGTTGGCGACTTGCCCCTGGAACATTTCGCCAGCCTTCGCCAGCAGGTGTTGGAGCGCCATCCAGAGCTTAAATATCGCATCAGCATCCTGCGTCATAAGGTCCTGATGCACGCGTTTGAAGAGGCGGGTTACCCACAGCCTGAGGCCACGCAGATGGCGGATGTGTGCTACGAGGCGTTTATTCACGCCCGTCACCAGCTCACTCCGTTCCCGGAAGCGGAGCCCATGCTAAAGGCGCTGCGCCAGCACTTCCTGCTGGGCGTGATCACCAACGGCAATGCCGATGTGCAACGCGTGGGGCTGGCGGATTACTTCCACTTTGCCCTGCGCGCCGAGGATATCGGCATTGCCAAGCCGGATGCGCGGCTGTTTCAGGAAGCCTTGCAGCGCGGTGGCGTGGATGCAAATCAGGCCGTGCATATTGGCGATCATCCTGGCGATGACATCGCCGGTGCGCAGCAGGCCGGGCTTCGCGCGGTGTGGTTCAACCCGACGGGCAAGGCGTGGGAAGCGGATAAGCAGCCGGATGCAGAGATTCGTAGCCTGACAGAGTTGCCGGGGCTGCTGCGCAGCTGGCAGTCACACTGAAGATTCAAAGTGGGAGCTGGCTTGCCTGCGATAGCGGTCTGTCTGACCCACCGCTATCGCAGGCAAGCCAGCTCCCACAGGGCTATGCAATGAATTTTAAGAATTTGTTTCAGGCATGAAAAAGCCCGCAGCGACGGCGGGCTTTTTCTTACAAGCAGTCTGCTGACCTCAGATAGGTCGGCTGCCGTACTTGTTATCCGGCTTCTTCGGTGGGTCTGCCACCACGTTGGCCTCGACTTCCTGCACTTTGCCGCCTTTAGCGAGGAATTCTTCCATCGCACGGGCCAGCGCATCGCGCTCTTTGTTCTTGGCTTCAACGCTCGGCAGTTCGTCTACCGAGACAGCGGCCTTGGCTTTGCCTTTGGCTGCCGGGGCGGGTGCATCATCGCCACCGTCGTCGTCAGCAACGTCTTCAGCTGCCGCTTCAAGACCTTCTTCAGCCTCGTCGTCGTCGCCTACTTCAAGGTCGTCGTTTTCCAGATCATCGTCGCTCATGTTCTACCTCATGACTTGCGAAAAGCAGATTAGTTATAGCCCAGCTTCACCCTCTGTCGAGGTCGCCGGAAAAAAATCACATCCACTGGATAACCAGTGGCTTATGCCCCATCACCGTGCAAGGTGGCGAGGACTTTACGAGCACCGCCATGATCACGGTGCTCGCCCAGATAAACACCTTGCCAAGTCCCTATCGCCAAGCGGCCGGCCTTGACCGGCAAACTCAACTGGCAGCCCAGCAGACTGGCCTTGAAGTGCGCCGGCAGATCATCCGGACCTTCGTCGTTATGTTCGAACCCTGCACGCCCTTGCGGCACCAGCGAGTTGAAGAAACGCTCGAAGTCACGGCGAACCGCCGGGTCGGCATTCTCGTTGATGGTCAACGAGGCCGAGGTGTGCTGCAGCCACAAATGCAACAGGCCTACGCGGCACGCCTTCAATTCAGGCAGGCCGGCAAGCAACTCATCCGTTACCAGGTGAAAGCCCCGGGGCTTGGCCCGCAGGGTAATCAGGGTCTGTTGCCACATACAGTTCTCCGCCCATCGGCGCGCATTCTAGCGCGGTCTGGGAAAAAACAAAGTGTCGAATACGCCTACATGCATGTAAGACTTTCGCATCCTCAAAAGTGCCGTGTGGATCCCATCACAAACTCGGCAAAAAACCCATCCGCCTTTAGCCACAGACAAACACCAGACAAAAAAATGCCCGGCAAGCCGGGCATCTTTTTTTCGCGTACTTACAAGTTGTAGCCGCGCTCGTTATGTTGCGCCAGATCGAGGCCCACCGCCTCTTCTTCGTCGGTCACCCGCAGGCCCATCACCATGTCCAGCACCTTGAGGATGATGAAAGTCACGATGGCCGTGTAGATCACGGTGAAGCCCACGCCTTTGCACTGGATCCAGACTTGCGCCGCGATATCAGTGGTAGCCGCGTTGAAGCCGCCCAGCGAAGGCGCTGCGAACACGCCGGTTAGGATCGCGCCGAGGATACCGCCGATACCGTGCACACCGAAGGCGTCCAGGGAGTCGTCGTAGCCCAGTTTGCGTTTCAGGGTGGTGGCGCAGAAGAAGCACACCACGCCCGCTGCCAGGCCGATGACCAGAGCGCCCATCGGGCCAACAGTGCCGGCAGCCGGAGTGATTGCAACCAGACCGGCTACTACGCCCGAGGCAATGCCCAGTGCGCTTGGCTTACCGTGGGTGACCCACTCGGCGAACATCCAGCCCAGTGCCGCAGCAGCGGTAGCGATCTGAGTGACCAGCATCGCCATACCGGCAGTACCGTTGGCCGCCGCAGCAGAACCTGCGTTGAAGCCGAACCAGCCAACCCACAGCATGGCTGCACCGACCAGGGTGTAACCCAGGTTATGCGGTGCCATCGGGGTGGTCGGGAAGCCTTTACGCTTGCCAAGTACCAGGCACGCCACCAGGCCAGCCACACCGGCGTTGATGTGCACCACGGTGCCGCCGGCGAAGTCCAGCACGCCCCAGTCGCCCAGCAACGAGCCCGGACCGCCCCACACCATGTGGGCAATCGGCGCATAGACCAGGGTGAACCAGACGCCCATGAAGATCAGCATCGCGGAGAACTTCATACGCTCGGCGAATGCACCGACGATCAGCGCAGGGGTAATGATGGCAAAGGTCATCTGGAAGGTGACAAACACCGCCTCAGGGAACAGCGCCGCAGGGCCGGTGATGCTCGCCGGGGTTACACCCGACAGGAACAGTTTGGACAGGCCGCCCACGAACGAGTTGAGGTTGACGACGCCTGCTTCCATACCGGTGGTGTCGAACGCCATGCTGTAGCCGTAAACGAACCACAGGATGGTGATCAGGCCGGTGATGGCGAAGCACTGCATCATCACGGAAAGAATATTTTTGGAGCGCACCATGCCGCCGTAGAACAGCGCCAGGCCCGGAATGGTCATGAACAGTACCAGCGCGGTGGATGTGAGCATCCACGCCGTGTCGCCGGAATTGAGGACTGGAGCAGGGGCTGGGTCCGCCGCCAATGCCAGGGCCGGCATTACGAGGGACAACAGGGCTCCTAGCCCTGCGAATTTACGCAGAGTCATATTGTTTTCTCCTGGGGCGTTGGGGGTTTGGCGGCTTAGATTGCGTCGGTATCGGTTTCGCCGGTACGGATGCGAATAGCCTGTTCCAGATTGACCACGAAGATCTTGCCGTCACCGATCTTGCCGGTGTTGGCCGCCTTGGTTATCGCCTCGATAACCCGGTCAAGATCCTTGTCGTCAATGGCGACATCAATCTTCACCTTTGGCAGGAAATCGACCACGTATTCCGCGCCGCGATACAGCTCGGTGTGACCCTTCTGCCGACCGAAGCCTTTGACCTCAGTAACGGTAATGCCCTGCACGCCGATCTCGGACAGTGACTCGCGTACATCGTCCAACTTGAACGGCTTGATGATGGCAGTGACTAGCTTCATGAAAACTCTCTCCCGAATTGGTGGACTTGCCCCAGGAAAACAAACCCGTCTCAAGTCTAAGCGCAGTGCCTGGCTTTGTAACGCGTCGTCGCCTCGGCATTTGCCGTTGCGACGCCAGCGAACCACTGGTGACGAAACCTGTACCCCTGATCCGTCGGCGCACTGCATTCGTCACAGCGACTGCATCAGTGCATGGGTCATGATCGTCTAAGCAGAAACCTTGCCAGCTCCGTAAAAACCACTGAAATCAGTCCTTTGCCCACTTATGCCCACCTGCGGGGCGTATTGGCGGCTGCAATGCGCACAAAAACAGTGCGTAGCCGCCCAGCCCTCTGCGCGAAAAGCGTGCGCTCGCGGCCGTGAAAGGACTATAGACGCTGCGTGATACACTGCCGGCCAACAGTTTTCCGGAATATTTCCCATGCTCGCGCCCAAAGACCTCCTCGACGCCCTGAGCGGCCACGCCTCTCGCCTGTTCAGCGGCGAAACCCCGCTGCCCCGCAACGAAATCGAAAGCCAGTTCAAGGCGCTGCTGCAAAGCGGCTTCAGCAAGCTTGACCTGGTGAGCCGGGAAGAATTTGACAGCCAGATGGTCGTACTGGCCCGCACGCGTGCGCGGTTGGAGAGTCTGGAAGCGAAGGTTGCGGAGCTGGAAGCGCGGTTGACGCCACCCGCTGCTGAATAAACCCGGCCACTGTGGGAGCTGGCTTGCCTGCGATAGCGGTGTTGAATTCACTGGCGCTATCGCAGGCAAGCCAGCTCCCACGGTGTTCTGCGTCGCTCTTTGGATACGTTCAGTAAAACCTCCCGCCCTCGAAAGCATCTCACCTCGTCTACCCTTGAAAAACCCGCAGGAAGCGGCCTCCCACTCAAGGAACGAGCATGTCCCTCGCCATCGTCCACAGCCGTGCCCAAATTGGCGTAGAAGCCCCCGCCGTTACCGTCGAAGTGCATATGGCCAATGGTCTTCCATCGCTTACCTTGGTGGGCCTGCCGGAAACCGCCGTCAAGGAAAGCAAGGACCGCGTGCGCAGCGCCATCCTCAACTGTGCGCTGCAATACCCGGCCCGCCGTATCACCCTCAACCTGGCGCCCGCCGACCTGCCCAAGGATGGTGGGCGTTTTGATTTGGCGATTGCCTTGGGCATCCTGGCCGCCAGCGTGCAGGTGCCGGCATTGATGCTCGACGACGTGGAATGCCTGGGGGAATTGGCCCTGTCCGGTGAGGTGCGGGCGGTCAAAGGTGTGCTGCCGGCCGCGCTGGCCGCACGCAAGGCCGGGCGCACCGTGATAGTGCCGCGGGCAAATGCCGAGGAGGCGTGCCTGGCGTCGGGGTTGAAGGTGATTGCAGTGGACCACCTGCTGCAAGTGGTGGCGCACCTGAATGGGCTGGTGCCGATTGAGCCGTATAAGTCCGACGGTTTGCTGTACCTGAACAAGCCCTACCCGGACCTGAGTGAGGTGCAAGGCCAACTGGCCGCCAAGCGCGCGCTGCTGATCGCGGCGGCCGGCGCGCACAACCTGCTGTTCAGCGGGCCGCCCGGCACCGGCAAGACCTTGCTCGCCAGCCGCCTGCCTGGTTTGCTGCCGCCCTTGAGTGAGCAGGAAGCCCTGGAAGTGGCGGCCATTCAGTCGGTGGTCAGCCTGGCGCCGTTGAGCCATTGGCCGCACCGTCCGTTTCGTCAACCGCACCATTCAGCGTCGGGGCCGGCGCTGGTGGGCGGCGGGTCAAAACCGCAGCCGGGGGAAATTACCCTGGCCCATCATGGCGTGCTGTTTCTGGATGAGCTGCCGGAGTTTGATCGCAAGGTGCTGGAAGTGCTGCGCGAGCCGCTCGAATCCGGGCATATCGTGATCTCCCGCGCCCGTGACCGAGTGAGTTTTCCGGCACGTTTTCAATTGGTGGCCGCCATGAACCCCTGCCCTTGCGGCTATTTGGGTGAGCCCAGCGGGCGCTGTCGGTGTACGCCGGAGCAGATTCAGCGTTATCGCAACAAGCTCTCAGGGCCGTTGCTGGACCGGATCGACTTGCACCTGACCGTGGCACGGGAGACCACTGCGCTGAACCCGACCCAACACACTGGCGATAATACGGCGACGGCTTCGGCGCAGGTGGCAGAGGCTCGAGAACGCCAGCAAAAGCGCCAGGGCTGCGCCAATGCCTTTCTGAATCTGCCGGGGTTACGCGAGCACTGCACACTGGCAAAAGCCGATGAAGGCTGGCTGGAAGGCGCCTGCGAGCGACTGACCTTGTCCCTGCGCGCAGCCCACCGGCTGCTCAAGGTAGCGCGCACCCTGGCGGACCTTGAGCGGGTTGAAAACATTGCCCGGCATCATTTGCAGGAGGCCTTGCAGTACCGGCCTGCGGCAGTCGGCTAGCGCTTAATGAACGCAAATTCTGTGGCATGTGGGCTTTTGTGGCGAGCGGGCTTGCCCCGCGTTGGAGTGCGAAGCGCTCCTGATCCGGCCAATACGATTCAACCGGTAGAGCCGGGGCCGCAGCGCAGCCCAACGCGGGGCAAGCCCGCTCGCCACAGTGAAATGGTGTAAATACCGAGCCCTTATGCGGAGAAACCCAACAGCAGCTGCGCCACTTCCATGACCTCATCCAGTACCGCCTCGGCCGATTCCACAGACGGCTTGAGCATCAGGTCATCGGCATACCCCATCGCCAACGCGAAGATTTGCCGGGCCGCGCGTTGCGGCGAGTCGCAGCGAAAAATCCCCTCAGCCACGCCTCGCTCAATCACCTCAGCCAGCATGCCTTGCCACTGCGCGTTGATCACCAGATACGCCTGGGCCATTTGCGGGTCGTGCATGGCTTCGTCCCAGGCATCCAGCCACAACGCCCAGCCGGCATCAGCGGTGCTCGGCAGGCAATCACCTAAAAAACCCACCAGCGCCTCAAGTGGCGGAGCATCTGCCAAGGGCTCGCGCACTTCATCCAATTGCTCATTGGCAAAGCGCACAAAGGCTTCGCGACGCAGTTCGTTCCAGTCGCTGAAGTAGTGATAGACGTGGCTGCGCGACAAGCCGGCATGCTCGGCCAGGTCGCGGGTGGACACATCGGCAAAGCCCTTGCTGCGAAACAGCTCCAGGGCAGCGGCGATGATCTGGTCTTTACGGTCGATACGCGACATGGGCAATTCCTTTGGGCGCCGGTAGATAAGCGGCGCTTGCTTTTTGAGCGATCGCTCAAGGATACTTGAGCAGTCGCTCAATAATAGCGTCTATCACTCCTTTGGTGCACCCATGTCATCCGTGACCCCGCAAATCCTGATTGAAGAAAGCAAGAAAATCGGCCAGCAATCCGCCGGCCAAACGCTCAAGGCGATCGCCAAGGCATACCCCGGCAAGCTGTTCTGCACACTGTCACTGGTGGCGCTGGAGAATGCGCTGCTGTTGGCCTACCCGTTGTTTGCCGGGTTTGCGGTGGACTCGATTATCCGTGGCGATGCCACCAGCGCATTGTTCTATGCGTTGGTGGTGATGGCGTTCTGGGTGGTCGGCGCGGCGCGACGGGCGCTGGATACGCGCACCTTTACGCGAATCTACGCCGACCTTGCGGTGCCGGTGATTCTTAACCAGCGCCTGCAGAACCACAGCACCTCAAAATCCGCCGCACGGGTGGTGCTTGCGCGCGAATTCGTCGACTTCTTTGAAAAGCACGTGCCGATTATCGCCACGGCGCTGGTCTCGATTATTGGCGCGGCGGTGATGCTGATCGTGATTGAGCCTTGGGTCGGCCTGGCGTGCCTGGCCGCCCTGCTCTTATGCGTGACGCTGCTGCCACGCTTTGCCCAGCGCAACCAGGAACTGCATGAGCGCCTGAATGATCGCCTGGAGAAAGAAATCGGCCTGGTGGAAAAAGTCGGCGCACCGACCTTGCGTCGCCACTACCACGTGCTGTCACGCCTGCGCATCTGGCTGTCCGACCGCGAGGCCGCCGCGTACCTGTTTCTCGGCACGCTGGCAGCCCTGCTGTTTGTGGTCGCGATCAGCCAGCTGGCTTTGTCGCCGGCGGTCAAGGCCGGCCACATCTACGCGGTCATGACCTACCTGTGGACCTTCGTCACCAGCATGGACGAGGCGCCTGGGATGGTCGACCAACTGGCGCGCCTCAAGGATATCGGCAAGCGCGTGGACCCAGGCCTGGGCGAGCATTAAGCCTTAACGAAAACGGTCGACCTCCTGCCGCAAGCCTGCCGCCAGGGTTTCCAGTTCCTTGGCGGTAATGGCCAGGTTCGACACCACTTCGCGCTGTTCGCTGTTAGCCAATGCGATGCTTTGCAAGTTGCTGCTCAGCACGTTGGCCGTGCTGCTCTGCTCCTGGGTCGCGGTGGTAATGGCAGCAAATTGCTGGCCTGCCGAACGGCTTTGCTCGTCGATGCGCGCCAGGGCCGAGGCCACGTCGGCGTTGCGCGACAGGCCTTCCTGCATCAACACGTTGCCGTGCTCCATGGTGCTGATGGCGTTGCCGGTTTCCTGCTGGATGCTTTGGATCATCACCGAGATTTCGTCGGTGGCCTGGCGCGTACGCGAGGCCAGGTTACGCACCTCGTCGGCAACCACCGCAAAGCCCCGGCCTTGTTCACCGGCCCGCGCCGCCTCGATGGCGGCGTTGAGCGCCAGCAGGTTGGTTTGCTCGGCAATCGAGGTGATCACGCCGACGATTCCGCCAATTTCCTGGGAGCGCTGGCCCAAGGTGTTGATCACCGTGGCCGTGCTGTTGAGGGCAGTGGCGATATGCTCCAGCGACGACGACGCCTCTTGCATCGAGGTGCGGCCAATACGCGTCTGCTGGGCGTTTTCCTGGGCCAATCGCTCGGTATTGCCCATGTTGTCGGCGATGTTCAGCGAGGTGGCGCTGAACTCTTCCACTGCGCCGGCCATGCTGGTGATTTCGCCGGACTGCTGCTCCATGCCCTCATAGGCCCCACCCGACAGGCCGGACAACGCCTGAGCCCGGCTGTTGACCTCTTCTGCCGCTTTGCGAATATGCGAGACCATGGTCGAAAGCGCCTCACCCATCTGGTTGAAGCTGCTCGCCAACTGGCCGATTTCATCATGGCTGGACACATTCAAGCGTGCGCTCAAATCGCCAGCGCCCAAGGCTTCGGCCTGGCGCACCAAGTCGCTCAAAGGCTGCAATTTGCTGCGCAGCAACCACACCGCTGCGCCTACTGCCAGCAACATCGCCAGTACGCTGCCGATCACCAGGCGAATGCCGACCGCCCATGTGACTGCACGTATTTCGGACTTCGGCATGCTCGCCACCACCGACCACGGCCCGCCTTCAAACGGCACCGCAACGCTGTAGAAGTCTTCGTCCTTGTCGCTCCAGAAGCGGCCTTTGCCTGGGTTCTTGGCCAGATCAAGCATCACCGGAACCGCCTGATCCAGCGCCTGCACACCCGCCGGTGGCACCAGCCAGTGCTTCTGTTCGTCCAGCAAGGCAAGTGAGCCAGTCTGGCCGATACGGAAGCGCTTGAGGTTGTCGAACTGGGCCTTCTGCTCATCGGTGTAATCAAAGCCGATAAACAACACGGCGATCACCTTGCCGGCGGCATCGCGCACGGGGCTGTACTGGGTCATGTAGGCGCGATCGAACAACACCGCCCGCCCGATGTAATTCTGCCCGGCCAACAGGCGCTGGTAGGCCGGATGCTGGTGATCCAGCACAGTCCCGATGGCCCGATTGCCATCTTGTTTGGTCAGGGAGGTACTGATGCGAATGAAGTCTTCGCCACTGCGCACAAACACAGTGGCCACGCCGCCGGACATCTGCTTGAACTCGTCCACCTCCGCGAAGTTGTTGTTCAACACCTCATCGCCCAACAGCAGGCTCGGGGTCTGCACACCGGCCACGGCGACTTGCTGGTCAGCGCGCACACTCAACCCGGCGCCAAAGCGCTTTTCAAACAGCCCGCTCAATCGCTGAGTACTTTCGCGCAAGGTGCTGTGGAAGGTGTTGAGTTGATCGGCCAGCAAGCGTGCCTCGCTGGCCAGGTGTTCCTCGCGGGTGTCGAGGTTGGCCGAATCCAAGGAACGCAGGGCAAAAACAGTACTGCCGCTGATGACGACCGCCAAAATAACGGCCAAGGCGAGGCCTAACTGGGAGGCGATCCGAGCGCGAGGTTGAGACATGACAGCTCCTGGCCGAGGCCAGGATCATCCTGATCTCTTAGCGCAGCTCGGCAAATTATCTGGTGGGAAACGCTGGAAAATAAAGGTTCCAGCACACCTTATTCGGCAAGCGCAGACAATACTTGAGCGATTTACAGGGGTACCGCGCAAACGATTGCACCGAAGCGCTAGGCAAGGCGTTCGACCTGGGGCAATTCCATGGCATTGACTTCGCCTTGAAGAAACTCCGCCAATCGCCGCAAACGCTCACCACCGGGACGGGTTTTCGGCCACACCAGGTAGTAATTTTCCCCACTGGCCACCGCCGTCGGCCACGGCAGGCTCAAACGGCCCTGGGCCACATCTTCGGCCACCATCAGCAAATCGCCCATGGACACGCCGTAACCCCGCGCGGCGGCGATCATGCCCAACTCCAAGGTATCGAACACCTGCCCACCCTTGAGCGACACCTGGGACGACAACCCCATGCGCTCCAGCCAATTGCGCCAGTCACGGCGGTCGGGTGTGGGGTGCAGCAGCTCGGCGCTTGCCAGTCGTGGGACGTCCCACGGCCCGTCATTGAGCAGGTTGGGCGCACCCACCGGAATCAGCAACTCGGGGAACAGGTAACAGGCCTCCCAGTCCGCAGGAAAGTGCCCGTAGCTCAGTAATACAGCGCAGTCGAAGGGTTCCTGGTTGAAGTCCACTTCATCCACGCTCATCCATGCACTGGTCAGTTGCACTTCATTGCCAGGCTGCAAGGCGCGAAAGCGACTGAGCCGCGCCAGCAACCAGCGCATGGTCAGGGTCGATGGCGCCTTCATGCGCAGGATGTCGTCTTCGGCGTTCAGGGTGTGGCAGGCGCGTTCCAGCGCCGCGAAGCCTTCGCGCACGCCGGGCAACAGCAGGCGCGCCGCTTCGGTGAGCTGCAGGTTGCGGCCACTGCGCTGGAACAGGCGGCAGGCGAAGTGCTCTTCGAGCGTACGGATATGCCGGCTGACAGCACTTTGCGTGATGGAAAGCTCATCCGCCGCACGGGTAAATGAGTTGTGCCGGGAGGCGGCTTCAAAGGCGCGCAAGGCATAAAGCGGCGGTAGACGGCGTGCCATAGAAGAACCCCCTCAGATCAATACCCAACCCTACCATGAGTTTTAATCATGCGAATGATCGCTTTTATCCTTTTGTGTAATGCCTCGGGAGCGCCGAGAATCAGCCCTTTCCCAACCCTCTGACTTTTTGAGTGTGATGATCATGCAACATCCGGTGCGTACTGAACTCTGGGCCATTCTGCGGCTGTCGGGGCCGTTGATTGCCTCACAGTTGGCGCACATGCTGATGGTGCTGACCGACACGCTGATGATGGCCCGCCTGAGCCCCGAAGCCCTGGCCGGTGGCGGCTTGGGCGCGGCGAGCTATTCGTTCGTCGCGATCTTCTGCATCGGTGTGATTGCCGCCGTCGGCACGCTGGTCGCCATCCGTCATGGCGCCGGTGACATCGAAGGCGCCACTCGCCTGACCCAAGCAGGTCTTTGGTTGGCGTGGTTGATGGCGTTGGTGGCCGGCTTGCTGTTGTGGAATCTCAAGCCCGTGCTGCTGATGTTCGGCCAGACCGAAACCAACGTGCAGGCGGCTGGGCAATTCTTGACCATCCTGCCGTTCGCCCTGCCCGGCTACCTGAGCTTCATGGCCTTGCGCGGTTTCACCAGCGCCATCGGCAAGGCAACGCCGGTGATGGTGATCAGCCTGGGCGGCACGGTACTCAACTACTTGCTCAACCATGCCTTGATCGAAGGCATGTTCGGTCTGCCGAAGCTCGGCCTGATGGGCATCGGCCTGGTAACAGCGATCGTCGCCAACAGCATGGCCCTGGCGCTGATGTGGTACATCCGCAGCAACCGGGCTTACGCAGCCTACCCGCTCGGCGCGGGCCTGCTGCGCCTTAACACTCAGTATCTGCGTGAGCTATGGCGCCTGGGCCTGCCGATTGGCGGCACCTATGCAGTGGAGGTCGGTTTGTTTGCCTTCGCGGCGTTGTGCATGGGCACCATGGGCAGTACGCAATTGGCAGCGCATCAGATTGCCCTGCAAATCGTTTCGGTGGCGTTCATGGTGCCGGCGGGGATGTCCTACGCGATCACCATGCGCATCGGCCAGCATTACGGCGCCGGGCAATTGCTGCAGGCGCGCATGGCCGGGCGGGTCGGCATCGGTTTTGGCGCGTTGGTGATGTTGGGATTTGCCGTTGTGCTGTGGCTGTTTTCCGATGCGCTTATCGGGCTGTTTCTGGACCATAACGACCCAGCCTTCCACGACGTCATCGTGCTGGCGGTCAGCCTGTTGGCCGTGGCGGCGTGGTTTGAGTTGTTCGACGGCGTGCAAACCATTGCCATGGGCTGTATTCGCGGGCTGAAGGACGCCAAGACCACCTTCCTGGTGGGTTTGGGTTGCTATTGGCTGATCGGCGCGCCGTCTGCTTGGTTGATGGCGTTCACCCTGGGCTGGGGCCCAACGGGCGTGTGGTGGGGTTTGGCGCTTGGGCTGGCGTGTGCGGCCGTCAGCCTGACGTGGGCGTTTGAGGCGAAGATGAAGCGGATGATTCGGCAGGAGCCTGAAGTGCGCACGCAATTCCCGGCCATGCAACCAGACTAGAGAATGTACTCGGCCAATGTGGGAGCTGGCTTGCCTGCGATGGCGGTGTGTCAGGTGCCAAATTGGCTGGCTGGCCCACCGCTATCGCAGGCAAGCCAGCTCCCACATTTTTGATTGGGTTTACAACCTTCAGCCCAGCAGCGCCTGCTGGCTCTTGCCGAACGTCAAATACTCCACCAGCTCCGGCAACGGCAACGGCTTGCTGATCAGGTAACCCTGGGCCTGATCACACCCAAACAGCCGCAACAACGCCAGCTGTTCAGGGGTTTCCACCCCTTCGGCCACCACTTCCAGGTTGAGGTTGTGGGCCAGGTTGATCATGGCATGCACCAGCTTGCGGTTTTCTTCGCGCTCTTCCATGCCGCCGACGAAGCTCTTGTCGATCTTCAGCAAGGCAATTGGCAGGCTGTTGAGGTGCACGAATGAGGAAAAACCGGTGCCGAAATCATCCAGGGAAAACCGCACACCCAAGCGGCCAAGGGCGTCCATGGTCTGCTTGACCAGATCACTGCGGCGCATCACGGCGGTTTCGGTCAGCTCGAATTCCAGCCACTGGGCTTCGACACCACGCTCGGCGATCAGCCGGCTCAACGTCGAAAGCAACTGGCTGTCCTGGAATTGGCGAAACGACAGGTTGACCGCCATATGCAGCGGCGGCAGGCCGCGTTCGCGCAGGTCTTGCATATCGCGCAAGGCCCGCGAGATCACCCAGTAACCCAATGGCACAATCAGGCCACTCTGTTCGGCCAAGGGCACGAATTCGCTGGGTGGCAACAGGCCACGCTCGCCGTGGCGCCAGCGCACCAGCGCTTCCAGGCCGACGATATGCCCGTCGTCCAAATCCAGGCGCGGCTGATAATGCAGCTCCAGTTCGTCGCGGCGCAGAGCACGGCGCAGCTCACTTTCCAGGTCGGCCAGGCTGCGGGCGTTGCGGTTGATGCGTTCGTTGAAGATGTGAAAGGTACAGCCCTGGGTACTCTTGGCCTGCTGCATGGCGATGTGCGCGTGCCACATCAGCGGGTCGGCCCCGGCGCGGGCACGGGCATGTGCCACGCCCAGGCTGCAGCCGATCAGCAGGCTTTCGCCATCCACCCAATACGGCTCGGCCATGGCTTCGGTAATGCGCTCGGCCATCCACTCGGCGCGCTGGGGCGCACGGCGGGTGTCGATCAGCAGGGCGAATTCGTCGCTGCCCAGGCGCGCCAGTTGGTCACCGGCTTCGAGTTGGCTCTTGAGCCGCGAGACCACTTGCAGGATCAAACGATCGCCGGCCTGATGGCCCAAGGCGTCGTTGGCGTGACGAAAATTGTCGAGGTCCAGATGGCCGAGGGCCAGGCCACGGCCTTCGTTTTCGGCTAGACGCGCCGCCAGCAAGGTCTGGAAACCCTGGCGGTTGGCGATACCGGTGAGCGGGTCCTGCTCGGCCAGGCGCTGCAGGGTGTTTTCCAGCACGCCGCGCTCACGCACGTGGCGCAGGCAGCGGCGCAAGGTATCGGTATCCAATGCACCAAAGACCAGCCAGTCGCTCACACCCAGCGGTGAAACCAGCGGTTCCTGCTCCAGCAGCAATATGCACGGCAGGCTGCAACGGCCTGGGCCGGGTTGCAGGCTGGGCGTGGTCAATAACATGGCACTGTGGTCGTCATCGAACAGACGACTCACCGAGTCCCAGTTGGGCGCGCTGACCAGCACAGCCCCATCGCCCATCGGCGCCAGGCACTCGCGCAACAACGCTGCCCACGCTGGCTCATCGGCCAGTAGCAGCAAACGCAAGGGTTCGACAGGCGTAGACAAGCTAGCTCCCTAGACTCTGCAAATTTTTTTGGCGGCGGGCATTATGACGCGCGGCCTGATAATCACCAATGATAAGGGTTATCAAATACGCTAACGGTATACATTCGCTGCAGTTACCCGTCACATCCTGCGGCAAAGTATCAAAACCGGCAAATTTAGATCGAGTGGTACGTCACACCGTCGTTCTAAAGCAGCAGAATCTTGCCAGCCTGTTAAAATGCCCGCCCTTTTGAACAACGACTCCCTGATTTCTGTATGTCCCGACTCAATCCCCGGCAGCAAGAAGCCGTGAACTACGTCGGCGGCCCTCTATTGGTGCTCGCCGGTGCTGGCTCCGGCAAGACCAGCGTGATCACCCGCAAGATCGCGCACCTGATCCAGAACTGCGGCATCCGTGCCCAGTACATCGTCGCCATGACCTTTACCAACAAGGCCGCGCGCGAAATGAAGGAGCGTGTCGGCACGCTGCTCAAGGGCGGCGAAGGCCGTGGCCTTACGGTGTGTACCTTCCACAACCTGGGCTTGAACATCATCCGCAAGGAGCACGTGCGGCTGGGCTACAAGCCGGGCTTCTCGATCTTCGACGAGACCGATGTGAAGTCGCTGATGACTGACATCATGCAGAAGGAATACGCAGGCGACGACGGCGTGGATGAGATCAAGAACATGATCGGCGCCTGGAAAAACGACCTGATCCTGCCGCCCCAGGCCCTGGAAAACGCGCGCAACCCCAAGGAACAGACCGCCGCCATCGTCTACACCCACTACCAGCGCACGCTCAAGGCGTTCAACGCGGTGGACTTCGACGACCTGATCCTGCTGCCGGTAAAGCTGTTCGAGGAACACGCCGACATCCTCGAAAAATGGCAGAACAAGGTCCGCTACCTGCTGGTGGACGAATACCAGGACACCAACGCCAGCCAATACCTGCTGGTGAAAATGCTCATCGGCACGCGCAACCAGTTCACCGTGGTAGGCGACGACGACCAGTCGATCTACGCCTGGCGTGGCGCGCGCCCGGAAAACCTGATGTTGCTCAAGGACGACTACCCGTCCCTGAAAGTGGTGATGCTGGAGCAGAACTACCGCTCCACCAGCCGTATCCTGCGCTGCGCCAACGTGCTTATTTCCAACAACCCCCACGAGTTTGAAAAACAACTGTGGAGTGAGATGGGCCATGGCGACGAGATCCGCGTGATCCGCTGCCGCAATGAAGACGCCGAAGCCGAGCGCGTGGCCGTGGAAATCCTCAGCCTGCACTTGCGTACCGACCGGCCCTACAGCGATTTCGCGATCCTGTATCGCGGCAACTACCAGGCCAAGCTGATCGAGCTGAAACTGCAGCACCACCAGGTGCCGTATCGCCTGTCGGGCGGCAACAGCTTTTTCGGACGCCAGGAAGTAAAAGACCTGATGGCCTACTTCCGGCTGATCGTGAACCCGGATGACGACAACGCCTTCCTGCGCGTGATCAACGTGCCGCGTCGGGAAATCGGTTCGACGACCCTGGAAAAGCTCGGCAACTACGCCACCGAACGCAAAATCTCGATGTACGCCGCCACCGACGAAATCGGCCTGGGCGAGCACCTGGACACGCGCTTCACCGATCGCCTGTCGCGCTTCAAACGCTTCATGGACAAGGTACGCGAGCAGTGCGCCGGCGAAGACCCGATCAGCGCCCTGCGCAGCATGGTC
The DNA here is from genome assembly GCF_021605825.1 of Pseudomonas sp. PA-6-3C. Taxonomy (NCBI): domain Bacteria; kingdom Pseudomonadati; phylum Pseudomonadota; class Gammaproteobacteria; order Pseudomonadales; family Pseudomonadaceae; genus Pseudomonas; species Pseudomonas sp. PA-6-3C. The sequence continues at coordinate 25,809 of NZ_WKDV01000002.1, forward strand.
ATGGACATCGACTATGAAAACTGGCTGCGCACCAACAGCTCCAGCGACAAGGCTGCGGATTACCGCATGGGCAACGTCTGGTTCCTGATCGAAGCGTTGAAAAACACGCTGGAGAAGGACGAAGAAGGCGAGATGACCGTCGAAGACGCCATCGGCAAGCTGGTGTTGCGCGACATGCTTGAGCGCCAACAGGAAGAAGAAGACGGCGCCGAAGGCGTGCAGATGATGACCCTGCACGCGTCCAAGGGCTTGGAATTCCCTTACGTGTTCATCATGGGCATGGAAGAGGAAATCCTTCCGCACCGCTCCAGCATTGAAGCTGACACCATCGAAGAAGAACGGCGCCTGGCCTACGTGGGCATTACCCGCGCACGTCAGACACTGGCCTTCACCTTCGCGGCCAAGCGCAAGCAATACGGCGAAATCATCGATTGTGCCCCCAGCCGGTTCCTGGATGAACTGCCGCCGGACGATCTGGCCTGGGAAGGCAATGACGACACCCCGACCGAGGTGAAGGCCGTTCGCGGCAACACCGCCTTGGCGGACATACGCGCGATGTTAAAGCGCTAGAATCGACTACTTTTTAATCTACTTTCGGCGCACACCGCGCCATTAGAGGAAGCTTTCCGTGGAAGCACTGCACAAGAAAATTCGCGAAGAAGGCATCGTGCTTTCCGATCAGGTCCTCAAGGTTGACGCCTTTTTGAACCACCAGATCGACCCGGCGCTGATGAAGTTGATCGGCGACGAATTCGCCGCGCTGTTCAAGGACTCGGGCATCACCAAGATCGTCACCATCGAAGCCTCGGGTATTGCACCGGCGATCATGACCGGCCTGAACCTGGGTGTGCCGGTGATCTTCGCCCGTAAGCAGCAGTCTCTGACCCTGACTGAAAACCTGCTGTCGGCCACTGTGTATTCCTTCACCAAGAAGGTCGAAAGCACCGTGGCGATTTCCCCACGTCACCTGACCAGCAGCGACCGCGTGCTGGTGATCGACGACTTTTTGGCCAACGGCAAAGCGTCCCAGGCGCTGATCTCGATCATCAAGCAAGCCGGCGCGACCGTTGCAGGCTTGGGGATTGTGATTGAGAAGTCGTTCCAGGGTGGCCGTGCGGAGCTGGATGCGCAGGGTTATCGGGTTGAATCGCTGGCGCGGGTGAAGTCGCTGGCCGGTGGCGTCGTCACCTTCATCGAGTAATCACTGCCTGAACTCGATTAAAAATGTGGGAGCTGGCTTGCCTGCGATGAGGGCCTGACAGTCGACAACTCTGTCGACTGACACTCCGCTATCGCAGGCAAGCCAGCTCCCACATTTGATTTTTGGTGCCTGTCAGTGCGCGGTGGCTTGGAGGCCAGCAAGCAGCAAGCGCTGATACAGATCCTCTTTCAACCCCTCCGGATGATCCAGCCGCATGCGCTTCAAATGCTCGGGAAACGCCTCCGGCTCCGGTGCATCCAGTGCAGCCCGGCCCAATTCCAGAATCTCCGTCAGCTTGAATTTGCTCTTGAGCCAGTTAAGGGCGCGCAACAGGTCTCGCTCCTCATCGGTAAAGTCAGTGCCCAACGGATATTCCGGGAACAACCGGCGATGCCGCGCCTGAATGCCCTTGAGCCGCTCCGGCGTATTCTCAGTAAAACGTGGGTCCAGTTCGAAGTCCTTGGCCAGCTTGCCAGCCTTTTGCGCCTGTTCGATCAGGTCGTTCTGGAAGCGCGAGTCGGTGACCTTGAGCAAGGCCTCGATCACCTTGGCATCCGTCTGACCGCGCAAGTCGGCAATGCCGTATTCGGTAATGACGATATCCCGCAGGTGCCGTGGGATGGTGCAATGCCCGTACTCCCAGACCATATTGGAACTGACCTCACCCGCCGACTCGCGCCAGCTGCGCAGAATCAGGATTGAACGCGCGCCCTCCAGCGCATGGCCTTGCGCAACAAAGTTGTACTGCCCGCCCACACCGCTGAGTACGCGACCGTCTTCGAGCTGGTCGGCCACGCCCGCACCGAGCAGCGTCACCATGATCGCGCTGTTGATAAAGCGCGCATCCAGGCGTTGCAGACGCTTGAGTGCTTCCTGCCCGTACAGCTCGTTGATGTAGCTGATGGCGGTCATGTTGAATTCGAGGCGTTTGGCGTGAGTCATTTCCTGCAAACGCTGGTAAAAGCTGCGCGGCCCGAGGAAGAAACCGCCGTGAATGGAAACACCGTCGGGCTGCGCGGCGTCATCCAGGGTGCCGGCGTTGGCCTGCTGCTGGGTCGTCACATCCGGGTAGACCTTGCGCCGAATAATCCCGGCATCGGCCAGCACCAGCAGGCCGTTGACGAACATTTCGCTGCATCCATAAAGGCCACGCGCAAAGGGCTCGACACCGCCTTCGCGGCTGATCAAAGGCGCCCACTGGTAAACATCCAGATCCGTCAGCAACAACCGGTAGGCTTCGTTATCGGCCTGGCGCGCCAGTAAGGCGGCGGTCAGCGCATCGCCCATAGAGCCAATGCCAATCTGCAACGTGCCGCCATCGCGCACCAGGGTGCTGGCATGCAAGCCGATAAAGTGGTCTTGAAAGCCGACCGGCATATTCGGTGTGGAGAACAGCGTGGTGCTGTCCTTCTCGTCGATCAGGTAATCGAAGGCGTCCATACCCAGTTCGGCATCGCCGGGCATATAGGGCAAATCGCTGTGAACCTGGCCGACGACGAGGATGGTTTCGCCTGCTTCGCGGCGCTTGGCGATCATCGGCAGCAGGTCGAGGGTGATATCGGGGTTGCAGCTCAAGCTCAGCCGGTCGGGGTGTTCGGCGCTGCTGGCGACCAATTGCGCCACCAGGTTCAAGCCGGCGGCGTTGATATCGCGGGCAGCGTGGCTGTAGTTGCTGCTGACGTAGTCCTGCTGCGCCGACACGCTATGCAGCAGGCTGCCGGGCTGCATGAAGAACTGCTGCACACGGATGTTCTTTGGCAGGCTGTCCTTGTGCAAATCCGCCAGGAAATCCAGCTCGGGATAGTCGCCGAATACCCGCTCGATAAAGGGTTCGAGAAAGCGCTTCTGCAGGCCGTCACCCATGGTCGGGCGGCCCAGGGCCAGTGCGGTATAGATCGTCAGCTCGCGCTCCGGCAGCTTGGCGATACGCCGGTACAGCGCATTGACGAACAGGTTGGGCTTGCCCAGACCGAGCGGCATGCCCATGTGGATATGCGCCGGCAAGCGTGCCAGTACGTCGTCAACTGCTTGCTCGATTGAACACAACTGCACCATCCGACCCTCCTGAACATTCCGTGATTAGGGGTTGGACCGAGCTTGCCGGGTCTTTGCTGCAATGAACAGCAATCAATTTGATAAGGCCATCCCTGTGCGCATGAAGAAACTGCCAAATAAAAGCCTAATTAAAACAGAAACATATCATAAAGGTTTAACCCGAGATTACGACCAAAGAAAAGCCTTACGACTCATTGAATAAAAGCCCTACGTTCATTTAGGACAAGATCAAAACACAAATTATATCCACGCACTAATATCGATTTCAGTATGAAACCATCTTCAAAAGGCTATACACCTAACGAATACAAATACCCAAGGAAGTGCAATGAAAAACATTAATCATATAATAATTATCGGTTTCGGAAGCGTCGCACAAGGCCTGCTCCCACTATTATCAAGGCATTACAATGGAGTGAACGTGACAATTTTTGAGAAACACCTAAACGAGAGCCTTATCGAAATCACCACCGAATTCTCAGCCACCCTGGAAGAAAAGGCCATAACCGCTGAAAACTTCAAACCCATACTCTCGCCGTACTTAAACGGAAATACTTTTTTAGTGAACCTCGCAGTATCTGTCTCAAGCCTGGAGCTTTTAGAACTGGCTCAAAAGTATGACTCACTTTATCTAGACACCTGTATAGAGCCGTGGGCCTACAAAGACGAAAAATACCAGGCGCTTATCACAAACTATCAGCTTCGCGAGGTAATGAAAACGTATCAACAGAAAACTACTGGCCCAACCGCTGTTGTCGCCCATGGCGCAAATCCTGGTTTCATCTCAATTTTATTAAAGAAAGCTTTAGTAGAAATGGCCGCAGCAAACAACATAGTAGCAGAACCGAAAAACCAGATTGAATGGGCAGCGCTTGCCAACATCCTTGAAATACAAGTTATACAAATCTCCGAGCATGACTCCCAAGTCAGTGCATCAGCCCGCGCCCCCCTAAACTTCGTCTCCACATGGTCTGTGGACGGTCTCGTTACCGAATGCCTGCAAGCAGCAGAATTGGGCTGGGGCACACACGAAACAGAAATTCCTTACGGCGCAAGAAAAAATGGATATGCACTAGAAATGCTAGAGCAAGGGTGTAACGTTAGAGTTAAAAGCTGGTCACCTAACTATTTGGAATTTTCTGCCTATTTACTAACCCATAACGAAGCACTGTCAATTGCTGAATATTTGACTTTAGGCGACCCCGAGAATCCTACCTACCGCCCAACTGTTTACTATGCGTATGAACCTTGTGATCAGACACTCGATTCAATGCAACTTTTGGGTCAGAGTGAGCAATCAGAAAAAATCAAAAAAACGATTATGAAAGACGAAATTATTTCGGGAATAGATGAGCTTGGCGTTTTCCTAATCAGCAAAAAATTCCGCGCCTTCTGGTTAGGGTCAAATCTATCAATTGGTAAAGCCAGGAAAATGGCCAACTACAACAGTGCGACAAGCTTACAGGTTGCCTCCAGCATAATTGGCGGCATGAAATGGGCAGAATACTTTCCAAACGCTGGCGTCATAGAGTCGGAAAATTTGGATTGGCGTTACGTATACGACATCACTGTTAACTATTGGGAACCCATCGTCAGTCAACAGACAGACTGGAAACCATCGGATGTCGACCACACGCTGTCTTTCAGTAACTTTTTAGTATGAAGCCGTCTACCTGAAAAATAACTTTACCAAAAGGCCGCTATCATGAATAACATGCAGAGCACCTCTAATACGCCGAAAAAATTAAGCAATGCGTCTTCAATTCTCAAGGATTTTTGCTTTCCTCCGTTAACGCTTAGCAAGGCAGAGAAGGCTACTTGGAAAGAAATTTTCTTCGACTCAATAATTACCGAATACGATGCAAGGAGGCTTTATTGGCATATCGCTGATCAGAATCCAGCTTGCATCTCTGAATTGGCAAATATTTTAAAGCCTTGGCTTAGAGATGAAATCGATCACGCGTATGGCTTCTCTCTGATTTATTCAGCCTACACAGGAATTCCGCTTGACGTTGTAGCAATGGAAGTTGAAACAAGACAATCCGACTTCAACAGCCTAGCCCCCTTTATGCAGGACCCACTTAGACTTCTCATCTTGCTTGCGTATGACGAGATAATCACGACGCACGTCTATCAGCGCAGCATAAAAAATTACGACAACTTTAGTTCCTCGCAATTGTCAGTCTGGATCAGAAAAACCAAAAGAGATGAAGCTAAGCATTTTTTCTTTTTCATAGAACAAGCTAAACAGCTATTCCCGAATAGGCTTCAAGAAGCCCCGTCCATACTTAAAGAGCTTTTCACATTAGATTTTGAAAAAACAGAATATACAGGAACCTTTGTGTTAGACCACAACACGCTTGATTATCCAATCACTAAAAAAGAAATACAAGAATCAATAATCCCAACCATAATCAAAAAATTGAGCCATGACACTCACACATCAAACGGAGCAAAAAAATGAAACCTCCCTTCCTCAATAAGCGTCATTGGAGCTCTAGAGCGCTATTCAAAGAAATCGCCAATAGCGACTGGGTCAATCCCGGCATTGACCCAAAATACGAGGATTTCTTTTTGGCTGACTTAGTCTCTGAGTACGACGCGATAAACCTGTATCACTACCTTTATCCGAGACGCTCTGAGTTTTCCCCATACTTCGTGCAATATTTAGACTTATGGTTTTTAGATGAAAAAAATCATGCCGACGGCTTTATAGAACTGAATCGTTTGATATTTAATACAGACGAAGAAACTCTCTTGGACAATTTAAAATCAAGAAACAGCGACTTTAAACCCTTTGAAGAAATTTTATCAAACGAACTAAGCTTACTTACTGTGTTTGCGTACGATGAATACATTTCAGTCAAAACATACAAGAAAGATACGTTCTATAATCAGTTTGGGCACTCGGGCTTCGACACATGGATTTGTAACTTAATCGCCGACGAAGCAACCCATTTCGCAAACGCTATAAAATTATTAAGAAACAACCACTCATCTTGTCTAGAGCTGATTGAAAAAAACTTAACCCGTATTATTCAACTTGAAAGTACCCCTTACAGAAATACTTTCTTGCTCGATCATGACGGGCCACACTTTCTTCTAGGCAATAGTGATTATGCGGAAGCTGCCGCGAGTGAAATACTAGACATCCTAACTAGAGATAAATAATGAAAAACAGTCACTATTTAATAGCCTCCATGGTGCTCATGGTGTTTGGCGAAATCCTAACTATCTATAGTGAAGTTTATGCCTCAAAACTTTCTGGACGAGTTATAGAAAATCCTGAACTTTTTATAAAACCTATTTTACTCATATGCATTGCCGGCATAAGCCTGATATTCGCTTATTGGTTAGGTTACCAAGGCACAGGGAATATATGGATCGTGACAGTGGCGTCACTCACACTGCTGCTTATATTAGAGCCCATCGTCATTTATGCGATGCTAAAGGAACTACCGGGGCGCGGGGCACTCATCGGATTCATTCTTGGAGCCGTAGGGCTACTGGCGACTTTGGTACTTTAAAATATGCGAAAGCGCTCTTGTTACCCAAAGGTTAGCCCACTTTGCGGGCTAACCTTTTGTAAAGGCTTAACTTTTTACTTCAATCCAGACATCTTCTCGATTGCACCTTTAAGCTCGTCATCCGAGCAATCGGCGCATGTACCTTTTGGCGGCATGGCGTTCAAGCCGGTGATCGCCTTGGCCAGCAGGCCATCGAGGCCGCCTTGATGATCGGCGCGGTCTTTCCAGGCCGCGCTGTCACCGATCTTCGGTGCGCCCAGCAAACCCGTGCCGTGGCACGCATTGCAGTGCTTGGCAATCACTTCATCCGGCGTCTTCGCGCCGCCGCCGCCGCCCGCAGCCACGGCAACTTCCATCCCTTTGCATTCCTGGCCCTGGACACACACCTGGCCGACAGACTCCAGGCGCTTGGCAATTTCATCATTGGTCGCAGCTTGAGCGCTGACAGCCCATAGGGCCAGTACGGTTGCTGGTGCAGCCAGCATTTTCATAATTAGGTTCACGCGTTCACCCTCAATGGTGGCTATTCACGCCTGCGGCCACGGTTTCGCAGGCGGCGAAAGTATAACGGTTAGCCCGTCATGCCGAAACAACCCTATTAAATAAAGGGAGATTCGGCCTCACGGTTACAGCAACGGGTGTGTCTGCAACGCTGGCAGCACGCCTCTTCTGTCAAAAGTTCGCAGGTGTGGCTGCGCTGATTAGCCGCGCCGGCACGTCGAACGGGTTGCGAAAACGATGCGGCTTGGTGCTTTCAAAGTAGTAGCTATCGCCGGCTTCGAGCACAAAAGTTTCAAGACCGACCACCAACTCCAGGCGACCTTCCACCAGAATCCCGGTTTCTTCGCCTTCGTGGGTGAGCATTTCTTCGCCCGTGTCGGCGCCCGGCGGGTAGATCTCGTTGAGAAACGCGATCGCCCGGCTGGGGTGCGCGCGCCCGACGAGTTTCATGGTGACGGCGCCGTCCGAGATGTCGATCAGCTCATTGGCTTTATAGACGATCTGCGTCGGTTTTTCCTGGAGGATCTCCTCGGAAAAGAACTCGACCATGGACATGGGGATGCCGCCCAGCACCTTGCGCAAGGAACTGATCGAGGGGCTGACACTGTTTTTTTCGATCATCGAAATGGTGCTGTTGGTGACACCCGCGCGCTTGGCGAGCTCACGCTGGGAAAGACCTTTGAGTTTACGGATGGATTGCAGTCGTTCGCCGACGTCCAATGCAGGAGCCTCCTAGGATTCAGGCTTTGTTGTAGTTGAGCGTTATCATGGCGACAGCGTTCAGTATTTACAACACTTGGGCCTAAATCCCGGTGGGCTCTGCTCGTAGGCGCGGCTTAAGCCCCGCAATAGAGCCTTGGTACGCGGCGCAGGTTGCAGAAAATCTGGTAGGGGATGGTTTCGGCAGCCGCCGCCACGTCACTGGCAAGGATATTTTTGCCCCACAGCTCCACGGGGGAACCGAGCCCGGCCTGGGGCACGTCGGTGAGGTCAACGCAGAGCATGTCCATGGACACTCGGCCCAGCAACTGGCTGCGCTGGCCTGCCACCAGCACTGGCGTGCCGGTCGGTGCATGGCGCGGGTAGCCGTCGGCATAGCCCATGGCAACCACGCCGACGCGCATCGGTTTTGGCGTGATGAACTTGGCGCCGTAACCGATCGGCTCACCGGCCGGCAATTCACGCACGCAGATGACTTTCGATTCCAGGGTCATCACCGGCTGCAAACGCGCAGCGATGGCCTGGTCCTCACCAAACGGCGTGGCACCGTAGAGCATGATGCCTGGGCGCACCCAGTCGCTGGACATATTCGGCCAGCCCATCACCGACGGCGAATTACGCAGGCTGACCTCGGCCGACAACCCTTGGCGCGCCGCTTCAAACACCGCCACTTGCTCGTCACTGCGCACGCAATCGAGTTCATCGGCGCGGGCGAAGTGGCTCATCAGTACGATCCTGGCCACTTTGCCGCTGGCCAGCAGGCGCTGGTACGCCTCGTGGTAATCCTTGGGGTGCAGGCCCACGCGGTGCATGCCCGAATCGAGCTTGAGCCAAATGGTCAGCGGTTTGCTCAGCCGGGCTTGTTCGATGGCTTCCAACTGCCACAACGAATGCACCACGCACCAAAAATCATGTTCGATGATCAGCGGCAGTTCGTCAGCTTCGAAAAAACCTTCCAGCAGCAATACCGGCGCACGAATCCCGGCAGCCCGCAGCTCCAATGCCTCCTCGATGCACGCCACCGCAAACCCATCCGCCTCGGCTTCCAGCGCCTGGGCCACACGTACGGCACCATGGCCATAGGCATCCGCCTTGACCACGGCGAGGGCTTTGGCCCCCGTCAGTTCACGGGCCAGTTGGTAGTTGTGGCGCAGGGCTTGGAGGTCGATCAGGGCACGGGCAGGACGCATGGCGGCAGGCTTCTAGGCGGTAAAGTGAAGAAAAACCGGCGCCGACTATCAGCCACGGCGCCGGGGGAAAAAGCTACGTTTAAGGCAGCGCAGCCACCACGGACAGCTCTACCAGAATTTCTGGTTCGCACAGTTTGGCCTCAACCGTGGCACGGGCCGGGGCCACGCCTTTAGGCAGCCACTTGTCCCACACCGCGTTCATGCCGGCGAAGTCGGCGTCGATGTCTTTGAGGTAGATCGTCACCGACAGCAACTTGGTTTTGTCGGTGCCGGCCAGGTCCAGCAAACGTTCGATATTGGCCAGGGTTTCGCGGGTCTGCTGTTCAATCCCGGCATTCATGTCGTCGCCGACCTGCCCTGCCAGATACACGGTACCGCTGTGAACAACGATCTGGCTCATGCGCTCATTGGTGAGCTGGCGCTGGATTGACATGTTTTGCGGACTCCTGGTGGTTGCTGCCGTAACGGGAAATATCGAGACCTTCGGCGCTGATCTGCGGCGTTTTTTTCGCCATCAGGTCAGCCAGCAAACGGCCAGAGCCGCACGCCATGGTCCAGCCAAGGGTGCCGTGGCCGGTGTTCAGGAACAGGTTCTTGAACGGGGTGGCACCGACAATCGGCGTGCCGTCGGGTGTGGTCGGGCGCAGGCCGGTCCAGAAAGTGGCTTCGGTCAAATCGCCGCCCTGAGGATAAAGGTCGTTGACGATCATCTCCAGGGTTTCACGTCGACGAGGGTTCAGCGACAGGTCAAAACCGGCTATTTCAGCCATGCCGCCGACGCGGATGCGGTTGTCGAAACGGGTGATCGCGACCTTGTAGGTCTCATCCAGAATGGTCGAAGTCGGCGCCATCGCCGGGTTGGTGATCGGCACGGTCAGTGAGTAACCCTTGAGCGGATACACCGGCGCCTTGATCCCCAGCGGCTTGAGCAGCTTGGGCGAGTAACTGCCCAGGGCCAGTACGTAACGGTCGGCGGTTTCCAGCTTGCCATCGATCCACACGCCATTAACGCGATCACCGGCGTAATCAAGGCGCTGGATGTCCTGTTCGAAACGGAATTCCACGCCCAATTGCTTGCACATGTCCACCAGACGCGTGGTGAACATCTGGCAGTCGCCGGTCTGGTCGTTGGGCAGGCGCAGGGCGCCGGCGAGGATATCGGTGACGCTGGCCAGGGCTGGCTCAACGCGGGCAATGCCGGCGCGGTCGAGCAGCTCGAACGGCACGCCGGATTCTTTCAATACGGCGATGTCTTTGGCCGCACCATCCAATTGCACCTGGGTGCGGAACAACTGGGTAGTACCCAGGCTGCGGCCTTCGTAGGCGATGCCGGTTTCGGCGCGAAGTTCGTCAAGGCAGTCACGGCTGTATTCGGACAGGCGCACCATGCGCTCTTTGTTCACCGCGTAACGGCTCTGGGTGCAGTTGCGCAGCATCTGCGCCATCCACAGGTACTGATCGATATCGGCGGTGGCTTTGATCGCCAGTGGCGCGTGGCGTTGCAGTAACCACTTGATGGCCTTGAGCGGCACGCCTGGCGCGGCCCAGGGCGAGGCATAACCCGGCGACACCTGGCCTGCGTTGGCGAAACTGGTTTCCATGGCAGCGGCGGGCTGACGGTCGACCACAACCACTTCAAAGCCGGCCCGCGCCAAATAGTAGGCACTGGTCACCCCAATGACGCCGCTACCCAAGACCAGAACGCGCATTTTTATATCCTCATCACGGGCTTAGCCGCTGACGTGTGTTATTCGAGCAATGATGGGCGCAGTGTAAAAAACAATGACCAGTGCATTTCACTATATAAATGCCTATATTTGGCGACAATTCTCGGCAAAAACCCTTTTCACAGAGGCGTATCCCCTATGCGTACCAACACCCAGACCAAGCGGGAGCTGGACAAGATCGACCGCAATATCCTGCGCATCCTGCAAACCGATGGGCGTATTTCGTTTACGGAGCTGGGGGAAAAGGTCGGGCTGTCGACCACGCCGTGCACCGAGCGGGTCCGCCGCCTGGAGCGCGAAGGGATCATCATGGGCTACAACGCTCGGCTCAACCCGCAGCATTTGAAGGGGAGTTTGCTGGTATTTGTCGAGATCAGCCTGGATTACAAGTCGGGCGACACCTTTGAGGAATTCCGCCGCGCCGTGCTGAAGCTGCCCCATGTGCTGGAGTGCCACTTGGTGTCAGGCGACTTCGACTACCTGGTGAAAGCGCGGATCTCCGAGATGGCCTCGTACCGCAAATTGCTCGGCGATATCTTGCTCAAGCTGCCGCATGTGCGCGAGTCCAAGAGCTATATCGTGATGGAAGAGGTGAAAGAGAGCCTCAATCTGCCGATCCCCGACTGACCAAATGACACAATTCGGTCAAATGTGGGAGCTGGCTTGCCTGCTCCCACATTTTTTTGATCCAGTACATCCGTCAGACCAGTACTTGCCGGGTACTCGCCATGTATTCGTGAATTTGCTTCTCAACCCTAGGGTGAATCAACTCCACCGGCCGCCGCCCATTCGGGCACGGCAACGTCTTGGTAGTGCCAAACAGCCGGCAAATCAGCGGCCGCTCGTCATACACGGTGCAGCCATTCGGCCCCAGGTGCACACAGTTCAGCTCGTCCATGGCAGCCTCCTGCTCGGCGGCAGTCTTGCGTGGCAGGCGCGACATTTCCTCGGGTGAGGTGGTCACCGGCCCACAGCAGTCGTGGCAGCCGGGGACGCACTCGAACGAAGGGATCTGCCTGCGCAGCGCGCTGATTTTCTGGCTGTTGCAACTCATCAAAACACTTACCGAACGGCGAATAAGCGTGGATTCTGACGCAAAACGTGCTGCGCAGACAGCTTCGTCCGACCGCTGTATCCTGCGTCAAATTTTCCAAACAGGGATGCTCCCCATGACCGCCAGCGCCCGGCACACCGCTTCCTACTACGCCGCCAGCAGCGTTTCACAGCCCGACTACCCGGCGTTGATGGGCGAAGTGCGCGCCGATGTGTGCGTGATTGGCGGCGGCTATTCCGGCCTAAACACAGCGCTTGAGCTGGCTGAACGCGGCTTTAGCGTGGTGCTGCTGGAAGCGCGCAAGCTCGGCTGGGGCGCCAGCGGCCGCAACGGCGGCCAGCTGATTCGCGGTGTCGGCCACGGCCTGGACCAGTTCAGCAACGTGATCGGCAGCGACGGCGTGCGCCAGATGAAGCTGATGGGCCTGGAAGCCGTGGAGATCGTGCGCGAGCGAGTCGAGCGCTATCAGATCCCCTGCGACCTGACCTGGGGTTACTGCGACCTCGCCAACAAACCCCGCGATCTGATCGGCCTGGCCGAAGACGCCGAAGAACTGCGCAACCTCGGTTATCGCCATGAAGTACGTCTGCTGCAAGCCAACGAGATGAGCAGCGTGATCGGCTCCGAGCGCTATGTAGGCGGCATGATCGACATGGGTTCCGGCCATTTGCACCCGCTGAACCTGGCCCTCGGCGAAGCCGCCGCCGCGCAGCAGCTGGGCGTGAAGCTGTTTGAGCAGTCCGAAGTGACGCGCATCGACTACGGCCCCGAGGTCAACGTGCACACTGCCAATGGCAACGTGCGCGCCAACACCCTGGTGCTGGCCTGCAACGCCTACCTCAACGGCCTGAACCCGCAATTGAGCGGTAAGGTGCTGCCCGCCGGCAGCTACATCATCGCCACCGAACCCTTGAACGAAGCCCAGGCCGCCAGCCTGCTGCCGCAGAACATGGCGGTGTGCGATCAACGCGTGACCGTGGATTACTTCCGCCTGTCCGCCGACCGCCGCCTGCTGTTCGGCGGAGCCTGCCACTATTCCGGCCGCGACCCGCAGGACATCGGCGCCTATATGCGCCCCAAAATGCTCAAGGTGTTCCCGCAACTGGCGGACGTGAAGATCGACTACCAATGGGGCGGCATGATCGGCATCGGCGCCAACCGCCTGCCGCAGATTGGCCGGCTGGCCGACCAGCCAAACGTGTATTACGCCCAGGCCTACGCCGGCCATGGCCTCAACGCCACGCACCTGGCCGGCAAGCTGCTCGCCGAGGCAATCAGCGGCCAGCAGCAGGGCCGTTTCGATTTGTTCGCCCAGGTGCCGCACATCACCTTCCCCGGCGGCAAACATCTGCGCTCGCCGCTGTTGGCGCTGGGGATGCTCTGGCACCGCTTCAAAGAGCTGCTCTGATCAGTCGCGCCAGAACGGCTTCATGCCTTCCTGGCGCGCCTGTTCGGCAGTCAACCCGACGTCAAGCAGTTGCTCACCGGTCAGGTGCAGCAAGGCTTTGCGCGTGTAGCGGCGGTGCCAGAACAGACTCCAGCGGCTGATATCGCGAGGCAACTTCGCCCGCTCCTGCCCTGCCTGCAATTGCTGACTGTGTAACATCAGCCGCACATCGCTCATGCCGTTCATCGTGTTGCCCCTCATTTGCCTGTTGCCATGAGTGACTAGGATGGGCGCACGGGCAAAACCATTACAGATTCAACCAATCTTTATTAAATCCATACAGATACTGCCCATGAAGGGCTGAATCCTGTATTTTGCGCCTATCTGTACTGGTCCCCTCGGAGCGATCACCATGACCCTCTACGTCAACCTCGCCGAATTACTGGGCACGCGCATCGAGCAGGGCTTCTATCGCCCCGGTGATCGCTTGCCTTCCGTGCGGGCCTTGAGTGTGGAACACGGAGTGAGCCTGAGCACCGTGCAACAAGCCTACCGATTGCTGGAAGACAACGGCCTGGCGATGCCCAAGCCCAAGTCGGGCTACTTTGTGCCGGTCGGACGCGAGTTGCCGGCGCTGCCGGAAATCGGCCGCCCGGCACAGCGCCCGGTGGAAATCTCGCAGTGGGACCAGGTGCTGGAACTGATTCGCGCCGTGCCGCGCAAAGACGTCATACAGATGGGCCGTGGCATGCCGGACGTATTGTCGCCGACCATGAAGCCCCTGCTGCGCAGCCTGGCCCGGGTGAGCCGTCGCCAGGACCTGCCGGGGCTGTATTACGACAATATCCTTGGCTGTATGGAGTTGCGTGAGCAGATCGCTCGACTGTCTCTGGATTCCGGCTGCCAGTTGACCGCCGAAGATATCGTGATCACCACCGGCTGCCATGAAGCGCTCTCCGCCAGCATCCACGCGATTTGCGAGCCTGGCGATATTGTTGCGGTCGACTCGCCAAGCTTTCACGGCGCGATGCAAACCCTCAAAGGTCTGGGCATGAAGGCTCTGGAAATCCCCACCGACCCCATCACCGGCATCAGCCTCGAAGCACTGGAGCTGGCACTGGAACAGTGGCCGATCAAGGTCATCCAGCTGACCCCCAACTGCAATAACCCGCTGGGTTACATCATGCCCGAGGCACGCAAACGCGCACTGCTAACCCTGGCCCAGCGCTTTGACGTGGCGATTATTGAAGACGATGTGTACGGCGAATTGGCCTACAGCTACCCGCGTCCGCGCACGATCAAATCTTTCGACGAAGATGGCCGTGTGCTGCTGTGCAGCTCGTTCTCGAAAACCCTGGCGCCCGGCCTGCGCATCGGCTGGGTAGCGCCAGGGCGCTATCTTGAGCGGGTGTTGCACATGAAATACATCAGCACCGGTTCCACAGCGACGCAACCGCAGATCGCCATAGCCGAGTTCCTCAAAAACGGTCACTTCGAGCCGCATTTGCGGCGGATGCGCACCCAATACCAGCGCAATCGCGACTTGATGCTCGATTGGGTCAGCCGTTATTTCCCCGCCGGCACCCGTGCCAGCCGGCCCCAAGGTAGCTTCATGCTGTGGGTAGAACTGCCGGAGGGCTTTGATACCCTGAAACTCAACCGTGTGCTGGTAGAACAAGGTGTACAGGTGGCGGTGGGCAGCATCTTTTCCGCCTCCGGCAAATACCGTAATTGCCTGCGCATGAACTACGCTGCCAAGCCAACGCCGCAGATCGAAGAGGCAGTGCGCAAGGTCGGGGCCGCCGCGATGAAGATGCTTGCCGAGGTGACCGACTGACCTTTCCCCGCAATCTGCCGTCATATCCCACAACCGCCCTGACCTGGAAGCAGTGCCTTTGATGATTCGACGGCTTTTACCGTTTTTGCTGCTGGGCGCCCTGACGCTGAGTGGCTGCGCCACGGTCGATGCACCGCGCATCCCCAGCGACGCCCTGCCTGCGGCGCAATCCTCGTTCGGGCGCTCGATCCAGGCCCAGGCGGCGCCGTACCAAGGTCGTTCGGGCTTTCGCCTGTTGCCCAACAGCAGCGAAGCCTTCATGGCCCGTGCCGAACTGATCCGCAATGCTCAGAGCAGCCTCGACCTGCAGTACTACATCGTGCACGACGGCATCAGCACGCGCATGCTCGTGGATGAACTGCTCAAGGCCGCCGACCGTGGTGTGCGCATCCGTATCTTGCTGGACGACACCACCAGCGACGGCCTCGATCAGGTTATCGCCACCCTCGCCGCCCACCCGCAGATCCAGATTCGCCTGTTCAACCCGCTGCACCTGGGCCGCAGCACCGGCGTGACGCGGGCGATGGGCCGGCTGTTCAACCTGTCGCTGCAACACCGGCGCATGCACAACAAGCTGTGGCTGGCGGATAACAGCGTGGCCATTGTCGGCGGGCGCAACCTGGGCGACGAGTATTTCGATGCCGAGCCCAATCTCAACTTCACCGATATCGACATGCTCAGCGTCGGCCCGGTGGCCGAGCAGCTCGGGCACAGCTTTGATCAGTACTGGAACAGCGCGCTGAGCAAGCCCATTGACGACTTCGTCTCAAGCACCCCGTCCAAGGGTGACCTGAACGCCGCACGCGCACGCCTGCAAGACTCGTTGGCTGAGTCGCGCCAGCAGAACCACGCCCTCTATAACCGCTTGCGCACTTACCAGACACAACCGCGCATGGACATCTGGCGTCGCGAGCTGATCTGGGCCTGGAACCAGGCGTTGTGGGATGCGCCGAGCAAAGTGCTGGCCAAGGCTGACCCTGATCCACGCTTACTGCTAACCACTCAGCTGGCGCCGGAGCTGGAAGGCGTCAGCCATGAGCTGATAATGATTTCGGCGTATTTCGTGCCGGGGCAACCCGGGCTGGTGTACCTGACCGGGCGCGCCGATGCGGGCGTGTCAGTCAGCCTGCTGACCAACTCCCTCGAAGCCACCGACGTGCCTGCCGTACACGGCGGCTACGCGCCCTATCGCAAGGCGTTGCTGGAACACGGCGTGAAACTCTATGAGCTGCGCCGCCAACCGGGCGATGCGGGCGGTGGCAGTGGCCCACACTTGTTTCGCCGAGGCGCCTTCCACGGCTCGGACTCCAGCCTGCACAGCAAGGCGATGATCTTTGATCGGCAAAAGTCGTTTATCGGCTCGTTCAACTTCGACCCGCGCTCGGTGCTGTGGAACACCGAAGTCGGGGTGCTGGTAGACAGCCCCGAACTGGCGGAACACGTGCGCAACCTGGCGCTGCAAGGCATGGCGCCAGCGTTGAGCTATGAGGCGAAATTGCAGAATGGCCAGGTGGTGTGGGTGACCGAGGATAACGGCCAATTGCACACCCTGACGCGGGAGCCGGGCAGTTGGTGGCGCAGGTTTAATGCCTGGTTCGCCACCAGTGTTGGCCTGGAGCGCATGCTGTAAGAACAACAGGGTCAACTGTGGGAGCCGGGCTTGCCCGCGATAGCTGAGTATCAGGCGCCATTTGGGCAAGCTGACACACCGCTATCGCAGGCAAGCCAGCTCCCACAGTTGATTGCATTTCAAATGCTTAGGCAGGCTGTGCGGCGCCGAATGCGCCCTGGCGCAGTAGCAACACCACCAGCCCCAGCGCCCCGGCCGCCATCAGCAACGGCAGC
Organism: Pseudomonas sp. PA-6-3C; assembly: GCF_021605825.1. Classification (NCBI taxonomy): domain Bacteria; kingdom Pseudomonadati; phylum Pseudomonadota; class Gammaproteobacteria; order Pseudomonadales; family Pseudomonadaceae; genus Pseudomonas; species Pseudomonas sp. PA-6-3C. Next base: position 42,853 of record NZ_WKDV01000002.1, read on the forward strand.
GCATGCCCGCTGACCCATTGGCTGCCCGCGCCCGCCACCAGAGGCCCGATCAGGCAACCGATGCCCCACAGCTGCGCTACGTGAGCATTGGCACGCACCAGCGCATCGTCGCGATAACGCTCGCCGATCAGGATCAGCGACAAGGTGAACAACCCACCGGCACTCGCGCCAAAGATCACCCACACCGGCCAGATCAACTGCGTATGCAATAGCAAAGGAATCGCCAGGCTTGAGGCCAGCAACAACACCGCGCAGCTCAAGAACAAGGTGCGCCGCGGCAAGTAATCGGCCAAAGCGCCAATGGGCAATTGCAACAGCGCATCACCGACCACCACGGTGCTGACCATGGCCAAGGCAATCTCGGCGGTGAAACCCTGCTGCAGGCAATACACCGGCAGCAGCGTCAGAATCATCGCCTCGAACGCGGCGAACAAGGCGACCGCCCAGGCAATTGCCGGCAGCGTCAGGCAGAAACGCCACAGGTCACTGAACGTCACGCTGAAGGACTCGGCGGTTGGGGCACCGGAACGCCCTAGCAGCAACAGCGGCGCGACCACCAACAAGCCAACGCCCACCCAGAAGCCATAGTCATGGTCAGTGCCGAGTACGCCCAGCAGCAACGGGCCCGACAATTGGCTCAAGGCATAGCTGCAACCGTACAGCGCCACCAGGCGGCCACGCCATTGCTCGACCACCAACTGGTTGATCCAGCTTTCACCCAGGATAAACACAATGGTCAGGATCACGCCGATCATCAGCCGCAGCACCAGCCACACCGGGTAGCTGGGTAGTATTGCCAGCAAGCCGATGGAGATGGCACCGGCCCACAGGCACAGCCGCATCAGGTTGGCGGTGCCCAGCCACGAGGCCAGCCGGCTGGAGACCTTCGCGCCGAGCAGTACGCCAAAAGCCGGCATGGCGGCCATCACGCCAATGGCGAAGCTGCCATAACCCCAGCCTTCGAGACGCAGGGACACCAGCGGCATGCTCACGCCCAAGGCCAGGCCGACGCTGAGGACAGAGGCCAGCACGGCGAAATAAGTCGCCCAACGCATTTCCACGCTCCTGTGGATAATTATCAAGATCACACAAAACAGTGTGGGAGCGGGCTTGTGTGGGAGCCGGGCTTGCCCGCGATGCAGACACCTCGGTTTATCTGTTACACCGAGTTGATGCTATCGCAGGCAAGCCAGCTCCCACGCAAACCGGCTCCCACATTTGACCTGCGGTGTTGCTTACAGCTTGATCCAGGTCGATTTCAGCTCGGTGTACTTGTCGAACGCGTGCAGCGACTTGTCGCGACCGTTACCCGACTGTTTGAAACCACCAAAGGGTGCGGTCATGTCGCCGCCGTCGTATTGGTTGACCCACACGCTACCGGCGCGCAAGGCCTTGGCAGTCAGGTGTGCCTTGGAGATATCAGCGGTCCACACGGCTGCGGCCAGGCCATAAATGGTGTCGTTGGCAATAGCGACCGCCTCTTCGGCGCTGTCGAATGTGATAACCGACAGCACTGGGCCGAAGATTTCTTCCTGGGCGATCTTCATGGCGTTGGTCACGCCGTCGAAAATCGTCGGCTCCACATAGGTGCCACCAGTTTCTTGCAGGGTGCGCTTGCCGCCCGCCACCAGCTTGGCGCCGTCGGCATGGCCAGCTTCGATGTACGACAGCACGTTATTCATCTGCTGGGTGTCCACCAGGGCACCGACGTTGGTCGCCGGGTCCAGCGGGTTACCTGGCTTCCAGCCCTTGAGAGCCTCGATCACCAGCGGCAGGAATTTGTCTTTGATGGAGCGCTCGACCAGCAGGCGCGAGCCGGCGGTGCAGACCTCGCCCTGGTTGAAGGCGATGGCGCCCGCGGCAGATTCGGCGGCGGCTTGCAGGTCCGGCGCATCAGCAAACACGATATTCGGGCTCTTGCCGCCCGCTTCCAGCCATACACGCTTCATGTTCGACTCGCCGGAGCGGATCAACAGTTGCTTGGCGATTTTCGTGGAACCGGTAAACACCAGGGTGTCGACGTCCATGTGCAGCGCCAGCGCGTTGCCGACGGTGTGGCCGTAGCCCGGCAGCACGTTCAACACGCCTTTAGGGATGCCGGCCTCAACGGCCAGGGCCGCGATGCGGATGGCAGTCAGTGGGGATTTTTCGGACGGCTTGAGGATCACCGAGTTACCGGTGGACAGCGCAGGGCCGAGTTTCCAGCAGGCCATCATCAGCGGGAAGTTCCACGGCACGATGGCGCCCACTACGCCGACCGGCTCGCGGGTCACCAGACCCAACTGGTTGTGCGGGGTGGCGGCGACTTCGTCGTAGATCTTGTCGATCGCCTCGCCGCTCCAGCTAAGGGCGTTGGCGGCGCCAGGCACATCAATTCCCAGGGAGTCGGTGATCGGCTTGCCCATGTCCAGGGTTTCGAGCAGCGCCAGTTCTTCGGCATTGGCGTTGAGCAGCGCGGCGAAACGGATCATGACGGCTTTGCGTTTGGCCGGCGCCAGGCGAGACCAGACACCGGAATTGAACGTAGCGCGGGCGTTCTCGACAGCGCGCTGGGCGTCGGCGGCGTCGCAGCTGGCAACGGTAGCCAGCAGACGGCCATCGACCGGGCTGATGCATTCGAACGTGTCACCGGAAACAGCAGCGGTGTACTCACCATTGATGTAGGCGCGGCCTTCGATCTTCAGATCCTTGGCGCGTTGTTCCCAATCGGCACGGGTCAGGGTGGTCATGCGAGTGTCCTCCTCTTATTGAATACAAGGGCCAGGTGATGTCCCCCGGCAGCCTCAAAGAATTCTTGCCCGGCCAGCCTGCTGTTCGGCTCAAGGCAGCTGCCACCCTAAACCAGCGGCTGGGGGTGTTTCAATATATTTGACATAACGGCGGTAAACGCCCTTGCGATGTTCATTTTAATAAACATAGACTTTGGGCTCTCCAACCGCAGGCCAGACGGGACACGCACATGAGCATCCAGGATATCGTCGACTTCAGCCAAGCCAGCACCACCCCGGACCGCTACCGCCCGGCCGCCGAAAAAATCCTCAAGGGCGACCCCGAGCAGACCATTTATAACCACTACAACAGCCCGTGCGGCCAGATGAACGCCGGCGTGTGGGAAGGTGAAGTCGGGCAGTGGAAGGTCAATTACAGCGAGCATGAGTATTGCGAGATTGTGCAGGGGGTTTCGGTACTGCGTGATGCCGACGGCAATGCCAAGACCTTGCGTGCCGGCGACCGTTTCGTGATTCCTGCCGGGTTCAGCGGCACCTGGGAAGTGCTGGAGCCGTGCCGCAAGATCTACGTGGTGTTCGAGCAGAAAGCCTGATCAGCACATTTCAGGCAAAAAAAAGCCCGTCTCGTGAGAGACGGGCTTTTTTTCACAAGGAAGAAAATCAATTACTTGATTTTGCCTTCTTTGTAGATCACGTGCTTGCGAACGCGCGGGTCGAACATTTTCTTTTCGAGCTTGTCCGGGGTAGTACGCTTGTTCTTGTCGGTAGTGTAGAAGTGACCAGTACCGGCGCTAGAGATCATTCGAATCAATTCACGCATGATAAAGCTCCTTAAATCTTGCCAGCGGCGCGGATTTCGGCCAGCACGACAGTGATGCCACGCTTGTCGATGATACGCATGCCTTTGGCAGATACACGCAGGCGAACAAAACGTTTCTCTTCTTCAACCCAGAAGCGGTGATGCTGCAGGTTCGGCAGGAAACGACGACGGGTTTTGTTATTTGCGTGGGAAATGTTATTCCCAGTCACCGGACCCTTACCGGTAACTTGACAGACTCTCGACATGCCTCAGCCCTCTAAAACCACATGCCCAACCCGGCATGGGTTGGCCGCTTAATCTCTCAGTCATTTGGCGCCAGGCGCCGCGTTTCTTTAAGGGTCTTACCGGCTACACCTACAGTGAAGGAACCGGGCCCCTAGAAAAGAGCGCTGCTTTATACCAGAAAGACCCCAATGCAACAACAGCCCGTGTGTTTTTACCGGCGTAAATCTTGGCAATAGACGCCCGAACCGTTGCCAGGAGGGGCCGCTGTAACAGCCGACCACTCGTCGCACAGAATGATTTACCGCGCTCGCCCGCACACAAAAGTACAAGGCGAAACGCGCTGAGGCGCCATCAAAACAGCATTTGCGCCAAAAGCACAGGCAAAAATGGGCTAGTCATTTATCAATCAGACCACTACGGTAGGCTTTTTCCAGACTGCACTCGCAGATGGGCCTTCGATCTGCAAAGGAAACCGAATATGCGCCTCGCTGCCCTACCGCTATTGCTCGCCCCTCTATTTATCGCGCCGCTGGCCTCTGCCGCCACCAATCTGAGCGTTTGCACCGAGGCCAGCCCCGAAGGGTTCGATGTGGTGCAGTACAACTCGCTGACCACCACCAACGCCTCGGCCGACGTGCTGATGAACCGCCTGGTGGACTACGACGCCACGGCCGGCAAGCTGGTGCCGAGCCTGGCGGACAGCTGGCAAGTGTCGCCCGATGGTCTGACCTACACCTTCAAACTGCACCCGAACGTGAAGTTCCACCGCACCGAGTACTTCAATCCAAGCCGCACCCTGACTGCCGAAGACGTACGCTTCAGCTTTGAACGCATGCTCGACCCGGCCAACCCATGGCACAAGATCGCCCAGAGCGGCTTCCCCCATGCGCAGTCGCTGCAACTACCCGCATTGGTCAAGAAGATCGATGCTCTCGACCCATTAACCGTACGCTTCACCCTGGATCACGCCGACTCCACCTTCCTCGCCGCCTTGAGCATGGGTTTTGCCTCGATCTACCCGGCCGAATACGCCGACAAACTGCTCAAGGCCGGCACCCCGGAAAAACTCAACAGCCAGCCAATCGGCACCGGCCCGTTCGTGTTTGTACGGTTCCAGAAGGATGCCGTGGTCCGCTATAAAGCCAACCCGGATTACTTTGCTGGCAAACCGGCTGTGGATAACTTGATCTTCGCCATCACCCCGGATGCCAACGTGCGCCTGCAAAAGCTGCATCGCGATGAATGCCAGATCGCCCTGTCGCCCAAGCCACTGGATGTGAGTGAAGCCGAGAAAGATCCTGCACTCAAAGTAGAAAAAACCCCGGCCTTCATGACCGCATTCGTCGCGATCAACAGCCAGCACCCGCCACTGGACAAGCCCGAAGTGCGCCAGGCAATCAACCTGGCCTTCGACAAAGACAGCTACCTCAAGGCCGTATTTGAAGGCACCGCCGAAGCAGCCAATGGCATTTACCCACCCAATACCTGGAGTTACGCCAAGGACTTGCCAGGTTATCCACAGAACATCGCCAAGGCCAAGACGCTGCTGGAGCGCGCCGGACTCAAGAACGGCTTCAAGACCACAATCTGGACTCGCCCCACTGGCAGCCTGCTGAACCCCAACCCCAACCTCGGTGCCCAGTTGCTGCAAGCGGACCTGGCCAAAGTCGGCATCCAGGCCGAGATTCGCGTAATCGAATGGGGCGAACTGATCCGCCGCGCCAAAGCCGGCGAACATGACCTGCTGTTCATGGGCTGGGCCGGCGACAACGGCGACCCGGATAACTTCCTCACCCCGCAGTTCTCGTGCGCAGCGGTAAAATCCGGCACCAACTTCGCCCGCTACTGCGACCCGGCCCTGGACAAGCTGATCAGCGCCGGCAAGACCACCAGTGAACAAGGCGTGCGCAGCAAGTTGTACCAACAGGCCCAGGCTCAGATTCAGCAGCAGGCATTGTGGCTGCCATTGGCACACCCCACCGCATTCGCCCTGACGCGCAAGAATGTTGACGGCTACCAGGTGAGCCCGTTTGGGCGCCAGGATTTCTCCAAGGTCAGCGTCAAGCCCTAAGCTGCAAGCTGCAAGCCGCTTGTGGCTTGCAGCTTCAACCTTGCAGCTGCTCCCATCCTACAACCAGCCGTATTCCGCCATCGACAGCGGGTCGCCATCTCCCACGATGATGTGGTCGAGCACCCGCACATCTACCGACTCCAAGGCCTTTTGCAATATTTTGGTTAATTTTCGATCAGCCGCACTTGGCTCGACGCTCCCGGACGGATGGTTGTGGCACAGGATAAGAGCCGCCGCGTTGTAAGCGAGCGCGCGCTTGACCACTTGTCGCGGATAAACGATGGCCGCGTCGATGGTGCCCTCAAATAGCGCCTCAAAGCCCAGCACCCGGTGCTTTGAGTCAAGAAACAGGCAGCCGAATATTTCGTGGGGCTCGTGGCGCAGCAAGGCCTTGAGGTACTCACGTACGGCCAGCGGGCTTTCCAGCACCGAGTCGGCACGCAAGCGTTCGGCCATATGCCGCCGAGACATTTCCAGCACCGCCTGCAACTGGGCAAATTTCGCCGGCCCCAGCCCCAAGTGCTGGCTGAACAGCGTCTGGCTGGCCTCCAACAACGGGCGCAGGCCACCGAATTGCGCCAATAGATGGCGCGCCAGGTCGACTGCGCTTCTGCCGGAAACCCCGGTACGCAGGAAGATCGCCAACAACTCGGCATCCGACAGACTCGCCGCGCCCCATTCCAAAAGCTTCTCCCGTGGGCGTTCCGCCACAGGCCAATCGCGAATACTCATCCCGCCTCCCTCTGCACGTGCGCCGCTGTTGCCTGACGGTCGCTGTGTTATCTTAAGCCCTCTTTTTTGCATGTGATTTCCCCTGGGGAGGGGGCATCGCAGGCGTCACTGAACTGGCATCACTGAACTGGAAAGGCAAACCAATGCAGCGTCTGTATCGGAAACGCATCGTTCTCGGCGTCGGCGGCGGCATTGCCGCCTACAAGAGCGCAGAACTGGTTCGCAGGCTCCTGGACCAGGGCGCCGAAGTGCGCGTGGTCATGACCCGTGGTGGCAGTGAGTTCATCACCCCGCTGACCATGCAGGCCTTGTCTGGGCACCCGGTTCACCTGGACCTTTTGGACCCGGCGGCCGAAGCTGCCATGGGCCACATCGAGCTGGCAAAATGGGCCGACCTGGTGTTGATCGCCCCGGCCACCGCCGACCTGATCGCCCGCCTGGCCCAAGGCATTGCCGATGACCTGCTGACCACTCTGGTACTGGCCACCGACGCCACCGTCGCCATCGCACCGGCCATGAACCAGGCCATGTGGCGCGACCCGGCCACCCAGGCCAACACCCAGCTCCTGCAAAGCCGCGGCCTTAAAGTGTTTGGCCCGGCTTCCGGCAGCCAAGCCTGTGGCGACGTGGGCATGGGCCGCATGCTTGAGGCTACTGACCTCGCGCTGTGTGCCGCCGAGTGCTTTCAGCACCTGGCTCTCACGGGCAAACATGTGCTGATTACCGCCGGCCCGACCCAGGAAAACATCGACCCGGTGCGTTACATCACCAACCATAGCTCAGGAAAAATGGGCTTTGCCTTGGCGGAAGCCGCGGTCGAGGCAGGCGCACGCGTCACCCTGATCACCGGCCCGGTGCACTTGCCAACCCCTGATCGCGTTACGCGAATCGACGTAGTCAGCGCCCGGGACATGCTGGCGGCCTGTGAAGCGGCCATTCCCTGCGACCTGTTTATCGCCTCGGCAGCGGTTGCAGACTACCGCCCGGAAGTTGTCGCCCCGCAAAAGCTTAAGAAAGACCCTACAAGCGGCGACGGCCTGCTCCTGCAAATGGTGCGCAACCCGGACATCCTGGCCACCATCGCCACGCGCCCGGACCGCCCGTTCAGTGTCGGTTTCGCCGCCGAAACCGAGCACTTGCTGGACTACGCCGCACGCAAATTGAAAGACAAAAACCTCGACCTGATCGTTGCCAATGATGTCGCCAACCCGAGCATCGGCTTCAACAGCGAGGAAAACGCCTGCAGCGTGATCGACCGCGAGCTGCACGCCACCCTTTTCGCCCAGACCAGCAAGGGCAAGATTGCCCGCCAACTGATCTCATTTATCGCCCAACGGCTGAACCAGGTTTAATTTACATGCACGCTTTGCAAGCCAAGATCCTCGACCCCCGCATCGGCAACGAATTTCCTCTGCCGGCCTATGCCACTCCGGGCTCCGCCGGCCTGGACCTGCGCGCCATGCTCAAGGAAGACACCGTCCTTGAGCCAGGCCAGACAATCCTGATTCCTACCGGCCTGTCGATCTACGTCGGCGACCCAGGCCTGGCGGCATTGATCCTGCCGCGCTCCGGCCTGGGCCACAAACATGGCATCGTGCTGGGCAACCTCGTAGGCCTGATCGATTCGGACTATCAGGGCGAATTGATGGTGTCGTGCTGGAACCGTGGCAACACCGCGTTCAACATCGCTGTCGGCGAGCGCATCGCCCAGTTGGTGCTGGTACCGGTGGTACAGGCACACTTCGAACTGGTGCAGGAGTTCGACGAAACTCAGCGCGGCGCAGGTGGTTTTGGGCATTCCGGCAGCCACTGACTAAGCTGAACCTTGCCGGATGCAGTTGTCCGGCAAGACGCCACCGCATGGCTATTCAGGATGAAGAATGTGCGGATTTATTCAGCGAAATTTCCACAATGAAATCAATGCATTACGCGTTTTCCCAAAGTGCCTCAGCACGCCGATGGCATTTTTGCACCACGAACTCTCTGCCGAAAACACCGTCATACCCTTCAGTTTGAGCCTGCCGGTCAGCCACTTTAAGGCCAGCCTTGCCCCCTTCAGATGGAGTTCACCCCCGCGATGAGTACCGCAGCCCGAGTAGCCCCGACATTCCCCGACAGCATCTTCCGCGCCTACGACATTCGTGGCGTGGTGCCCAAGACCCTGACCGCCGAAACCGCCTACTGGATCGGCCGCGCCATCGGAGCCCAGAGCCTGGCCCAGGGCGAACCTAATGTCTCGGTAGGCCGTGATGGCCGCTTGTCCGGCCCGGAGCTGGTGGAACAACTGATCCAGGGCCTCGCTGACAGCGGTTGCCACGTCAGCGACGTCGGCCTGGTGCCGACACCAGCGCTGTACTACGCGGCCAACGTACTGGCCGGTAAGTCCGGGGTGATGCTCACCGGCAGCCATAATCCCTCGGACTACAACGGCTTCAAGATCGTGATTGCCGGTGACACCCTGGCCAACGAACAGATCCAGGCCCTGCACGACCGCCTCAAGACCAACGACCTGACCAGCGGCAAAGGCAGTGTCACCAAAGTCGACATTCTGCAGCGCTACTCTGACCAGATCACCGGCGACGTCAAACTCGCGCGCCGCCTGAAAGTGGTGGTGGACTGCGGCAACGGCGCGGCTGGCGTGATCGCTCCGCAACTGCTCGAAGCCCTCAACTGTGAAGTGATCCCGCTGTTCTGCGACGTCGACGGCAACTTCCCCAACCATCACCCGGACCCAGGCAAGCCTGAAAACCTGGTGGACTTGATCGCCAAGGTCAAGGAAACCGGCGCCGACGTGGGCCTGGCGTTCGACGGTGACGGCGACCGTGTTGGCGTGGTGACCAACACCGGCGAAAACGTGTTCGCCGACCGCCTGCTGATGCTGTTTGCCCGTGACGTGGTGGCGCGCAATGCCAACGCCGAAATCATCTTCGACGTGAAGTGCACCCGCCGCCTCACGCCGTTGATCAAGGAATATGGCGGTCGCCCGCTAATGTGGAAGACCGGTCATTCGTTGATCAAAAAGAAAATGAAGGAAACCGGCGCACTGTTGGCCGGTGAAATGAGCGGCCACGTGTTCTTCAAAGAGCGCTGGTTCGGTTTCGACGACGGCATTTACAGCGCCGCCCGTCTGCTGGAGATCCTCAGCAAGGAAAAATCCACGGCGCAAGAGCTGTTTCAGACCTTCCCGAACGATATTTCTACGCCAGAGATCAATATACATGTGACCGAGGAGAGCAAATTCAGCATCATTGACGCACTGCACGATGCGCAATGGGGCGAAGGCGCCAACCTGACCACCATTGATGGTGTGCGAGTCGATTACGCCAAAGGCTGGGGCCTGGTTCGCGCGTCCAACACCACACCGGTGCTGGTCCTGCGTTTCGAGGCGGATACCGAGGCTGAGTTGCAGCGCATCAAGGACGTGTTCCACGCCCAGTTGAAACGTGTTGCCCCTGATCTCCAATTACCGTTCTGATTTTTTTACCGGAGCCCTGAATGACCCTCGAACGCGAAGCCGCTGCCAACACTGCCAAGGTCCTGTCCGAAGCGTTGCCTTACATTCGACGCTACGTCGGCAAGACGCTGGTGATCAAGTACGGCGGCAATGCCATGGAAAGCGACGAGCTGAAAACCGGTTTTGCCCGCGACATCGTGTTGATGAAAGCCGTGGGGATCAACCCGGTGGTCGTCCATGGTGGCGGCCCGCAAATCGGCGACCTGCTCAAGCGCTTGTCGATCGAGAGTCACTTCATCGATGGCATGCGCGTCACCGACGCGCAGACCATGGACGTGGTGGAGATGGTCCTTGGCGGCCAGGTCAACAAGGACATCGTTAACCTGATCAACCGCCATGGCGGCAGTGCCATCGGCCTGACCGGCAAGGACGCGGAACTGATCCGCGCGAAAAAGCTGACGGTGACCCGCCAGACGCCGGAAATGACCCAGCCGGAAATCATCGACATCGGCCAGGTAGGCGAAGTAATCGGCATCAACACCGACTTGCTGAACCTGTTGGTCAAGGGCGACTTCATCCCGGTGATCGCGCCCATCGGCGTGGGCGCCAACGGTGAGTCCTACAACATCAACGCCGATCTGGTCGCCGGTAAAGTGGCTGAAGCACTGAAAGCCGAGAAGCTGATGCTGCTGACCAACATCGCCGGGCTGATGGACAAGGAAGGCAAGGTATTGACCGGTTTGACCACTCAACAAGTGGACGAGCTGATTGCCGATGGCACCATCTACGGCGGCATGCTGCCGAAGATCCGTTGCGCGCTGGAAGCCGTGCAAGGCGGCGTGGGCAGTTCGCTGATCCTGGATGGCCGCGTGCCGAATGCGATCCTGCTGGAAATCTTCACCGATACGGGTGTGGGTACGCTGATCAGTAACCGCAAGCGGCCTTAAACGCCAAAAACCAAAAGGCCCCGCTCAATCCAATTGAGCGGGGCCTTTTTTGTTTTCACAGTTCCAATGTGGGAGCTGGCTTGCCTGCGATGACGGCGGCACATTCAAGAACTGCACCGCCTGACATACCGCTATCGCGGGCAAGCCCGCTCCCACAGGGGTTCGGTGTCAGACGCCGAACTGCTCACGGTACGCACGCACTGCAGGCAAATGCTGCTTGAGCTGCGCGTCATCTTCCAGGTATTGCAGCACTTGGTTCAACGAAACAATGCTCACCACCGGAATACCGAAATCACGCTCCACTTCCTGGATTGCCGACAACTCACCGTTGCCGCGCTCCTGGCGGTTCAGCGCGATCAGCACGCCGGCGGCCTTGGCACCTTCCTGGGACGCGATGATCTGCATCACTTCACGGATGGCGGTGCCGGCGGTGATCACATCGTCGATGATCAGCACGTCGCCCTTGAGTGGCGCACCGACCAGGCTGCCGCCTTCACCATGAGCCTTGGCCTCTTTGCGGTTGAAGCACCATGGCAAATCCCGCTCATGATGTTCAGCCAGGGCCACGGCCGTAGCGGCCGCCAGAGGGATGCCCTTGTAGGCTGGCCCGAACAACACGTCGAAGGAAATACCGCTATCGACGATGGCTGCCGCATAGAAACGACCCAGCTGAGCCAGGGCCGAACCCGAGTTGAACAGGCCTGCATTGAAGAAGTAAGGGCTGGTGCGCCCGGACTTCAAAGTGAACTCACCGAAGCGTAAAACGCCGCGATCGATGGCAAAACGAATGAAATCGCGTTGATACGCCTGCATGAAAAAAGCCTCAGATACCACGGATTTAGCTAATTAGGTAGACGGCGTGTATCATACACGCACGCGATTTTTGGGGCCATTTATGCGGATCATCAGTGTGAACGTCAATGGTATTCAGGCTGCAGTCGAGCGTGGTTTGCTCAGTTGGCTGCAAGCACAGAATGCCGACGTCATCTGCCTGCAGGACACCCGCGCCTCCGCCTTTGAACTGGACGACCCAGCCTTCCAACTGGATGGCTACTTCCTTTATGCCTGTGATGCCGAAGTCCCTGCCCAAGGTGGCGTGGCTCTGTACTCACGGTTGCAACCCAAGGCGGTCATCAGCGGCCTCGGCTTCGAGACAGCCGACCGCTACGGGCGCTACCTGCAAGCCGATTTCGACAAGGTCAGCATCGCGACCTTGCTGCTCCCTTCGGGGCAGAACGGCGATGAAGACTTGAACCAGAAGTTCAAGCTAATGGACGATTTCGCCCGTTATCTGGATAAACAGCGACGCAAACGTCGCGAGTACATTTACTGTGGCTCGCTGTACGTGGCGCAACAGAAGCTGGATATCAAGAACTGGCGTGACAGCCAGCAATCACCGGGTTTCCTGGCGCCGGAACGGGCCTGGATGGACGAGATTGTCGGCAACATGGGCTATGTGGATGCCCTGCGCGAAGTCAGCCGTGAAGGCGACCAGTACAGCTGGTGGCCGGATAACGAACAGGCTGAGATGCTCAACCTGGGCTGGCGTTTTGACTACCAGTTGCTGACCCCAGGTCTGCGCCGGTTCGTTCGCAGCGCACGTCTGCCGCGTCAGCCGCGTTTTTCGCAGCACGCGCCGCTGATCGTGGACTACGACTGGACGCTGACCATCTAAGGTCTTTTTCCGGGCACAAAAAAACCGACATCGCTGTCGGTTTTTTTGTGCCTGCTCATTATTTGACCACTCGCCAGGTCAAGGGGTAGCGATAGGCAATCCCCTTGTTGGCCTTGATGCTACCGATGATCGTCAGCACCACCGTGGCGATTGCCAGGGCAAACATCAGGAAAAACCCGATCACCGCGAAGGCCAGCACAATGCACGCCATCCAGGCGATGGCTACGGTGATCTGGAAGTTCAGGGCTTCCTTGCCCTGATCATCAATGAACGGGTCCACTTCCTTCTTCATCTGCCACAGGATCAGCGGCCCCACGACACTGCCGAAAGGGAACACAAACCCCAGAAACGCCGCGAGATGACACAACATGGCTCCCTGGCGCACTTCGTAGGAAGGCGTAGGTACGGGCATTTGGCTGTCATTCATGGCGCTTCTCCTTGAGGCAGGCTCAGTCGGCCAGTGCGGCGTTCTGCAGTTCGAAGATTTCGGTCATGCCTTTCTGGGCCAGGGCGAGCATGGCGTTCAGGTCGGCTGGCTGGAATGGCGCGCCTTCGGCGGTGCCCTGCACTTCGATGAAACCACCGGTGCTGGTCATCACTACGTTCAGGTCGGTCTCGGCGGCCGAATCTTCCAGGTAGTCCAGGTCCAGCACAGGCTCGCCCTGATACATGCCAACCGACACAGCGGCGATCATCTGCTTGAGCGGGTCGCCGCCTTTGAGGCCGCCGCGCTTCTTGATCACTTTAAGCGCATCTACCAGGGCCACCATGGCGCCAGTGATGGAGGCGGTGCGGGTGCCGCCGTCAGCCTGGATCACGTCGCAGTCGACGTACAGGGTCACGTCGCCCAGCTTGGACATGTCCAGGGCTGCGCGCAGCGAGCGGCCGATAAGGCGCTGGATTTCCAGGGTGCGACCGCCTTGCTTGCCACGGCTGGCTTCACGCTGGTTACGCTCGCCGGTAGCGCGCGGCAGCATGCCGTACTCGGCAGTCAACCAACCCTGACCTTGGCCTTTAAGGAAGCGCGGCACGCCGTTTTCGACGCTGACGGTGCAGATCACTTTGGTATCGCCAAACTCGACCAGTACAGATCCCTCGGCGTGTTTGGTGTAGTTGCGGGTAATGCGGATCGAGCGGAGCTGATCGGCAGCGCGACCACTTGGACGTTTCATAGGGGATACCTGTACGAAGGACGAAAAACTGCCGAGCATTATAGAGCCGCGAACCGTTTCGGGGCACTTCTAAAAAATTCGGTTACGAATGGCCTGGTCGGCGCCCATTGTTTGGGCGCGCTCGCCCCACTGCGCTACAATCCTGCGCCTTCGCAGCCTGTCGGCTTCAAAATTTACCCATCAGCCCGCATTTGCGGGTCTGCATCGCGAGGTACTTCCATGGTGCACAGCATGACCGCCTTCGCCCGCGTCGAAAAAGCCGGCGCCCAGGGCACCCTGAGCTGGGAACTGCGCTCGGTCAACAGCCGCTACCTGGAGCCGCACCTGCGCCTGCCGGAATCCTTCCGCGACCTCGAAGGCGCCGTGCGTGAAGCGTTGCGCCAGGGTATCTCGCGGGGCAAGCTGGAATGCACCCTGCGTTTTACCGAAGAAACCACCGGCAAGCCGCTGCAGGTCGACCGCGATCGCGCCGCGCAACTGGTAGCCGCCGCCGAAACCATCGCCAGCCTGATCAAGCAACCGGCCGCGCTGAACCCGTTGGAAGTGCTGGCCTGGCCCGGCGTACTGGTGGCCGACGCCACCGACCCGCAAGCCCTCAATGCCGAAGCCCTCGCCCTGTTCACCCAGGGCTTGAAGGAACTCAAGGCCGGCCGCGAGCGCGAAGGCGCCGAACTGGCCCGCCTGATCAATGAGCGCCTGACTTCGATCGAAGAAGACGTGGTCACCCTGCGTGAGCTGGTGCCGCAGATGCTCGCCACCCAGCGCCAGAAGGTTCTGGACCGCTTCACCGACATGAAGGCCGACCTCGACCCGGTGCGCCTGGAGCAGGAAATGGTGCTGCTGGCGCAAAAGAGCGACGTAGCCGAAGAACTCGACCGCCTGAGCACCCACATCCTCGAAGTGCGCCGCGTACTCAAATCAGCGGGTGCCGCCGGTCGGCGCCTGGACTTCCTGATGCAGGAACTCAACCGCGAAGCCAATACACTGGGTTCCAAGGCGTTTGATCCGCGCAGCACCACGGCTGCGGTCAACCTCAAAGTGTTGATCGAGCAGATGCGCGAACAAGTACAGAATATTGAGTAAGGCAACTTCCATGACCCACAGCACCGGCACCCTTTACATCATTTCTGCGCCATCGGGCGCGGGCAAGAGCAGCCTGGTCAAAGCCTTGACCGACGCCGACGAGCAAATCCGCATTTCGGTCTCGCACACCACCCGCGCCATGCGCCCAGGTGAAGTGAACGGCGTGCACTATCACTTCGTCGAGCGCACCGAGTTCGTCAAGATGATCGAACACGGCGACTTTCTGGAGCGCGCGGAAGTGTTCGGCAACCTCTATGGCACCTCGCAAAGCCACCTGCAGCAGACGCTGGACGAAGGCCACGACCTGATCCTGGAGATCGACTGGCAGGGCGCCGAACAAGTGCGCCAACTGATGCCCAAGGCGCGTTCCATCTTCATCCTGCCGCCGTCTTTGGAAGCGTTGCACCAGCGCCTGACCAACCGCGGCCAGGACAGCGACGAGATCATCGAAGGCCGCATGCGCGAAGCCGTCAGCGAAATGAGCCACTACGTCGACTACGACTACCTGATCATTAATGACGATTTTGCCCACGCACTGGATGACTTGAAGGCGATTTTTCGCACCAATCAGCTCCAGCAAAAGCGCCAACAGCAGCGTTTTGGCAAATTACTCGCTGAACTGCTTGGTTGATTGGCGCTTCCCAAAACCGCTGCAAGGGCTTTACATTGGCACTTGTAGCGGTTTTGCGAGGGCGCGGGGAAAATCAGCGCTTCCCTAAACGCTGGTGATTTTTTAAACTGTTTAGTCCGCTCGCCCAACCGGGCAGCGCGCATCTTGCATTCGCTCCGAGGAATACCATGGCCCGCGTAACCGTTGAAGACTGCCTAGAACACGTGGATAACCGCTTTGAGCTGGTCATGCTCTCTACCAAGCGTGCCCGTCAACTGGCCACCGGCGGCAAAGAGCCCCTGGTCCAGTGGGAAAACGACAAGCCTACCGTTGTAGCCCTGCGTGAAATCGCTGAAGGCCTTATGAGCTACGAGTTCATCGCCAACGCTGAAATCGTTGAAGACGAACCGCTGTTTGCAGCGTTCGAGGACGAGTCCAACGAGGCCGTCTAAGCCTATGCCTGGTCGACGTAGCACGGCGCGGGGTCACAGCCAACGGCAGGAGTTCATACTTTGCCGAGCATAGACGCCCTCGCCGATCGCTTATCGGCCTACCTCGGCCCAGACCAGGTCAACCTGGTCCGCCGAGCGTATTTCTACGCCGAACAAGCCCACGACGGCCAGCGCCGCCGAAGCGGCGAGGCGTATGTCACCCATCCTCTTGCGGTGGCAAATATTCTTGCCGACATGCACATGGACCATCAGAGCCTGATGGCCGCGATGCTGCATGACGTGATCGAAGACACCGGCATCGCCAAGGAAGCGCTTAGCGCGCAATTTGGTGAAACCGTGGCCGAACTGGTCGACGGGGTCAGCAAACTGACCCAGATGAACTTCGAGACCAAGGCTGAAGCCCAGGCAGAAAACTTCCAGAAAATGGCCATGGCCATGGCGCGGGATATCCGTGTGATTCTGGTCAAGCTGGCCGACCGGCTACACAACATGCGCACGCTGGAAGTGCTGTCCGGCGAAAAACGCCGGCGCATCGCCAAGGAAACCCTGGAAATCTACGCCCCCATCGCCAATCGGCTGGGCATGCATGCCATTCGTATCGAATTCGAAGACCTCGGCTTCAAGGCCATGCACCCGATGCGCTCGGCGCGCATCTACCAGGCGGTCAAGCGCGCACGGGGCAACCGCAAGGAAATCGTCAACAAGATCGAAGAGTCGCTGAGCCACTGCCTGGCGATCGACGAGATTGAAGGCGAAGTCAGCGGCCGGCAGAAGCACATCTACGGCATCTACAAGAAGATGCGCGGCAAGCGCCGGGCCTTTAACGAGATCATGGACGTGTACGCGTTCCGGATCATCGTCGACAAGGTAGACACCTGCTACCGCGTGCTGGGTGCTGTACATAATTTGTACAAACCCCTGCCGGGGCGCTTCAAGGACTACATCGCCATTCCCAAGGCCAACGGCTATCAGTCGCTGCATACCACGCTGTTCGGTATGCACGGGGTGCCGATCGAGATCCAGATCCGCACGCGAGAAATGGAAGAGATGGCCAACAACGGCATCGCCGCCCACTGGCTATACAAATCCAGCGGTGACGAACAGCCAAAAGGCACCCACGCCCGTGCTCGCCAGTGGGTCAAAGGCGTGCTGGAAATGCAACAACGTGCCGGCAACTCCCTGGAATTCATCGAAAGCGTGAAGATCGACCTGTTCCCGGACGAGGTCTACGTGTTCACGCCCAAAGGCCGAATCATGGAGCTGCCCAAAGGCTCCACGGCGGTCGACTTTGCCTACGCGGTGCACACCGACGTCGGTAACAGCTGCATTGCCTGCCGGATCAACCGTCGCCTCGCGCCGCTGTCCGAACCGCTGCAAAGCGGCTCCACGGTCGAGATCGTCAGTGCTCCCGGCGCGCGCCCGAACCCGGCCTGGCTCAACTTCGTGGTCACCGGTAAAGCGCGGACACACATCCGCCACGCCCTGAAGTTGCAACGCCGCTCCGAATCCATCAGCCTCGGCGAACGCCTGTTGAACAAGGTCCTCAACGGTTTCGACAGTGCCCTGGACAAAATTCCGACAGAGCGCGTACAAGCGATGCTCCACGAGTATCGCCAGGAAACCATCGAAGACCTGCTGGAAGATATCGGCCTGGGCAACCGCATGGCCTATGTAGTCGCTCGTCGCCTGCTCGGCGAAGGCGAACAATTGCCAAGCCCGGAAGGTCCGCTGGCGATTCGCGGCACCGAAGGCTTGGTGCTCAGCTACGCAAAATGCTGTACGCCGATCCCGGGCGACCCGATTGTCGGCCACTTGTCGGCGGGCAAAGGCATGGTGGTGCACCTGGACAACTGCCGCAATATCACCGAAATCCGCCACAACCCGGAGAAATGCATCCAGCTCTCTTGGGCCAAGGATGTCACCGGCGAATTCAACGTCGAGCTGCGTGTGGAGCTGGAGCATCAGCGCGGCCTGATCGCACTGCTTGCCAGCAGCGTCAACGCGGCCGACGGCAATATCGAAAAAATCAGCATGGATGAACGCGATGGTCGCATCAGCGTGGTCCAGCTGGTGGTCAGCGTGCACGACCGCGTGCACCTGGCCCGCGTGATCAAGAAACTGCGCGCCCTGACCGGAGTGATCCGCATCACCCGTATGCGTGCATAGCCCCTCTCTTACAAGGAGCAACTCATGACCAAGACTGTTATCACCAGCGACAAAGCCCCGGCCGCCATCGGCACTTACTCCCAGGCGATCAAGGCGGGCAACACCGTCTACATGTCCGGCCAGATTCCGCTGGACCCAAAGACCATGGAACTGGTTGAAGGCTTCGAAGCACAAACCGTACAAGTCTTCGAAAACCTGAAATCCGTAGCCGAAGCCGCCGGCGGTTCGTTCAAGGACATCGTCAAGCTGAACATCTTCCTCACCGACCTGAGCCACTTCGCCAAGGTCAACGAGATCATGGGCAAGTACTTCGAACAGCCGTACCCAGCCCGCGCTGCCATCGGCGTTGCTGCGCTGCCAAAGGGCGCACAGGTTGAGATGGACGCGATTCTGGTCATCGAGTAAAACACCCGGCGCAGCCTCAACAGGCTGCGCCGACTTCGTTTCAGAAGGATTTCATGATGCGCAAAGCGCTTGTAGCCACTTCGTTGCTCGCCCTGTTGCTCGGCGGCTGCGCCAGCAACCCCGCCGACCTGGATGTGAGTGGCACCTGGATCAACCAGGCCGCCATCAACGCGGCAGCCAAGGGCGGCCCTTTGCGCGAAGCGCTGCAGAGTTTTGGCCCGAACCTCGAATGGGAGGTCAATACCAAGGCTTTGCAGGCGCGCTACTACAACGGCTTTGAAGTCGCCGAAGGCAAGTTGCTCGGGGATAAATCCGGCGCCTGGAACGTCGAGTTCTACGGCAGCTCCGCCACCGAACTCAAGCGCAAAGGCAAACAACTGCTGCAAGTGGCCAACGATAACGAGCCCGAGCAACTGTTCGCCCGTGCCAAGGATCCCGCCCCGGAAGGTGCGCCACTGGGTGCCAACTTCGAACGGGCACTGTATGCAGCCTATATGGGCGGCGACTGGAAGATTACCGACGGCAACGGCGACGGTTCCACAGTGCAGTTCCAGGCCGACGGAAAGGTCGCCGGCCTGCCAGGCGTCGACCGCTACTCGCTGTGTCTGGCGGGCGACTGCGCCTCTATGAGCGGCGGCTACGACAGCATCTGGCTGCAATTGAACGGCCAGGGCAACCCCTGGATCTTCACGCGCAAAGGCAAGCAGTTGGCGATATTCCAAGCGATCAACACCGCGCTGGCCGACGAGGTGCCGCAGTTCACGCCCGGCCCGCGCCAATGGCTGCTTGAGAAGAAATAACCAGCATCACCCTGAAGCAAATGTGGGAGCTGGCTTGCCTGCGATGACGGTGGCTCAGTCGAGATAGAGGTCGACTGATACTTCGCTATCGCAGGCAAGCCAGCTCCCACATTTTTTGACTGCGTTTCAGCCCTTGAGAATCGCCGCATACCCTTCGCGATAAGTCGGGTAGGTCGGCACCCAGCCCAACGCCTTAGCCCGGGCGTTGCTGCATTGTTTGCTGCCGGCACGCCTTACACTGGCGTCATCCGCCCACTCCGTCACGCCCAGGTACTCGCGCAACCAGCCCACCACCTCCGCCAATGGCGCTGGGGCATCGTCGACCCCGATGTAGATTTTTTCCAGCGAGCCACCCTGCTCTACATGACGCAGCAAAAAGGCCAGCAAACCTGCCGCATCATCCGCGTGAATCCGGTTGCCATACAACGGCGGATCGATCGCCACGCGATAGCCCTGGCGTACCTGGGTCAGCAGCCATTCGCGGCCCGGGCCGTAAATCCCGGTCAAGCGCACGATACTCGCTGGGATCCCACTGTTGAGCGCGACCTGCTCGGCCTCCAGCATGACCTGGCCGGAATAGCCCGTCGCCCTGGTATCAGATGTTTCGTCGACCCACTCACCATTCTGCTGGCCATACACGCTGCTGCTGGAAACAAACAGCAGGTGCCTGGGCGCCTGGCCGTAGTCACTCAGCCACTCCAACACATGCTGCAACCCTTGCACGTATGCCGCGCGATACCCGGCCTCATCGTGGTCGGTGGCGGCCGCGCAATACACCAGGTAATCCACTGCGCCGATCGGCCAGGTCTCAGGACAATCCTTTTTGAACAGGTCGCCGGCAATGCCGATCACGCCATCGGGGAGCTTTGAAACATCACGGCGCAGGCCATGAACCTCCCAATTCGCGCCGAGCAATTGGCTAGCCAGCCGGCTCCCCACATCGCCGCAACCGGCAATCACAACAGAAGGCGCAGACATCATAAAACTCCGTTCTTAAAGGTCTAGATTAGCCCTCGCAGATGACGAGCGGCCAGAAAAAGCACAAATAAAGTTACTGTATTACTTCTGTTAACAAGAATTACTTGCAATAATAACGGCCCATTTGTCCTCGACCCTCAAGGGTCTGGCAGGACGATCACTCAATTTTTCCTCTCAGGTCCGGCCAGCATGACACGTAATACAAACCCCGCTTCGCCAACCAAGCTTCACAGCCCATCCCGCGCCTGGCGTGCGATTGCTGCGCTGCTGTTCAGCGTACTGCTGGCACCGACCGCTGCCTTCGCTGATGCCACCGCCCCAGCCGCACCGGCTGCTGCCGAGCACACCGGCGCTACGCCAGCTGCTCCTGTTGCCGCCCCGGTTGCCACAGACCCGGCCCAGGCTGCAGGCGACGTCGCACCTGCCGACGAAACCGGTGTAGTGTTGGAAGAAGACAACAGCCTGGGCATGGCCCATGACCTGTCGCCGTGGGGCATGTACCAGAACGCTGACGTCGTGGTAAAAGCCGTGATGATCGGCCTGGCCATCGCCTCGATCATCACCTGGACCATCTGGATCGCCAAGGGCTTCGAGCTGCTGGGCGCCAAGCGCCGTCTGCGCGCTGAGATCGTCCACCTGAAAAAAGCCACCACCCTCAAGGAAGCCAGCGAGAGCGCGACCAAGAAGGGCACCCTGGCCAACCTGCTGGTACACGACGCTCTGGAAGAAATGCGTCTGTCGGTCAATACCCGCGAAAAAGAAGGCATCAAGGAACGCGTCAGCTTCCGTCTCGAACGCCTGGTTGCAGCATGCGGCCGTAACATGAGCAGCGGCACCGGCGTGCTGGCCACCATCGGTTCCACCGCACCGTTTGTCGGCCTGTTCGGCACCGTGTGGGGCATCATGAACAGCTTCATCGGCATCGCAAAAACCCAGACCACCAACCTCGCCGTCGTCGCCCCCGGCATCGCCGAAGCCCTGCTGGCAACCGCGCTGGGCCTGGTTGCAGCAATCCCTGCGGTGGTGATCTACAACGTCTTCGCCCGTTCGATTGCCGGCTACAAGGCCCAGGTATCGGACGCGTCGGCAGAAGTCCTGCTGCTGGTCAGCCGCGACCTCGATCACCTGCCTACCGAGCGCAGCTCGCAACCGCACATGGTGAAAGTGGGGTAATCGGCCATGGGCCTGCATTTGAATCAAGGCGACGACGAACTCGTCGAGAACCACGAGATCAACGTCACGCCGTTTATCGACGTAATGCTCGTGCTGCTGATCATCTTCATGGTGGCCGCGCCGCTGGCGACCGTGGATATCAAGGTCGACCTGCCCGCGTCCAGCGCCAAGCCTGCGCCGCGGCCGGAGAAGCCGATTTTCCTCAGCGTCAAGGCGGACCAACGCCTGTTCCTGGGCGAAGAAGAAGTCAAAGCTGAAACCCTGGGCCCGGTGCTCGACGCCAAGACCCAAGGCAAGAAAGACACGACGATCTTCTTCCAGGCCGACAAAGGCGTGGACTACGGCGACCTGATGAGTGTGATGGATGCCCTGCGGGCAGCCGGCTACCTCAAGGTAGGCCTGGTCGGACTTGAGACGGCAGCCAAGAAATGATCACGACGCGCCACAAACTGACGCGTTATGGCACCAGCCTCGCCGTCGTGCTGGGCGTGCATGCCGTCGCGATCATCATCGCGCTCCAGTGGTCCGCGCCGCATCCGGTAACACTGCCACCGGCGGCGATGGTCATCGACCTCGCGCCGATGCCTGCACCGCCGCCGCCGGCTCCACCCAAGGTTGTCACACCGCCGCAGCCGCCTGCCCCCGTGGAAGAGCTGCCCCTGCCAAAACTGGCTGAGGCACCTAAACCAACGATCCAGGTGCCCAAGCCGGTCAAGCCAAAACCGAAGCCGCAGCCGCCCAAGCCGGTGGAAAAGAAGCCCGAGCCGCCCAAGGAAAAACCTTCCGAAGAACCGCCGAGCGAATCGCCACAAAACAATGCGCCAGCTGAAAAGTCTGCCCAGCCGGTTCCGGGCCCGTCGCCACAACAGGTCGCAGCCAAAGCGTCCTGGGAAGGCGCCCTGCTGGCGCACTTGCAGAAGTACAAGAAGTATCCGCCAGGTGCCCAACAGCGAGGCAAGGAAGGCTTGAACCGCCTGCGCTTTGTGGTCGATGCCGAAGGCAACGTGCTGTCCTACGAGTTGGTGGGCCGCTCCGGCAACGCCGATCTGGACCGTGCGACCCTGGACATGATCCGTCGAGCCCAGCCACTGCCCAAACCACCGGCCGATATGTTGAAAGGCGGCAGCGTCGAAATCGTCGCGCCATTTGTTTACAACATTGAGAAGCGCCGCCGGTAAGCGGCAAACGGTAGCCGGCTGGTGTGGGAGCTCCCACACCAGCCAGCTCCCACATTTGGTTTCACCACTTCAGCAAAATCCTCAACATTCCCCGCTCAATCCCCATCAAAGTTCTGATAACGTGCGTCTATCGATTGCAGCCGGTATGCTTGGCCCGCAACCTCATGGACGCCCGCTATGACTCTTACAGAATTACGCTACATCGTGACCCTCGCCCAAGAGCAGCACTTCGGCCACGCGGCCGAGCGTTGCCATGTCAGCCAACCGACGCTGTCGGTGGGTGTGAAGAAGCTTGAAGACGAACTCGGTGTGCTGATTTTTGAGCGCAGCAAGAGCGCCGTGCGCCTCACGCCGGTGGGCGAAGGCATCGTCGCCCAGGCCCAAAAGGTACTGGAGCAAGCCCAAAGCATCCGCGAGCTGGCCCAGGCCGGCAAGAACCAGCTGACTGCACCGCTCAAAGTCGGCGCCATCTACACCGTCGGCCCGTACCTGTTCCCGCACCTGATTCCGCAACTGCACCGCGTTGCGCCGCAGATGCCGCTGTATATCGAAGAAAACTTCACCCATGTACTGCGCGACAAACTGCGCAATGGCGAGTTGGACGCGATCATCATCGCCCTGCCGTTCAACGAAGCAGACGTGCTGACCCTGCCGCTCTACGACGAACCGTTCTACGTGTTGATGCCGGCCTCCCACCCGTGGACGCAAAAGGACACCATCGACGCCGGCCTGCTCAACGACAAGAGCTTGCTGCTGCTGGGCGAAGGTCACTGCTTCCGCGATCAGGTACTGGAAGCCTGCCCGACCCTGACCAAGGGCAACGACGGCGCCAAACATACCACCGTGGAATCCAGTTCCCTGGAAACCATTCGCCATATGGTCGCTTCCGGCCTGGGTATTTCGATCCTGCCGCTGTCGGCAGTGGACAGCCATCACTACGCCCCCGGCGTGATCGAAGTGCGCCCACTCACGCCGCCGGTGCCGTTCCGTACTGTGGCGATTGCCTGGCGCGCGAGCTTCCCGCGCCCGAAAGCCATTGAGATCCTGGCCGACTCGGTCCGTCTGTGCTCGGTGGCCAAGCCGAATGCTGCGAGCTGATTAACGGTATGACAGAGCTGTCGCAGGTGTCGGTCACCGCACTCAAAGGTGTCGGTGACGCCATGGCCGAAAAGCTGGCCAAGGTCGGCCTGGAGAACCTCCAGGACGTGCTGTTCCACCTGCCCCTGCGCTACCAGGACCGCACGCGTGTGGTGCCCATCGGCCACTTGCGCCCTGGGCAGGATGCTGTGGTCGAAGGCACCGTCAGCGGCGCCGATGTGGTGATGGGCAAGCGCCGCAGTTTAGTCGTGCGCCTGCAGGACGGCACCGGCGGCCTGAGCCTGCGTTTCTACCATTTCAGCAACGCGCAAAAGGAAGGCCTCAAGCGTGGCACCCGCGTGCGTTGCTACGGCGAAGCCCGCCCCGGTGCATCCGGCCTGGAAATCTACCACCCGGAGTACCGCGCAATCACCGGCGACGAGCCGCCTCCGGTCGATACCACTCTCACGCCGATCTACCCGCTGACCGAAGGCCTGACCCAACAACGCCTGCGCCAGCTGTGCATGCAAACGCTGACGATGCTCGGCCCCAAAAGCTTGCCCGACTGGTTGCCTCTGGAGCTGGCGCGCGACTACCAACTGGCGCCGTTGGACGATGCGATTCGCTACCTGCATAACCCACCCGCCGACGCCGACGTCGACGAACTCGCACTGGGCCATCACTGGGCCCAGCATCGCCTGGCCTTTGAAGAGCTGCTGACGCACCAACTGTCCCAGCAGCGCCTGCGCGAAAGTATGCGCTCCCTGCGCGCGCCGGCGATGCCCAAGGCCACGCGACTACCTGCGCAATACCTGGCCAACCTCGGCTTTGCGCCAACGGGGGCCCAGCAACGCGTGGGCAATGAAATCGCCTACGACCTCAGCCAGCACGAACCCATGCTGCGGCTGATCCAGGGCGATGTGGGCGCAGGTAAAACCGTGGTGGCCGCCCTCGCCGCCTTGCAGGCGTTGGAAGCCGGTTACCAAGTGGCGCTGATGGCGCCCACCGAAATTCTCGCCGAACAGCACTTCATCACCTTCAAGCGCTGGCTCGAACCGCTGGGCCTGGAAGTGGCGTGGCTGGCCGGCAAGCTCAAGGGCAAGACCCGCGCAGCGGCGCTGGAGCAGATTGCCGGTGGCGCACCGATGGTGGTGGGCACTCACGCATTGTTCCAGGACGAAGTGCAGTTCAAGAACCTCGCCTTGGTGATCATCGACGAACAGCACCGCTTCGGTGTGCAACAGCGCCTGGCCTTGCGCCAGAAAGGCGTGGGCGGGCGCATGAACCCGCACCAGTTGATCATGACCGCCACACCAATCCCGCGCACCTTGGCGATGAGCGCCTACGCCGACCTCGACACGTCGATCCTCGATGAGCTGCCGCCCGGCCGAACGCCGGTCAATACCGTGCTGGTCACCGACACGCGCCGCGTCGAGGTCATCGAACGCGTGCGCGGCGCCTGCGCCGAAGGCCGTCAGGCGTATTGGGTGTGCACGCTGATCGAAGAATCCGAAGAGCTGACCTGCCAGGCCGCCGAGACCACGTTTGAGGACCTCACCAGTGCCCTGGGCGAGCTGAAGGTCGGGCTGATCCACGGGCGCATGAAGCCTGTGGAAAAAGCCGCGGTGATGGCCGAGTTCAAAGCTGGCAACCTGCAACTGCTGGTAGCCACCACGGTGATTGAAGTCGGCGTGGACGTGCCCAACGCCAGTTTGATGATCATCGAAAACCCCGAGCGCCTGGGCCTGGCCCAACTGCACCAACTGCGCGGCCGTGTCGGCCGGGGCAGCGCCGCCAGCCACTGCGTGCTGCTGTACCACCCGCCGCTGTCCCAGATCGGCCGTCAGCGCTTGGGCATCATGCGCGAGACCAACGACGGTTTTGTCATCGCCGAAAAAGACCTCGAACTGCGCGGGCCCGGCGAAATGCTTGGTACTCGCCAGACCGGCCTGCTGCAATTCAAGGTCGCCGACCTGATGCGCGATGCCGACTTGCTGCCCGCTGTGCGTGATGCGGCGCAAGCGCTGCTGGAGCGTTGGCCGGAACATGTCAGCCCTTTGCTGGATCGCTGGCTCAGGCATGGGCAGCAATACGGCCAAGTGTGACGCCTGACTCACTTATCCAACCAACAGTTGTATCAAGCTGGTTATACTTCGGTGACTGTACGAAATTGGATCAGGCCATGTCAGAAGTTGCCCTCGCCACAGCCCCACTGACCGCCCCGCCGGTCATTCGGGCTCTGCTCGCAAAACTCGCCATCCCCTACACGGAAGTGACCGAACACGCCGGCCTGAATCCCGCACAAAAAGTCCAGGCAGTACTGCTGGAAGATGCCGTGGGCGCACTCATGGTGCTGTTCCCGCAAAGCCAGTTACTCGACCTCAACCGCCTGGCTGAACTCACCGGCCGCCGCCTCACGGCCGTGTCGCCGGACCGCATCGAGCGCATGCTGGCCAAGCACGACTTGAGCCTGTTGCCCGGCCTGCCGGTACTGACCAGCTCGCCGTGCCTGTATGAAGGCAGCCTGCTCAGCGAACCCAGCCTGTTGGTGCATTCCGGCGAAGCCGGGCTGCTGCTGGAAATCGCCAGCATCGATTTCAAGACCATGCTCACCAAGGCCAGCGCCGGGCACTTCGGCGAACCGCTGAGCAACATCCGCCCCAACCTCGATCGCCCGAACGATGACCGCGAGGAAATCACCCAGGCGATGCAGGCGTTCACCGCCCGCCGAATCCAGCAGCGTCTGGAAGCGACCATCGAGATTCCGCCGCTGGCCGACACCGCGCAGAAAATCATCAAGCTGCGCGTCGACCCCAACGCCACCATCGATGACATCACCAGCGTCGTCGAAACCGACCCAGCCCTCGCCGCCCAAGTGGTGAGCTGGGCAGCGTCGCCGTACTACGCCTCGCCGGGCAAGATTCGCTCAGTGGAGGACGCCATCGTGCGCGTGCTGGGCTTTGACCTGGTGATCAACCTGGCGCTGGGCCTGGCCCTGGGCAAAACCCTGAGCCTGCCCAAGGACCACCCGCACCAGTCCACGCCGTACTGGCACCAGTCGATCTATACCGCTGCTGTGATCGAAGGCCTGACCCGCGCCATGCCCCGCGCCCAGCGCCCGGAAGCTGGCCTGACCTACCTGGCCGGCCTGCTGCATAACTTCGGTTACTTGCTGCTGGCCCATGTGTTCCCGCCGCACTTCTCGCTGATCTGTCGCCACCTGGAGGTCAACCCGCACCTGTGCCACAGCTATGTCGAGCAGCACCTGCTGGGCATCAGCCGCGAGCAAATCGGCGCCTGGCTGATGCGCTACTGGGACATGCCGGACGAACTGTCCACCGCCCTGCGCTTTCAGCACGACCCGACCTATGACGGGCAATATGCTGAATATCCCAACCTGGTGTGCTTGGCGGTACGTTTGCTGCGCAGTCGTGGAATTGGTTCCGGGCCGGATGAGGCGATACCCGACGCCCTGATCGAACGTTTGGGCTTGAGCCGGGAAAAGGCTGAGGAAGTGGTCGGCAAGGTACTGGATGCCGAGGTGCTGCTACGCGAACTCGCGTCCCAGTTCAGCCAGGCATAAGTCTGTCGCCTGCTACATAGCTTTCGCAGGCAAACCAGCTCTCACACTTAACTGCGTTCCAACTGTAGAACGCGGTCGAATGTGGGAGCGGGTTGCCCTGATCTGGATGGTCGGATCCTGAATCGCATCATAATGCCAGTTAATTACTCCTCGCCTTTTGAGCGGCGAAGGCGAAAGTGACATACCTACCCAACGAAATCATGGCACTCTAACAACTTACAAATATAAAGTAACATCTGATACGGAACTGTCCCGCCCAACTAATCCACATAGAGCATGTCGGTAAGTTTTCTTACCATTAAAACTCTGGATTCTGCCTATGTCTATTTCATCCACCGTTAGCAACTTTATAACTAACAACCCAATAAGCGCCTACCCTTCACCTACAGCTACCGAACCCTCTGTAAACATCAACGGCAGTCTTACACCTCGCAGAGACCAATATGGGACCGTACTGGTTGTAACGACGCCTGACCCAGGCGCACCACAAAACGTCAATGGCCGCACTTATCACCCCGCCTCCGAAGTAAGAATTTATACGGGACATGCGGATGATAAAATCGATATAAAAGTTATTAATGATCGCGTCGTAGCCATTATCAATGGGCACGCCGTCAAGCTGGACATCGACGCCTCTAACCCCGAGGGCAATCAAGGCAAACTGTTCATAGACAGCGGCGGTGGCGATGACAGTGTAAAGATAGCCCCTGACGTCAAGACCAGTGTAACCATTCACACTGGCCCAGGCAAAGACACCGTGAGCACGGGTGGCGGCTACGCTCAAGTATATCTGGGCGACGGCAATGATACCGCTGAACTAGCCTATGGCGGCGGAGAATTATACGGTGAAAACGGCGATGATACCTTGGCAGGAGGCACAGGCAGTAACTTCATTAATGGTGGCGCGGGAAAAAACACTATAAGGGGTGGTACACCCAGCGATTCATCTCGAACAGCGATCTCCGCCGAAGGTACAAGCGACACTATTATTGGCCGCTCTGACAACACGTATATCCAGACCAAGGCTCAATTCACCTCTATAAAACTTTACCGGCAATTTGATAGCGAAGTCGACATTCATGAAAGTGCCGGAAATACCGAAACCAACGAATATAAGAGCCGGCAACATGTGACCGATGGAGACATACGGTTTTCAGGCAGATTCGACCCAGCCAAAGACCGTCGTATACGTGTGAACCAAGAGGACTAACGACCTACTTACAGGGGCTCTCCTCGGGGTTTTCAGTGCCCCGAGGACTCCAGAAAGCTAACCAGCTGTTTTTTTACGCGGCTTCAAATACTTGGTCAGCCCCTGGAACCAGATCACCAACGCCGGGTTGCCCTTGATCTGGATCGACTTGTCCTGAATCCCCGTCATGAACGCCAGTTGCTTGTTCTTCGCCTGCATCGTGGCGAAGCCGTAGGCGGCATCTTTAAAGGCGATAGCAAAGGCTGGCGCCGGGTGAACACCTGAGCGGCTGGTGATGCGCTGGTCTTTGACGATGAAGTGACGGGCAACCTTGCCGTCGAGGGTCTGCAACTGGAACGCCAGGTCTTTATCACCCAGCTGTTGCTGAAAGGCAGGATTGGTGCGGCTGGCTTTGCCCATCATCAGGCCCAGCACCCACAGCAGAAGACGAAATTTCATGCACACAGCCTCAGTGTATTTATTAAGTGGCCGCAGCAGTGTAACGATTTACCGGCAGAACGCCACCGATCTCGCGCTTTAGCAGGAGATCGGCAGGCGTTTAACGCTTATAGCAACATGTTGCTTAAACGTTAGGGCACGGCACTGGCGCCCAGTCGGCCAGGTTCGGATCGCGGCAGGTGCCTTCGATCTGCGCCTTGCCAGCGCTGGCGACCTGCTTGCTTTCAGCCTGCTTGGTTTGCACGGTCTGAATACTCTTCTCGGTGGTCACCGCTTCTTTCGGCACGGTTGGCAGCACCGGTTTTTTGGCGACTTTGGCAGGCGTCTTGCCTTTCTTCGCCGGCACCACCTGCGGCGTCGTGTCGGCCTGGGCCACGGTCACTACGTCAGCACGCTGCACACCCACTTGTTTCAGATCTTGCTCGTAAGCCTGGGTGTAGTTGTTCAAGTCTTCGCTGGCCTTGCCGTTCACTGCAACGATCAGGTCATTGGACTCTTTCAAGCCAGCCACGATTTCCGCCAGGCGCTTGCGGCCTTCAGTGTCGTTGACGGTCTTGGCCTTGCGGTCGGCCACCAGCTTGGTGAATGCGCTCTGATAGCACTGCTGGGACGCCTTGGCGTAGGCCGTGCTGCGGTCGATGTCGGACGCGCTTTTATTGAAGTCGGTGGAGTAGGACGCGATGCGCTGGTTGTCATCGGTGATCTGCTTCTGACGCTCGGTGTAGTAACCCGCTGCGCCACCCGCCAGGGCGCCGCCCGCTGCACCGATGGCGGCATTACGGCCACGCTTGTCGGAGTCGCCGGTCAACGCGCCCAGCAATGCACCGCCGGCTGCGCCAAGCGCCGCACCGGTGACGACCGACTTGGTCATGTTCGAATCGGTTGCACGCAAGTGCTGCACCGGCTCGTAGCAGTTGGGGTAGTACTCGACCTTGGTGCTCGACGCGACCTTGGAAGCCGGCGACGTGGCGCAACCTGTCAACACGGTGCTGAAACCGGCTGCGATCAGCAGCAGGTGACGCTTGGAAACCGCCTTACGGGAAAAAAGCATAGGTGTGTTCTCTTTTAAGTTTGACTTGCCCAGCACGGCCCACCGCCGCCTGAGTCCTTTCCAAGCTCGCCATACAACCAGCGGTCAAGACCGCTGACCGCTCGCTGCGAGCAATTCCTTCAAGATCGTTGCCGGGTCGGCCCGCTGTTGCTTGCGGTAGTTGCCGACATGGCGAACGAACAGTGTCGCGCGCGTCACCAGGCTCTTGCCGAGCACTGGCTTGCGATCCAACTCTTCCTTGATCCTTTGAAACTGGGCCTGGATCACCGCATCGGTGTAGCGCGTGCCGGTGGCCAGGTTGTCGATGTAAATCGCCACCGCGCCGTCGAGGGCGCTGCGGCCATTGGTGATGGCCATGTCGAACAGCTGCGCGCTGGCCTCATCCTTATTGTCTTTGGCCTGTTGGCGGCTCTTCTGCAAGTTGGCCAGGCGGATGTTGTAATTGCTGATGGTCTCGGCCACCAACGCGGCCGACTGGATCAGGTTGCCCGCGGCTTCTTCGCGCTGCTGGGCGATCAATGAAACGTTGCGTTTCAGCTCTTCGTTGACCAGGCCGAGTTCGGCTTGCAGCTTGGGGTCGACACTGGCGGCAATGATGCTGTCCAGGCGCTTGGTCGGGTCCTGGGCGTCATCGATGGCGTCAGTCAGCGACGCCAGGCGGCCTTCTTTCTGCCACTGGTCGAACAGCTCCTTGTAGCGCGAACGCGGCGCCGACAGTGCACCGATCGCCACGCGAAAACCGGTGGTTTCGTTGCTTTGCTCAGTGCCATCGGCAGCGAACAACGGGTACTCACGGCGCATGCCGGTAAACAGCGTGCCCTCGCCTTCCAGGTAGTTGCCGCCCTTGACCACAAAGCCCCCGTAGGTGCCCTGGCGGCGCCCGGCATGCACCAGCTGGAACGATTCCTGGACCATTTCCGCTGCGTTGCCGATCACGTCAAACAGGCCGATCGGGTTGGGCAATTTGGTGCCGATGGGCATCAAGCGCGCAGCCTGACCGGTGCCGCCGGCAACCTGGTTGAACACCGCGTAATCACCCAGCGGGCCGTCGCTCTCGCTGCCGTCGACGCGGCGCGGGAACAGTCGCCCTTCCAGTTCCTGACGGCTCACCGCCTGGCCACCGCGTGCGGCGTATTCCCATTCCACTTCGGTGGGCAGGCGCACAAAACCCAGGCCGCCGTCGTCGGCCGAAGAGCCGCGGCCGCTCACCGGCAGCAGCTCACGGTGGTATTTCATCAGCCAGGCGCTGTACACCGCCGAGAAACGTTCAGCTTCGAAACGCGATAGTTTTACCTTGGGCAAACGCGCGGCCATGCCGGTCGGCGCATCACAGGCTGGAGCTGGTTCGCCGCTGGCCAGCGACTGCGCCTGGGACATCACCTGCGCATACTGGCGGGCAGTCACTTCGTACTTGCCGATGAAATACAGCATCGGCTTGAGCGGAGTTTTGGCGTCGGTTTTCGGCATCAACGGCGCGATGACTTTGTTCCAGTCCTTGGGCAGATCCTTGAGCGTGAACTGGCCGTTGATAAAGTCGCGGCGGTAGCCGGAAATAAACGATTGCTGATAACCCGCCTCGCCTTCGGCAAAGGGGTAACCGAGGCTGATCTCGCGGTCATCCAGCGTGCCTTGGGCCAGCACGTAGGCGTAGCGGAACACCATGTTGCCTTCGCAGGGCAGCGGCAGGCTCACATCATCCGGCAACGGCTTGGGGTTATCCAGTTTGTCACTCGCTTCATCGGCCCAGGCCAACGAGGCCAGGCTCAGCGCCACACAGGCGCCCAGTAACTTATACATCTCTGATTCCTTCAGAAGCCTGGATCCGCGCCACTCGCCAACCGCCACAGGCCGCCGCCACGGCGCTGACGCCGAGGATTGCAACC
Source organism: Pseudomonas sp. PA-6-3C (assembly GCF_021605825.1). NCBI lineage: Bacteria > Pseudomonadati > Pseudomonadota > Gammaproteobacteria > Pseudomonadales > Pseudomonadaceae > Pseudomonas > Pseudomonas sp. PA-6-3C. The sequence goes on from NZ_WKDV01000002.1 coordinate 74,765, forward strand.
AGGGCCAGGACGTAGTGACGCGCCAGCAGGTGACTGGCATATTCGCCCGCCCCTTGCACAAATAGTTTATTCAAAGCAGCCTCGGCCAGGCCATACAGCCCGGCGCTTAGCACGGCGGCAAACCCTGCGCTGTAGAGCGCCTGCAACACCACAAACAACAACAGTGCGCCGGTGGAAAACCCCAACAGGCGCAACACCGACAATTCCCGCCGCTTGCGCGCGACAGCCGCCAGCGCCCCGGCGAAGATCGCTGCAAACGCCCCGACCAAGGCCAGCCCGGCAATAATCCAGAACACCAACGACAGGTTGCGGCTCAACGACTGCACCTGGGCGATGGTCTGTGCCTGGGTCGACACCAACAGATTCTGCCCGGCGAAATACACCCGCAGCGGCTCCACATCAGTAAGGTTGCGTGCGTAAAGACGAAACGCCGGGTACACACGCTGCTCGTTCAACCCGACCTCATCCCCGTCCCAGCCCAACACCGGCACGGCACGGCCATCGCGGTAATCTTCCGCCGCTTCCAGCAAGCCCAAATCAGCAAACAAGCCGTCACGGGCGAAGGCTTCCAACGGCAACACCGCCAGCACCTGCAGGCGCGCGTTGCGGGCTTCGACACGCCCCGCCACTTGCCGCGCAAAGCGGGTTTCCAGCCAATCCCCAGGCCGCGCCGCAAGCTTTTCGGCTGCGGTGTGGCTCAGCACGATCTGGTCCAGGCCCTTGGGCATTGGCAAACCACTGAGCAACGGGTCACCCGCCGCCGTCGGCAGCATTTCCAACGCCAGCGTGCCCACCTGCGCGGTCGCCGCAATTTGTCGGGTACGCGGCACGGCAAAGGCCACATCGCTGCGCCGACCTAGCTGCTGGATAAATTCGCTGCTGAATCGACCACCGCCCAATGGGATAATTTCACGGGTGGCCGGATCGGTCTCCAAGCGTTCGGTCAAACTGCCAACCAGTCCAAATTTCAGGCCGAATAACACCAGCAGCGGCGCGATCACTGCCACCAGCGCCAGCACCGAACAGGCCGACAGCCAGGCGTCATTGCGGTAATCCTGCCAGGCCAGCGAGGCCACCAAGCCGATGCGCATCAGCACACCTCCCCGAGCGTGGCCGTGACGCCGCCATCAGGGTCGCGGCGGCAACCGATGCGCCGTACCTGCAAGCCGCTGGCGCGGGCCAGGGGTTCGTCATGGGTGGCGATCACGCAGGCGGCACGGTGTTCGCGGGCCTGGGCCAGCAACGCCTGCATCACGCGCTCGGCATTCAGTGGGTCCAGCGACGCGGTCGGCTCATCCGCGAGCACCAATTGCGGCGCATGGGCCAGGGCACGGGCGCAACTCACGCGCTGGCGTTGGCCCACCGACAGGTCCGCCGGTTTCTTCGCCAACTGGTCACTAATCTCCAGCTGCTCAGCCAGGCGCGCCACGCTGCCGTCATCCTTCAAACCCAGCAATTGCCGCGACAAGGCGATATTGCCGCGCACATCGAGAAAACCCAGCAGGCCGCCGGTTTGCAGCACGTAACCCAAGTGCTGGCTGCGCAGCGCAGCCAGGGTAGATTGCTGATCGGCACGCCATAGCCCGCCGATATCGGTGTTGTCGAATTCAAACCGGCCCGCCTGATCCGGCGCCAACACCAGCGCGAGCAAATCCAGCAAAGTGCTTTTGCCGCAGCCACTGGGCCCGATAATCGCCAACTGCTCACCGGCACGCAGCTGCAAGGCCGGAATCACCAGGCTGTAACGCTGGTTTCCCGTGCCCCGGCTTTTGTGCACCGCGCTCAAGTTCAGCATTACGGCAGCGTCGACAACGGTACGCGGTACAACGCATCGCCCGGCTCGGCATCGCCGAAACGGACCCAGTTGGCCACATCATTGTGAAAGGTTTCGTAGAGGCGGATTTTCGAATCCAGCTCGTCGATAAAGTCTTCCTGCTCGGCCACACTCAGCGACAACCACAAGTCCTGGGTCATGTTCAGCGACTTGCTGCGGTACGGCAGGCCTTCCAGGTATTCACCGAGCAGGCCACCATCAGCCAGGTTGCCGCCCTTGCGCAGGGCCTGCGGGTCACGGCTCATATAGGCTGAAGCGCTGGCAATTTCCTGGAAGAAATCCTTGGGCGAGGTCTGGGTTTTACGCGCGGCATCCACGATCAGTTTCAGCGATTGCTGCAGGTCGTTTAGCTGCAATTTTGTGAGCATCACGCACACCTGGAACGCCGGCAGCGCCGGATTGGTCAGGTCACGATCGGCGGTCCAGGCGCTGACCAGTTGCGGCGCCTGGCTGGCGGTTTTACGGCCGAGGAAGTCCATGTGCATGGCGTAGCCGACTGCTGCGGATTTATCCGCCAGGCTCGGCGCGCTACTCAGCAGCGGCACCGGTTGCGGTGTGTCGCTGCGGACCTGGTGCACCAGGTTGGCGAACACTGTGCCAATCTCATCAACCCGCTCGCCCAGCTTGTGTACATCACCCCCGGGCACCGGCGTGTAAAGGTCGCCGATCTGCGGGTTGGCGTCTGCGGTCAGCACGCGGTACTGGGTTTCGGCACCGGCGTGGGTTTTCTTGCCGGCATCGGTACGCAGGTGCAGGGCGTAAATCTTGATCTGCTTGCCGAGTGCTGCCTGGCGCACTTCGGCTTCGTTCATCTGGGTGGCGGTGAACGGGTCGTTCTTGCGCAGCGCGCCGGCATCGGTGACCAGCAAAATGATGCGCCCGCCGTAGCCAGACCAATCCATGCCATCGACCGCCTGCATCACCCCGGCAAACGCGTCCTCATTGAATGAGTGGCTGGACACCGTGGACGCTTTGACCTGGCGCGCCATATCGAGGAAGCGCTGCGGGTCGCGGCCCTGATCAAGGCTGATGAGCGTCTTGGCGACGTATTCCAAACCAGGGGTTTTCTTGATGCTGTTGCGAAAGCCCACCAGCCCGAAGCTCACGCTATCAAGCTCACCGCGCTCGGCAATGCGAGTTTGCAACTCATGCACCACATCGCGAACCTGGTCGATGTAAGGCTGCATCGAAACCGTCGTGTCGACCACCAACACCACGGCCGTGCGGAAAGCGTCTGCGGCGATTGCTTTGGTGGCCGGCTTGGCCGCCGCGCTGCCCGGGTCGATGGACGCCACATTGAGCAACTGCACCGGCTGGCCGTTTTCGTCGAAGCTCTCTTTGGAATCAAAAATCGGCAGCAGGTAAAACTGGTTTTGCGGCACAGCACTGGCTGTCGGCTCAAGCGCCAGCACCTGTTGATTGTCTTCGCGGTTCTTCTGCGCCTTGGCCAACACGTTTTTGGCGGCGGCGGGATCAGCCAACAGCTTTTCCACCTGCGCCGATTGGCGCAGGAACATCACCGGCGCCCGGCCCGAGCGCTCGGTAAACTTAAGCACCAGGCTTTGCTTCCAGTCGCTGACTTGAGCGGCGGGCAACCAACCATCGCTGCGCCCATCGGTTGCGGCGCCGACACGCACCCACGGGCTGCCGTCGATGTCTTTGCGCTGGTAAACATAGAGCACCGAAAACGCCGGCAGGGCTTCGTCTGCGGCACCACCGGCATCATGGGACAGCTTGGCGCCCGGCTTGCTGAGCACGCGCTGGAACAAGGTCTTTTTACCGGCCATCAGCAACGGCCGCTGGCCGCCATCCGCCTCGGCCACCACCGGCTTTACCTCCGGCGGTGGCGTGGTCTTGGGCACCACGGCGACAGGCGGTTTGGCAGGTTCATCGCTGCCGCTCAGCCACCAGTAACTGGCGCCACCAATGGCCAGTGCAACCGCCACAGCGACAGCGGCCAGGGCCAGCACCGGGCCACGGCGCTGCTCGGACACGGCGCGGTGTTGCGTGGGAGTTACCACCGGTTGACGCACCGGTTGCGGCTGGGGTTTGTCGGTCGGAATCTCGATGGACACTGGCGTCATTCCGGCCAAGTCAAAACTCAGCGGAATCGGTAACGGCCGCACCAGCGTGGCTTCCGGCGAATCCGCGGGCAGTTGGTCGAGCGCGCGCAGCAACGCCGCCGCATCCGGAAAACGCTCGGCCGGGTCTTTGGCCAGCAGCTTGCGCAGCACCTCCTGATAACGCCCGTGGTGCACCGGCAGTTCCGGCAGCGGCTCGGTCAGATGCGCCAGCGCAGTGGACAGCGCATCGGTGCCGCTGTACGGCAGCTTGCCGACGAGAATTTCGTAGAGCACCACGCCCAACGCATACAGGTCGGCGCGGCCATCAATTTCCTGGCCACGCGCCTGCTCCGGGCTCATATAGCTCGGCGTGCCCACGGCAAAACCGGCTTGGGTGAACTGGGTGCGATCGTCCAGGGACTTGGCGATGCCGAAGTCTGACAGCACGGCGGTACCGTCAGCGCGAAACAGAATGTTCGCTGGTTTGACGTCGCGGTGTACCAAACCCTGTGCATGCGCATAGCCCAACGCCGAAGCGATCTGGCGAATCAGCGTCACGCCCTGCTCCGGCGTCAGGCCGGCGGCGATACGCTCCTTTAGCGTGCCGTTGGGCAGGTATTCCATGGCCATGTAGTACAGCTCACCGACATTGCCGATGTCATGGATGGTCACCGTGTGCGGATGCGACAGGCGCGCCAGCGTCTTGCCCTCGCGCAGGAAGCGCTCGCAGAAGCTCGGGTCGGCCGCCAGCGCCGCCGCCATCACCTTCAAGGCCACCTTGCGCTCCAGCGAGCGCTGGGTCGCCAGGTACACGCTGGCCATGGCGCCTTCGCCGATCTCGCCTTCGATGTCGTAGCCAGGGATCACAATGTTCATGGCGAGACCTTCACGACAATGGCAGTGATATTATCCGGCGCGCCACGGTTGAGCCCCAGGTGCACCAGGCTGCGCACGATTTCGTCCGGCGCGTCGTGGCTCAGCACTTCACGTATTTCATGGTCTTCGACGGTCTTGTTCAGGCCATCGCTGCACAGCAGGTAGCTGTCGCCGGGGGAAATCAGCAGGTCAGTCACCGCCACTTCCAACTGCGCCTCCACGCCCACGGCGCGGGTGACGATATTGGCGCGAGGATGCACGCGCGCGTCGGCTTCGCTGAGCAGGCCGCTGTCTTGCAGGTCCTGCACGTAGCTGTGATCGCGGGAAATGCTGTCCAACTGCCCTTCGCGCAGGCGGTACAGGCGACTGTCGCCGGCCCATAAACACACGCCACGTAGGCCACGTGCGGCGAGCACCACCACGGTGCTGCCCATCATGCTCACGCCACGGTTGGCGGTTTCTTCACGCACCGTGGCGTTGATGCGGATCAGGTCATTGCGCAAGGCCGCCGAGTATTCATCGAGAGAGCGCCCCACCGGCACGTTGCGCAGACTGTCGACGATCAAGCTGCTGACGTAATCGCCGGCCGCATGCCCGCCCATGCCATCGGCTACCACCCACAGGCGGTTTTCCGGCAGGTCCAGGCACGCGTCTTCATTGACCTGGCGCACCATGCCCACATGGCTTTTGCTCGCGGATTTAAACGTCGCCCCCATCTACACCACACCTTCTTGTCCGAGCAAAAACTGCGCAAAATCGCCGGCAGCCGGCAAACCCTGGCACCGCAATAAACCTGGGGAAATACGTTGTGAGCCACGGCCCCACCACAGGCTGGCACCCTCACAAGCCTGCTCGGCCAGTGCGGTCATGCGGCTGTGGGGCACGGTGGCGGCGACCCGCTGCAGGCCCGCGAAGCGACTGTCTACCGCGCGCGGTTCACTGGCCGGGATGCCCAGGCTGTCAACGCCATCGTTAAAGCCTTCAAACGTAGCGCCAGTATCCAGGGTGCTGAGCAACAGCTCTTCAGCCTGCTCAAACCACGTATCCGGGCCACCCACCAATGACGCCGGGTTAGTGTCGTGATCAAGCAACGCCACCACGGCCAACGGGAAATAGCGCCCGACCCGATCAATACTCGGCATCACCACGCCTGCCGCCGCGTCCGGCCCGCACACGCCCGGCGCCAGCACAAAACGCCACAACGGGCTGACCAGATAGACGTTGAGCCAATCGCCACCCAGGCTGCTCTGGCTGGCGAGCAAACCTGCGGCCAGCCAGCTGTCCCACGGGCCGATAAAACTCTGGGGCAAGGCGCGGCTGACAAAGTCACCGCGGCTGGCCAACTTGCCGTAGAAGCCCAGCGTGTTCATAGCCGCTCCGGCAGGCTGAAGCCACTGAGTACGCGGCTCTTGAACGGGTTGAAGGCGCTGTTGGCGCGCAACTCGTAGGCGATGCTCGCGCCATCAACCCGCAAACGCAGGTTGAAGCGGTCCGGCGAATTGCCGGCGCTCAGGTCCGATTGCTCCAGCAGACGGAACCATGCCCATGGGCCGTCCAGGGTCACGCCGGAACGGCCACTGGCCGACGGCGGCGTGATCGAAATACGCACCACGCCGATACTGCCGGGGTTCGGCCATTGCATCGCTACCGGCCGGCTTGGGCCGTGGTCGTAGCTCAGTTGCTGGCCGTCGAGGTCGAGCAGGAACTGAGTGATGGTCGGGTCCATCGACACCGGCTTGAGCTCGAAACGCACGATCGGCTGGGTGCCCCCCGATCTAAAGAACGCGTCACGAATAGCCGCCGCACGCTGGAAGGTTTGCAGCACGCCCGGCGCGATCCCAAGCTTCTGCGCCGCGCCCGGCTGCCAGCGCCAGGTCTGTGCGGACGTATCCACGTAAGGCTGCAGGTATTTGCGGAAATAGTTATCCATCACCCCGCCCACGCCGAAGAACTGGCCGAAGTCATCGAGCGTGGCGTCCCGCGCGCTACCCGGCGACATCGGATAACGCCCCGCCAGAGACTGGCGATACACGTTGACCACTTCACTCACCCACGCCGCATTCAGCTGGTTACGCACCCCGCCCATCATGCTGTTGGTGGTGGAGTTGACCACCGACTTGACCATGCCCTGCACCAGCGGCGGCTGGCGCTCGGCATTCAAGCTGACCCGCGTGGCCGCAGCGGCCGCCTGGTTCTTGGCCTCGCCAAGCAAGGCGTCGCCACTGGCGCCGACCATGGCGCTGACTTGCACATACAGCGCGTTCATGTCCGCCAACAGGCCGTCGATGGCCGCCGGTTCGCCTTCGTTTTTGCTGACGATGCTATTGAGTTCGGCAAAGTGCGCGGTCACCGGATCGTCCGCCGCTTGCGGTGCATTAGCGCTTGGTTGCTCCTGGCCGAGCAGGCTGCCGAGGCGTTCCTTGAGCTTGTCGACGCCGCCTTCCACCGGCACGCCTTTGGCGGCCAATTGGCGTTCTTCAGCTTGCAGATCGGTCTCTTTGGCCACGGCTACCAGCAGCTTTTTAAGCGGCGAAGTGGGGCCGGAAATCACCCGCAGCACATCGGCCGCCTGGGCCACGCTGGTGATCGGCACAAAGTCGATGTCCGCGAGCAAGGCGTCCCATTGGCGCTGGTAGTCCTGGAAGTACAGGCGGCGCACGTCGGCGGCCAGGCTCACCACGTTCTGCTGATCGGCTTGCTCACGGCCCAACACCCATTGTTCTTCCGCGAGCGTGCCAGTCTGGTTCAGGCTGCTGAGCAGGAACGCCTGGCGATAGCCTTTGGCAGTGAAGAACCCACTCAACGGTTCGCCCAATGGCTTGCCGCTTTTACGGCTGAACACCAACGCAGCATCGCGGCCGGCGGCTTCGTTGAGGCGAAAGTCGGGGATGCCCTCGGGCAGCTTCTGGCGCTTGACCCGGTCGTACACGCGTTGCGCCACCGGCAGCTGTTGCAGTTGGCGACGCAGGTCATCGATCAGGCGTGGGTCCAGCCGCGCATTCGGCGGGTGACGGTCGAACAGCGCCTGCAAGTGCCCGGTCAACGCCTGGCGCTGATCGGCCGGCAGGTCACGCGGCAGGTTGCGGTCCCAATCCAGGGCGACCCAGGCCTTGATGAAGTCCGGGTCGTAGTGCTCGTTATCGGCGAGCATCAGGTAGGCCTTGAGGCCCTCGTAGAGGAAGTCGGAATTGCCGCCGCCATGCAGTTGCTCTTCGATGCGCGTCACTAGTCGCGGCGCGAACACGGCGATCAAGAGCTTGCGATAGACACTGGCGGATTCGGCTTCAAGCATATCGCCCTGATACAGGCCCAGGCCTTCGGACCAGCTCGGCGAATCGCCCGCGAGGTTCTTCACCGCGTTGAGCAGCGGCAACACTGCCAGCACTTCACGCTGCGCCGGGCTGAGGTTTTGTACGGTCTGGCCCAGCGGCGCAACCTTCTGGTCAACCTGGGCGATATACGCCTGGTTGGCACGATAACTCACCCACCAGAGGCCACTGACCACCACCACAAGGGCGATGGTAGCGGCCAGCACACCGCGTGCAATCCACTTGCGGCGGCGCTCGACTTTCGGGTTCACACCCACCAACCCACGCTCGGCAAACGCCACGGCGGTGAACAACTTTTCGATGAAATAACTGCGCCCGGTGCCGCTCTGTCGTGCCAGGTGCTGGCGGTCCAGGTTCATGCTCTGGGCCATGGCGCCGATCAAGCGATCAATCGGGCTGCCTTCCTGAGTGCCGCTGGTGAAATAGACTCCGCGCAGCAACACGCGCTCTTCGAAGGCGTTGGGTTTGAACACGCCTTCGAGGAAACTTTGCAGGCAATCTTTCAACGCGCCGAACTGCTGCGGGAAGCCGTAGATCAGGTCACGCCGCGCCGGGTCACGCTCCTGTTGCAGGCGCTCCACCAGCCGCTCATTCAGGCGCTGCTCAAGACCCGCAAACTCGCTTTGCAGATGGGCCAGCGGGCTGTCGCTGTTTTTGCCGTCGTCCAGGGCGAAGGTCATGCCCCACACCTGGGCGCGGTCTTCCTTGCTCAGGTTGTCGAAGAACTCCATGAAGCCCGGCACCAGGTCGAGCTTGGTCAGCATCAGGTAGATCGGGAAACGCACGCCCAATTGGGTGTACAGCTCCTGGATCCGCAGGCGAATCGCCGCCGCATGGGCGGCGCGTTCGGCCTCCGTACCGAGCAGCAGATCCGAGAGGCTGATGGCGATAAACGCGCCATCAATGGGCCGACGCGAACGCTGCTTTTTCAGCAGATCGAGAAAGCCCAGCCACGCGGCTTTATCCACTGTGGAGTTGCTGTCCTGGGTGGTGTAGCGGCCGGCGGTATCGAGCAAAACGGCCTGGTCGGTAAACCACCAATCACAATTGCGCGTACCGCCAACGCCGCGCACAGCACCGGCGCCCAACTGCGCAGCGAGTGGAAAGTGCAGGCCGGAATTGACCAGCGCGGTGGTCTTGCCCGAACCCGGCGGCCCGATGATCACGTACCACGGCAGCTCATAGAGATTGCGGCGCTCATCACCGCCGAGCTTGGCCTTTTTCAGCAATGCCAGGGCTTCGTCCATGCGCTGGCGCAAGGTCGACAACTCTTCGGCCGTGGCGACGCTGTTGGGGTCGGCCGGGGTTTCGGCGGCGAGGCTGCGCATCACTTCGGCGGCCTGGCGGCGCGCCTGGATAATGCGCACTACGCGGTAGGCGATCCACAGCGCAAACACCAAGATAATCAACATCCAGCGCCGCCCTTCCGGCACCAGCACATCGAGCAACGGCCCCACAAACCAGATGATCAGGCTCAGGGCAATCAGGCCCAGCACGGGGATCACCCAGCGAATCATAAAACTGAAAAACGCCTTCACTCGACGCCCTCCGCCAATACGGTGATTTCAACCCGACGATTGCGGGCACGGCCTTCGGCGGTGGCGTTGGTCGCCACCGGCTCGGTGTCGCTGCGGCCTTCAGCGCTGAAGCGATCCGCCTGGCCGGTCTTGGCCGCCAGGATGTCCAGCACCGACTTGGCCCGCGCTTCGGACAATGCCCAGTTGGACGGGAAGCGCAGCGTGGCAATCGGGCGGTTATCGCTGTGCCCGGTCACGCGGACCTGGCCCTTGACCTTGCGGATGGCGTCAGCGATGCGCAGCATCAGTGGCTCGAAGTCATCGCGGATGCTGGAGCTGGCAGACGCGAACAGTTCATCGCCGCGAATCGTCACCACGGAACGGTCAACCTTGTCTTCCACCGCCACGCGGCCCGCCTTGATGTCTTCCACCAGGAAGCCGGCCAGACGCGGCCGCTCAATGACTTTGGGCTGCGCCACCGGGCGGTCGATGGCCTGCACCGGAATCTCGCCCAGGGCATGGATATTCTTGAACACCGGCTCCGCATCCGACGCCAGTTTCATGCGCAAGCCAAACAGCAACGCCAGCAGCAGCGCCAGGCCGATGGCCACAGCGATCCACGGCGGCATGAATTGCGCGAGGCGATCACGTGCCACCGTCACGCCGCGCCAATGCGGCGAGAGTTCGCGTTCGTGCTCGCCACGCGCACTGCGAATCGCTGCGGCGGTGCGTTCACGCAAGGCTTCCAGCTGGCTGCGACCGTCATTCATCACGCGGTAGCGGCCTTCAAAACCCAGGCACATGCACAGGTACAGCAGCTCCAGCAGGTACAGGCGCTCACGCGGGCTTTGCAGGCAATGGTCGAGCAACTGGAAGACTTTTTCGCCGCCCCAGGCTTCGTTGTGCACGGTGATCAACAAGCTCTGCTTGCCCCAGTCACTGGCACTGCCCCACGGCGTGCTGAGCACGGCTTCATCGAGCGCCGTACACAGCGCGTAACGCGCCAGCAGCACTTCGTTGCGCGCCACACCGGCGGCTTCGGCGCGCTCTTCGAACTGGCGCAGGTAGGCCAGCAACTGCGCACGCAAACTGGCCGGCGCCGGATGGGCGATGGTGTTGCGCAGGCGCGTCAACAGCGCCAACAGCGGCCCGGCGGCGCTTTCCAACGGGTTCAGGCCTTGGCTTTTGCCGGTGAGGATCGGCGCGGCCGGCATCGACAAAGGCGCCGGTTCGGCACGTGCAGGTTCCGGTGCACGACCACCTGGGCGAGGCATGAACTGGGTGCGGTCATCATCATTGGGATGCATCGCCAATTACCCTCGGATCGCCCAGAAGGCCAGGTTCAAGCCCGGGAACTGCCCGGCGATATGGAAGGCAAAGCCGCCGGAGTTGTTCAGTTGCTGCCAGTGCTCGCTGCCACGGTCCAGCTCGTAATAGGTGCTGCCTGCGTGGTACGGGATCTGGCGTGGCGCAACCGGCAACGGCAGCAGGCCGATACCTGGCAATTGCAGGTTGACCATGTCGCGGATGTGCTCCACCGAGCCGACTTTGCTCTGCTGGCCGAAGCGGGCGCGCAGGGTTTCGCCGGGCACGTCGGCGCGTACCACGAGGATGAAACTGGCGCTGTCGAGCAGGGTTTTGTCGGCGAGCATGGCCACGTGGATGCCATAGGCTTTTTCCACAATCGGGATCGGCGTGGCTTTGCTGTCGATCAGCATCGACAGCGCTTCACGCAGGGCCGCCATCACCGGGGCGAAACTCAGGATCAGGTCATCGTGCTGGTATTGCGGGTATTCCTGAGGGCGGCGACCCGAGGTTGAGAAGGTCGAAAACTCACCGGCCAAGCTCACCAGCTCGCTGAAAAACCGCTCAGGGTGCAGCGGGCTTAACTGGCTCAAATGCTGGATCAGCGGCTGCGCCCGGTTGACCAACTGCAGCAGCATGAAGTCGGCAATTTCCGAAGCACCACCCGCGCCCGAGGCGACCACGCGGCCCGCCAGGGCTTCGCCGCGCTGGTGCAGCAGGCCGAGCAGTTCACTGCGAAAGGCGGTGAGTGGTTTGCTCGCGGCCACGTCCAAAACCGGTGGGATATACGTGTCGTCGAGCACCAATGCACGGTCGGCACGCTTTTCCTTGATGCGCACCAGGCCGATGGCGGCGTAGTCACTGATGCCATCCTGCGCGGTCAACAGGCGCAGCGCTCGGGAACCCACAGCCACTGGCGCGCGGTTTTCAAACGGCGCGTTATCGTCGCGCACTTCGCGCACCTGGCTGACGTAGCGCGCCGCTTCCAGCGCTTCGCCTTCATCCACCGTGTCTCGCGCACCGGCGCGCTTGAGCGGCAAGGCCAGGTACACCAGGCCGTCGCGCAGGTTGTCGTCGATATTCAGCGGGCTCGGCGCCAGATCATCCTGGGGAATATTGAACGGCGTGCCGTCGGGCAACAGGCCACGCGCCGACACGATCGCCAGCTTGCCCTGGGCCAGCAGGCCCTGATCAATAAGCAACTCGGAAAAGCCCCAGGCACCGGCGGACAACGGTCGGCTGCGCGCGTCGATGAGGTTTTCCAGGTAACGGTCATGCTGCTGGAAGTGCTGCGTTCCGATGAACATGCCTTCCGACCAGACCACGCGATTGTTCCAGGACATGGGGGCTCCGAGGGTTTTATTGGGCAGGGCTGGATGGGGGAACCACGACGTCGGCGCGTACGGCGCGCACATCGAGGCTGATCTGATATTCGGTGTATTGGCGCGCCGGAACCGTGAGCACCGTGCGCCATTGCGCGCGGTCCAGCTCGCGATAGCCCACCAACAAGCCGATCTGGCGTGTGGAAGGGTCAAGGTCGCGCTGGATGCTCAGTTGCTGGCCGGGTTGGATCATCACTTCATCCTGGTCCAGCAGGTCCAGGCCAAGGGTGGATTGCGCGCGATCGGCCAAGGCGAAGTAGTCGGAGCGACTGAAGGTGGCGGCGTTTTTCAGTTCGAAAATGCGCACCCGCACCGGAGCAGCCTGGCCGTTGGCGCCGGGGTTTAGCCCGGCAATGGCGTGAAAGTGCAGCTCGACTGCGGCAGTGCCCGCTTCGGCTTCAGCGGTAACCTCGGGTTTGACCGCGTCCTTGGCACACGCCGTCAGCAACAGCGCGGTGGCGGCTGCGAGTAAAAACCTGGGAATCATCCTGCGTCCTCAATGACGTACTTAGCTATCCGTTTTATCCATTATTGCGGCGCGTTTTAGCGTCGCTGTCGTGCGCTGTGTTCTTCGTATGCTCGGCTGAATTCGCGACCGAACAGGTCCTGGAAATCTTCCTGGGCCTCACGGGAAATATTGCTGTAGAGCTCGGTGAACTGCTGCCAGTACTGCGCCTGGCGCGAGCCGTTGAACAGGCTCGACAGCCCGGCGGGCTTGCCCATGCGCTCTTCCAGCTGTGCCGGTTCAAAACGCGTGAGCAGGTGTTTGATCGCCGCTTCCACACCGGCCATTACTGCCAGTTGGTGAGCGCGCAGGTCGTCGAAACTCTCGCGCACGGCGACGTCCGGCGCCATAAACGCTTGGTTGCCATGACGAAGCAGCAGCAGCAAGGCTTCGTCAGCATTCGGCGCAAATTTCAACGGATTGTTTTCAGCCGGCTGGATCATCGTCTGCTGCATGCGGAACTCGCCCTTGAGGCTCGCGCGGGCACGCAACACGTCGATCAGGCCTTCGACCATAAGGCGGTAGCTGCGGCCGATGCTTTCCATTTGTGCTTCGGCTTGAGCCTTGTCGAGGCGCAATTGGTCCAGCCCGGCGCCGCGCAGGAAGGCTTGCAGCAAGTCGGGCTGTTGGGTGATGGCCGGGGTGGTTGGCTGGACGACCGGCGCTGCTGGCGGTTCAGGTGGTGCAACCGGCTGTGGCGCTGCAACAACGGGCGCGGGCGTGTCGCCGAACAAATCCCAGTCTTCAGGAATAACCGAGCCCGACACCACGGGTTGCTCGACCACAGGCACCGCGACCGGCGTTGGCGGACGAAAATCGTGCTGCTCGCTGGGTACGTGGTCCGCCACGGTTGGCGGCGGCACGGTGGTCGGAGTGAGGAAGTCGAACAGGTCCGGCAGCGTGTCCATCGACGAGGCGCCCTGGAACTGCGGCGCGATCACAGGTGAAGGTGCAGGCTTGTTCGCCACCGCGCCCATCAGCGCTTCAAAACTGTTCGGCGAATCGCCGCTGAACGGCTGGCTATCAAGCGCCTGCACGTTGAAGTCGATACGTGCCTGGATCTCGTAATCGCCGATGCGGATCAACTCGCCATCTTGCAACGGCTCGCTGTTCCCTCTACGCATTCGGATGCCGGCGTTAACCAGCTCCACTCCGTTCGTACTGTTATCGGTTAGGTAGTAACGGCCATCTTTGTATTGAATAACGCAATGTTGCGAGGAGACTAACCGCTCTGGGTCAGGCAGTACCCAGTCATTGTCGGAATTGCGGCCAATAGCCATCACGCCCTGATCCATGGACTTTTCAGGGCATTGCCCAGGGGTAATCTTGTGATAACTAGTGATAGTCAAACACAGCGACATCTTGCCTCCTTGCTGATACATCGCGCGCGGCCTATTCCAAGGGAGGGCGCCTCCCGCAAGCGCCCTGCCAAGTCGTGCAAACGACCGTAAAATCTGCTTTTGTCAGCATGATTGCTGATCTTAACCGGCTTCTGTGACAAAAACCCTGTCCTGGGCCGCCGTCAGACCCGTCAGTCGCGCAGTGTGTTAAACACCGCACATCTGTCACAGAGGGCGAGTAGCTTACCTTGACAACGCGTAACTACTACACCAAAAATGCACAACTTCTTGAACATAAGTGATGGCGCAATAGTGGCGCACTGAGTATATGACCAAGAAAACATGCAAAGTTCATTGCGTAACTTATGCATGCATTGCCCGCCGTCTAACGGGCTGATAAGGAGATCGAATCAAGTGGATGTGCCGTTGCTGCTCGCCGCCGTTTCCGCGACTTCGCCCTGTGGTGAAGACATGGAATATGACGCGCAATTCCTTCAATTGGAACGTGACGCCAAGGGCCAACCCGAGCGCAGCATGGGCGACTCGATCCTGCCCGCCGAACCCCCGCAGTGGCGTAGCATCCAGCAGCAAAGCCTCGATTTGTTGCAACGCAGCAAAGACCTGCGCATCACCCATTTCCTGTTGCAAAGCTCCCTCGCCCTCCAGGGTGTGGCCGGGCTTGCCGAAGTCCTTACGTTGATCAACGCGCTGCTGCGCGAATACTGGGCCGACCTGTACCCGCGCCTGGATGCCGACGACGATAACGACCCCACCGTGCGCATCAACGCCCTGTCCGGCTTGACCAGCGACGCGACCATACGCTTGCTGCGCGAGAGCATCCTCACGCGCTCGCGCACGTTTGGGCCAGTGAGCCTGCGCGCGGCGCTCAACGCCAGCGGCCTGTCGAACTTCCCGGATGAACAACTCGGCGCCCAGCAACTCAACGCCGCGTTCCTCGACAGCGACCCCGAGCAGCTGCAAGCCACGCGCGACGCCTTGAGCGCCGCGCGTGCCGCCTGCGAGGCCATCGAACAACAGGTCAGCGACCAGGTCGGCTCGGCCCAGGGCGTGGACCTGAGCCTGCTGAAGCAACCGCTCAAGCAGGCGCTGCAGATCCTCAATCAAGCCGTACCCGACCCTGCAGGCAGCAGCGAACCCGAGGCTGTCAGTGAAGACAATGCCCCCTCGGTCGATTTCGCCGCCGCCCCCGCAGCACCGCGCCCAACGGGCGACATCGCCACCCGCGATGACGTGCTGCGCAGCCTCGACAAGATCCTTGCGTACTACACCCGGCACGAGCCTTCGAGCCCGCTGCCGGTGCTGTTGAACCGGGCGAAGCATCTGGTGCACGCCGACTTTGCGGCCATCGTGCGCAATCTGATCCCCGACGGCATGTCCCAATTTGAAAACCTGCGCGGCCCGGAAAGCGAATAAGCCGCCGGACTGTGCAGTAACAACACCGTCGCTCAAGCGACCAGGAGCAGCAACGTGGCGAAGCAAAGTTCTCAGAAATTCATCGCGCGCAACCGTGCGCCTCGAGTGCAGATCGAGTACGACGTCGAGCTTTACGGCGCCGAGAAAAAGGTCCAGTTGCCCTTCGTGATGGGCGTGATGGCCGACCTCGCCGGCAAGCCTGCCGAGCCGCTGGCGCCTGTGGCTGATCGCAAGTTCCTTGAAGTAGACGTCGACAACTTCGACTCGCGCCTCAAGGCCATGCAGCCACGCGTAGCCTTCCACGTACCGAATGAGCTGACCGGCGAAGGCAACCTGAGCCTGGACATCACCTTCGAAAGCATGGACGACTTCAGCCCGGCCGCCGTGGCCCGCAAAGTCGATTCGCTCAAGCAACTGCTCGAAGCCCGCACCCAGTTGGCCAACCTGCTGACCTACATGGACGGCAAGACCGGCGCTGAAGAAATCATCATGAAGGCGATCAAGGACCCGGCACTGCTTCAGGCACTTGCCAGCGCGCCTAAGCCAGCAGGGGACCAGTAATCATGACCGACAATACCGCCCGCGAAGGCAGCCAGATCCTGGGTGCTACCGAAGAAGCCAGCGAGTTCGCCAACCTGCTGCTGCAAGAATTCAAACCCAAGACCGAGCGTGCCCGCGAAGCCGTGGAAACTGCCGTGCGTACCCTGGCCGAACAGGCTCTGGCGCAGACGGACCTGGTCTCCAATGACGCGATCAAATCGATCGAATCGATCATCGCCGCCATCGACGCCAAGCTCACCGCCCAGGTCAACCAGATCATCCACCACCCGGATTTCCAGCAGCTGGAAAGCGCCTGGCGTGGCCTGCACTACCTGGTCAACAACACCGAAAGCGACGAGCAACTGAAGATTCGCGTGCTCAATATCGCCAAACCTGAACTGCACAAGACCCTGAAGAAATTCAAGGGCACGGCGTGGGACCAGAGCCCGATCTTCAAGAAGATGTACGAAGAAGAATACGGCCAGTTCGGCGGCGAACCGTACGGTTGCCTGGTGGGCGATTACTACTTCGACCAGTCTCCACCGGACGTCGAGCTGCTGGGTGAGTTGTCGAAGGTCTGCGCCGCCATGCACGCGCCATTCATTGCCGCTGCTTCGCCCACCGTGATGGGCATGGGTTCGTGGCAGGAACTGTCGAACCCGCGCGACCTGACCAAGATCTTCACCACCCCGGAATACGCTGGCTGGCGCTCGCTGCGTGAATCGGAAGACTCGCGCTACATCGGCCTGACCATGCCGCGCTTCCTGGCGCGCCTGCCGTATGGCGCCAAAACCGACCCGGTGGAAGCCTTCGCCTTCGAAGAAAACACCGACGGCGCCGACAGCTCCAAGTACACCTGGGCCAACGCCGCCTACGCGATGGCGGTGAACATCAACCGCTCGTTCAAACACTACGGCTGGTGCTCGCGCATCCGTGGCGTGGAATCCGGCGGTGAAGTGGAAAACCTCCCGGCCCATACGTTCCCTACCGATGACGGTGGCGTGGACATGAAGTGCCCGACCGAAATCGCCATCAGCGACCGCCGTGAAGCGGAGTTGGCGAAGAACGGTTTCATGCCGCTGCTGCACAAGAAAAACACCGACTTCGCCGCGTTCATCGGCGCCCAGTCGTTGCAGAAACCGGCCGAATACGACGACCCGGACGCCACCGCCAACGCCAACCTGGCCGCGCGCCTGCCGTACCTGTTCGCCACCTGCCGCTTCGCCCACTACTTGAAGTGCATCGTGCGCGACAAGATCGGTTCCTTCAAAGAGAAGGACGAGATGCAGCGTTGGTTGCAGGACTGGATCCTCAACTACGTCGACGGCGACCCTGCGCACTCCACCGAAACCACCAAGGCCCAGCACCCGTTGGCCGCCGCCGAGGTGATCGTGGAAGACGTCGAAGGCAACCCGGGTTACTACAACTCCAAGTTCTACCTGCGCCCGCACTACCAGCTCGAAGGGCTGACCGTGTCGTTGCGCCTGGTATCGAAACTGCCTTCGGCAAAAAGCGCATAACTAATGGTAGGACCGGCTCTTCTGTGGGAGCCGGGCTTGCCCGCGATGCAGGCACCTCGGTTTGTCAGTCAGACCGCGGTGATGCAATCGCAGGCAAGCCAGCTCCCACAGAACAGCATTGCCCCTTTGGGCATCACCAAATTCAGTGGCCCGTGCCACACAGGGAGAAAACATGGCTGTTGATATTTTCATCAAGATCGGCGACATCAAGGGCGAGTCCATGGACAAGGCCCACAAGGACGAAATCGACGTGCTGAACTGGAGCTGGGGCATGGCCCAGTCCGGCAACATGCATGTGGGCGGCGGTGGCGGCGCGGGCAAGGTGAATATCCAGGACCTGTCGCTGACCAAGTACGTCGACAAGGCTTCGCCCAACCTGATGATGCACTGCGCCAGCGGCAAGCACATCGACAAGGTCAAGCTGACCGTGCGCAAGGCCGGCGGCGAAAGCCAGGTCGAGTACATGGTGATCAACCTGGAAGAAGTGCTGGTCACGTCCCTGAGCACCGGCGGCTCGGGCACCGATGATCGCCTGACCGAAAACGTCACCCTGAACTTCGCCCAGGTGATGGTCGACTACCAGCCGCAGAAAGCCGACGGCACCAAAGACGGCGGCGCGATCAAGTTTGGCTGGAACATCCGTTCCAACACCAAGCGCTGATAGCCCTGGCGGCCGCAGCACCTCGCTGCGGCCCCTGGCACCTTGTCCCTCTCTTAGCCCGTCCGTGGAGCTGCTTTGGTGGTAACTGAAATCGCTTCCCGCGACCGTCTGCAACCGTCCCTGCTGGACCGGCTGACCGACGATGACCCGACCAACCTCAAGGAAAGCGCCGACAAACGCGTGCTGTCCCTGACCCAATTAAAAGCCTCGGTGCTGCGTGACCTGGCGTGGTTGCTTAACACCACGTCGCTCCTCGACGCCGATGCCACGTTGCACACCCCGGCTGGCACATCGGTGGTCAATTACGGCCTGCCTGCGCTGGCCGGCAACAGCGTTTCCAGTGTGGATATCAAAGCCCTGGAAGCCTTGATCTACCAGGCGATTGCCACTTTTGAACCACGTATTTTGCGCCACACGCTGCGCGTAAAAGCCCGCGTGGGCCATGGCGAGATGAACCACAACGCATTGAGTTTCGAGATCGAAGGCGACCTGTGGGCGCAGCCGGTGCCGTTGCGCCTGCTGCTGCAAACCGACCTCGATCTGGAATCCGGGCATGTGCGTGTGGTCAATGCCGACCAGCGGAGGCGCCCATGAACCCGCGCCTGCTGGAGCTGTACAACCAGGAACTGCACCACGTGCGCGAAAGCGCCGCCGAGTTCGCCAAGGAATACCCGAAGATCGCCAGTCGGCTGACGTTGTCCGGCATGGACTGCGCCGACCCGTACGTCGAACGCTTGCTCGAAGGCTTTGCCTACCTGACTGCCCGGGTGCAGCTCAAGCTCGACGCCGAGTACCCGACCTTCACCCATAACCTGCTGGAAATCGCTTACCCGCACTACCTCGCGCCCACGCCGTCGATGACCGTGGTGCAAATGCAGACCGACCCCGACGAAGGCTCGCTGGCCAGTGGTTTCCTATTGCCGCGCGACACAGTGTTGCGCGCCGCCTTGGGCCGCGAAACCCAGACCTGCTGCGAGTACCGCACCGCGCACCCGGTGACGCTGTGGCCGTTGCAAGTCAGTAATGCTGAGTACTTCGGCAACCCCGCCGCTGTGTTGGGACGCCTGGCCGCCAGCGAGCCCAAAGCCAAAGCCGGCCTGCGCCTGACTCTGCGCACCGGCGCCGAATTACCCTTCAACAGCCTCGACCTCGATAACCTGCCGCTGTACCTCAGCGGTGCCGATGAGCAGCCGTTTCGGCTCTACGAACAGTTACTCGGCAACGCCTGCGCCGTGTTTGCTCGCAAACCCGGTGGTGATTGGGTCGAGCGCCTGCCGCAAGACGCGCTGCGCTCCCGTGGTTTTGACGATGCCGATGCGGCCATGCCGGTGGTGGCGCGCGCGTTTCAGGGTTATCGGCTACTGCAGGAATACTTCGCCCTGCCCCACCGCTTCCTGTTCGTTGAATTCGCGCAGCTGAGCCGTGCGGTGAAACGCTGCGACGGCCAGGAGTTGGAGCTGATCGTGCTGTTCGACCGTCACGAGCCGAGCCTGGAAGGCAGCGTCGGCGCGGCCCAGTTCATGCCGTTCTGCACGCCGGCGATCAACTTGTTTCCCAAACGCGTGGACCGCATTCACCTGTCGGACCGTGTCAACGAACACCATGTCATCGCCGACCGCACGCGGCCGATGGATTTCGAAATTCACTCGTTGAGCGGCATCACCGGCCATGGCACTGGGCCGGAGCAGCCGTTCCTGCCGTTCTATGCGGTGCGTGATCCATCGCGTTATGGCCGCGACCAGGCGTACTACACCCTGCGCCGTGAACCTCGCGTGTTGTCCAGCGACCAACGCCGTAACGGCCCGCGCTCTACCTATGTGGGCAGCGAAACTTTCGTCAGCCTGGTCGACAGCCAGCAAGCGCCGTACCGCCATGATTTGCGCCAGCTCGGCGTGACCGCGCTGTGTACCAACCGCGATTTGCCGCTGTTCATGAGCGTGGGCAACGGCAAGACCGACTTCACCTTGGCCGACAGCGCGCCGGTGTTGTCGGTGCGCTGCGTGGCCGGGCCGAGTCGCCCGCGTGCCAGCCATGCCCATGACGCCAAGGCCTGGCGCCTGATCAGCCAGTTGTCGCTCAACTACCTGTCGCTGAGCGAACAAGGCCAGGGCGCCGGCGCCTTGCGCGAACTGTTGCGCTTGTATGGCGACAGCAACGACGCGGCGCTGCAATTACAGATCGAAGGTTTGCGTGAGGTCAGCAGCAAAGCGGTGACCCGGCGCCTGCCGATGCCCGGCCCGATCGTATTTGGGCGCGGTCTGGAAATCACCCTGGAATTCGATGAAAACGCGTTTCGCGGCACCGGCGTGTTCCTGCTCGGTGCGGTGCTGGAACGCTTCCTGGCACGTTATGTGTCGATCAACAGCTTTACCGAGACGGTGATCCGTACCACCGAACGCGGCGAGATCATGCGATGGAAAGCCAAGCCCGGTCGACGTCCGACCCTGTGAACACACTGGATGCGATGCATCAGGAGCCCTGGGAATACGATTTCTTCCAGGCGCTGCGACGTATCGAGTGCGAATCGCCAGCGCTGCCGCGCCTGGGCCATTCCCTGCGCCTGGCCGATGACCCGCTGCGCCTGGGGCAGCAGGCGGACTGCACCTTCGCACCGGCCACATTGGCCTCGGTCGACCCTGGCGGCGATGGCAAACCAGCGCGGCTGGAGCAATTCTTTTTCGGCCTCGGCGGCCCCAACGGCCCGTTGCCGCTGCATATCACCGAGTACGTGCGCGAACGCCAGCGCAACAACGCCGACAGCACCAGCAAACAGTTTTTGGATGTGTTCCACCATCGCCTGCTCAGCCTGTTTTACCGGGCTTGGGCCGAGGCGCGACCGACCGTCAGCCACGACCGCCCGGATGATGACTACTGGTCCGCGCGCCTCGCAGCGCTGTGTGGTCGAGGCATGCCGAGCCTGCTGAATCAGGGGTTGATTCCGGATACCGCGAAGCTGCACTACAGCGGTCACCTGTCGGCGCAAACCCGCTACCCGGACGGCTTGAAGGCCATTCTCAGCGAGTACTTCGGCCTGCCGGTAGAGATTGAAGAATACGTCGGCCAGTGGCTGGAACTGCCAGAGCGCAGCCGCGTGAGTGTCAGCGCCAACCAGTTGGGCGTGGACTTTTGCCTGGGCAGCCATGTGTGGGATCGCCAGCATAAATTCCGCATCCGCCTCGGCCCGCTCAAGCTGGACGATTACATGGGCATGCTGCCCGGCAGCCAGCCGTTCAACGAGCTGGTGGCGTGGGTGGCCGAGTACCTGGGCCATGAACTGGACTGGGACTTGAACCTGGTTTTGCAACAACCCGAAGTCCCAAAGCTGCAACTTAATGGCCAATTCCGCCTGGGCTTCAACACCTGGCTCGGCCAACCCGAGCATGACGCCAACGACCTAATCCTGGCCCGGCATTACGCCGATCACGCCACTACCTCAAGGAATCCAGAGCATGGGTGAAATCAGTCGCGCCGCACTGTTCGGCAAACTCAACAGCGTGGCCTACAAGGCCATCGAAGCCGCCACCGTGTTCTGCAAACTGCGGGGCAACCCGTATGTGGAACTGGCCCACTGGTTTCACCAGTTGTTGCAACTGCAGGACTCGGACCTGCACCGCATCATCCGCCAGTTCAACGTGGAGCCGGCGCGCCTGGCCCGTGACCTGACCGAAGCGCTGGACCGCTTGCCGCGTGGTTCGACGTCGATCACCGACTTGTCGTCGCATGTGGAAGAAGCCGTAGAGCGCGGCTGGGTCTACGGCAGCCTGATGTTCGGCGAAAGCCAGGTGCGTACCGGCTACCTGGTGCTGGGTATCCTGAAGACACCGAGCCTGCGCCATGCGCTGCTGGGCTTGTCCGCCGAGTTCGACAAGATCAAACCCGAAGCCTTGAGCGAGCGTTTTGACGAATACGTCGGCGACTCACCGGAGAATGCGTTGAGCGCCAGCGATGGCTTCAACGCCGGCGTACCTGGCGAAGCCAGCGGTGCCATGGCGCCGAGTGCGATGGGCAAACAGGAAGCGCTCAAGCGCTTCACCGTCGACCTGACCGAACAAGCGCGCAGTGGCAAACTCGACCCGATCGTGGGGCGTGATGAAGAGATCCGCCAACTGGTGGACATCCTGATGCGTCGACGTCAGAACAATCCGATCCTCACTGGCGAAGCCGGCGTGGGCAAGACCGCTGTAGTCGAAGGGTTCGCCCTGCGCATCGTCGCCGGTGACGTGCCGCCTGCGCTCAAGGATGTGGAACTGCGCAGCCTCGATGTGGGCCTGCTGCAAGCCGGTGCCAGCATGAAGGGCGAGTTCGAACAGCGCCTGCGCCAGGTCATCGAAGACGTGCAGGCTTCGCCCAAGCCGATCATTCTGTTTATCGACGAAGCCCACACCCTGGTAGGTGCCGGTGGCGCCGCCGGAACTGGCGACGCCGCCAACCTGCTCAAGCCTGCGCTGGCCCGTGGCACCTTGCGTACCGTGGCCGCCACGACCTGGGCCGAGTACAAAAAACACATCGAGAAAGACCCCGCGCTGACCCGCCGCTTCCAGGTGGTACAGGTGGCCGAGCCGTCGGAAGACAAAGCGCTGCTGATGATGCGCGGCGTGGCCTCGACCATGGAGAAACACCATCAGGTGCAGATCCTTGATGAAGCCCTGGAAGCCTCGGTGAAGTTGTCCCACCGCTACATCCCCGCACGTCAGTTGCCAGACAAGTCCGTCAGCTTGCTGGACACTGCCTGCGCACGCGTCGCCATCAGCTTGCACGCCGTACCAGCCGAAGTGGACGACAGCCGCCGTCGCATCGAAGCGCTGGAAACCGAGCTGCAAATCATCGCCCGCGAGCATGCCATCGGTATCGCCATTGGTGCGCGTCAAACCAATAGCGAAACCTTGCTGAGCGCCGAACGTGAGCGCCTGGCGACTCTGGAAAGCCGCTGGGCCGAAGAAAAAACCCTGGTTGATGAGCTATTGGCAACTCGCGCGACCTTGCGCGAAAAAGCTGGCGTGGTAGACAGCGGCAACGATGAGTTGCGCGCCCAACTGCTCGACCTGCAACAACGCCTCACTGCGCTGCAAGGCGAAACCCCGCTGATCTTGCCGACCGTGGATTACCAGGCCGTGGCCTCGGTGGTCGCCGACTGGACCGGCATCCCGGTGGGCCGCATGGCGCGCAACGAGTTGGAGACAGTGCTCAACCTCGACCAGCACCTGAAGAAACGCATCATCGGCCAGGACCATGCCTTGCAGATGATCGCCAAGCGCATCCAGACCTCCCGCGCCGGGCTCGATAACCCAAGCAAGCCGATTGGCGTGTTCATGCTCGCCGGCACCTCGGGTGTGGGCAAGACCGAAACCGCCCTGGCCCTGGCCGAAGCCATGTACGGCGGTGAGCAGAACGTCATCACCATCAACATGAGCGAGTTCCAGGAAGCCCACACCGTGTCCACACTCAAGGGCGCGCCACCGGGTTATATCGGCTACGGCGAAGGCGGCGTGCTGACCGAAGCGGTGCGGCGCAAACCCTACAGCGTGGTGCTGCTGGATGAGGTGGAAAAAGCCCACCCGGACGTGCACGAGATCTTCTTCCAGGTGTTCGACAAGGGCGTGATGGAGGACGGCGAAGGCCGGGTGATCGACTTCAAGAACACCCTGATCCTGCTGACCACCAACGCCGGCACTGAACTGATTTCCCAGGTGTGCAAAGACCCGGCGAACATCCCGGAGCCGGAAGAAATCGCCAAGGCCCTGCGCCAACCGCTGCTGGAGATTTTCCCGCCGGCACTGCTGGGCCGTTTGGTGACGATTCCGTATTACCCGCTGAGCGACGAAATGCTCAAGGCGATTACCCGCCTGCAACTGGGCCGCATCAAAAAGCGCGTGGAGAACACCCACAAAGTCGCCTTCGATTACGACGACGCTGTGGTCGATTTGATCGTCTCGCGCTGCACCGAAACCGAAAGTGGCGGGCGCATGATCGACACCATTCTCACCAACAGCCTGCTGCCGGACATGAGCCGTGAGTTTCTTACGCGCATGCTCGAAGGCAAGGCACTGGCGGGTGTGCGTATCAGCAGCCGGGATAATGAATTGCACTACGACTTCAGCGATTGACCTGACGAAACGCAATTCAACTGTGGGAGTGGGCTTGTGTGGGAGCTGGCTTGCCTGCGATAGCATCACCTCAGTGCGCCTGCCACACCGAGGTGCCTGCATCGCGGGCAAGCCCGGC
Source organism: Pseudomonas sp. PA-6-3C (assembly GCF_021605825.1). Classification (NCBI taxonomy): domain Bacteria; kingdom Pseudomonadati; phylum Pseudomonadota; class Gammaproteobacteria; order Pseudomonadales; family Pseudomonadaceae; genus Pseudomonas; species Pseudomonas sp. PA-6-3C. The sequence goes on from NZ_WKDV01000002.1 coordinate 99,293, forward strand.
TCCCACACAAGCCAGCTCCCACAGTTGGATTCGGTTTCTTCAGTTATTTAGGTATTTACGGGACTACCGATGCTATTCAACCAAGCCTCACGCCTGGCCAAGATCACCAGCCCGCTCGGGCCGGATGTGCTGCTGCTCAATGAAATGGGCGGCGGCGAAGAGCTGGGCAGGTTGTTCAACTATGAGCTGCGACTGACCTCTCTGGACGCCAACATCGACCTTAACCAGTTGCTGGGCAAGCCGATGAGCGTTGGCGTGCAGCTGGCGGACGGTGGCGAGCGGCACTTCCACGGCATCGTTGCGCGTTGCAGCCAGAATATCGACCAAGGCCAGTTCGCCAGTTATCAGGTGACCCTGCGCCCATGGTTCTGGCTGCTCAGCCGCACCTCGGACTGCCGGATTTTCCAGAACCTGAGCATCCCGCAGATCATCAAGCAAGTGTTCCGCGACCTGGGCTTCTCCGACTTCGAAGACGCGCTGAGCCGCCCTTATCGCGAGTGGGAATACTGCGTGCAGTACCGCGAGACCAGCTTCGATTTCGTCAGCCGCTTGATGGAACAGGAAGGTATCTACTACTTCTTCCGCCATGAACAGGACCGTCATGTGCTGGTGTTGGCCGATGCTTATGGCGCCCACACCACGGTGCCGGGCTATGCGTCGATCCCGTACTACCCCAAGGACGAGCAGCAGCGCGAACGCGACCATATGCACAACTGGCACCTGGCGCAGGAAGTGCAGCCTGGGTCGCTGGAGCTTAACGACTACGACTTCCAGCGCCCCAGCGCCAGTATCGACGTGCGCTCGGCCATGCCGCGCCCGCACACCGCCGGCGACTACCCGCTGTACGACTACCCCGGCACCTACGTGCAAAGCGCCGACGGTGAGCACTATGCGCGCACCCGCATCGAAGCCCTGCAAACCCTGCATGAGCAGATCGAGTTCAACGGTAATGCGCGGGGCCTGGGCTCGGGCCATTTGTTCAGCCTCACCGGCTTCAGCCGCCAGGACCAGAACCGCGAATACCTGATCGTCGGCTGCCGCTATGCCATCGTCCAGGAAAGCCTGGAAACCGGCGGCGGCTCAGGGTCGGCGCAGTTCGAAAGCAGCCTCACCTGTATTGACGCCCAGCAAAGCTTCCGACCGCTGGCCAGCACCCACCGGCCCATCGTCAAAGGCCCGCAGACTGCGCTGGTGGTCGGTCCCAAGGGCGAGGAAATCTGGACCGACCAGTACGGCCGCGTGAAGGTGCACTTCTACTGGGACCGTCACGACCAATCCAACGAAAACAGCTCGTGCTGGATTCGTGTGTCGCAGTCCTGGGCCGGCAAGAACTGGGGTTCGATGCAAATCCCACGGATCGGCCAGGAAGTGATCGTGAGCTTTCTGGAAGGCGACCCGGACCGCCCGATCATCACCGGGCGCGTCTACAACGCCGAGCAGACCGTGCCTTACGACCTGCCGGAAAACGCCACCCAGAGCGGCATGAAAAGCCGCTCCAGCAAAGGCGGCACGCCGGCCAACTTCAATGAAATCCGTATGGAGGACAAGAAGGGGCTGGAGCAGCTGTATATCCACGCCGAGCGCAATCAGGACATCGTGGTGGAGGTGGATGAAAGCCACTCGGTGGGGCATGACCGCAACAAGAGCATTGGGCATAACGAGACGGTGACCATTGGTAATAACCGCACGCGCATGGTCAAGCAGGAGGATGTGCTGGTGGTGGGCCAGCGCAAGACCGACAGCATCAGCCAGAGCTACGTGATTGAAGTGGGGGAAAACCTGCGCCTTGTGTGCGGCGAAAGCATCCTGGAGTTGAATGCCAGCGGGCAGATCAACCTCACTGGGGTGAATATCAGCTTTTATGCCAGCGGCGATGCAGAGTTCAACACCAAGGGCGTACTGCACCTGAACAACGGCCACGGCCCCGGCGCCACCCCCGAGGGCCAGGGCAACAAAAAAAGCATCGACGCCAATATAAAAGCGGTCTTCCCCGCGCCTAAAAGCTCCTGACGAGACCTGTTTGCCATGACGTACCGAATCAACGAATTCCAGTTTCAACTGCCGACCACCGAGCTGCTGGACGCGACGATCAATATCCTCAAGTTCCCCGAGCTAGGCACCTCCTTGATCATCAGCCGCAGCATGCTCACCGAAGGCGAAACCCTGCACAGCAACTTCGACGACCAGCTCAAGCGTCTGGAAAAACAGGTGCAGGACTTGCGCTGCCAGCCCGGCATCGATGTGCGCCTGGGTGCGGCACAGGAAGTCGACGCTATCGAGCTGCGCAGCCAGTTCAACAAGGGCAATGACAAGGTTTTCCAGTATCAGCTGGCGTTGGTAATACCTGGCACCCGCAAGATGCTCGCCTTGAGTTACGTAAAGGCGCAGGCGCTCGGCGATGCCGAGGCGGCGCACTGGGCATTGATAAAAAGCTCGTTGTCGTTCGACGCCATTTCTTGATGAGCCACCTGTATGTCTGACCCGTTATGGGCAGCCCGGATGGGCGATGCGCTGTCCCACACTTCGATGATGGCGGACATCCTCGGCGGTGTGCTGGAGGTGGCGGCCAATATCGCGATCACGGCTGCGGCGACGGTTGCCGTGGTGGCGGTCACCGGTATCACCGTCGCCACAGGCGGGCTTGGGTGCATCCTGCTCGGCGCGGTGGTGGGCACGATTGTCGGCCTGCTGATGAGCAAGAGCGGAGCAGACAAAGGGCTGACCCATTTATGCGACGCTTTTAGCAACGCCCTGTTTCCGCCCACGGTGCAGGCGAACATTCTCACCGGCTCCACCAACACCCTGACCAACAAGATGCCAGCCGCCCGCGCTGCGGGAGCAATCAGCTCCCATGTCGAACCGGCCGGTACCGAGCTGGAAGCCCCCCCGCCCGCACCAGAACCCAGCTTCCTGGACATGGCCGAGGGGTTCTTCTCGCAGATGTGGCGTCCTACCGTTGCCACCCCTGCGCCAGGCGCTGTGCCCAAGCCGTTGGACCTGGTGGTGTGTATGAAGCACCCGCCCATGCCGCCGCAGTTTCTGGCCGAGGGGTCGGAAAAAGTCACGGTCAACGGCCAACCCGCCGTGCGCAGTGGTGATCGCAGTACCTGCGATGCGACGGTGGTGTCGTCCGGGCTGATTTCCTCCAACGTGACCATTGGTGGCGGTTCGGTGGTGGTGCGTGAGATTCGCAGCGGCAAGACGCCTGGCGTCGGGTTGGCGGTTACGGCGTTGTTGATGCTAAAGGGTGGCAAGGGCAAGTTCTTCAGCAAGTTGCCGTGCATGTTGGTCAGCGGCGCCACTTCGATGGCCATCAGCAGCGCGATGGGCGCTGCGGCCAACGCCGCGATGGGCTCGTCGAATCCGGTGCATGCCGCGACGGGTGCGAAGGTATTGGGCGACGTCGACGACCTGGATTTCGTGCTGCCGGGTATCCTCCCGATTGACTGGCAGCGCTTCTACAACAGCCGCGATGAGCGCCCGGGCAGCCTGTTTGGCGTCGGCTGGAGCGTACCCTACGAAGTATGCGTCGACATTCAGCCGCATCCCGAAGGCGGCGAAACGCTGGTCTATACCGATGAGCAGGGGCGGCCCATCGACATGGGCGCCATTCCGTTGGGCGGCGCAGTGTTCAGCCCGGGCGAAGGGCTTGCCGTGCGGCGACACCTCAATGGGCAATTGCTGATCGAAAGCGACGACGGCATGTACCGCTTGTTCGAAGCTGCGCCAGCGAACCCGTCGCAACTGCGTCTGAGCCAACTGGGTGATCGTAACGACAACCGTATCTATATCGACTATGACGAAGCGGGGCGCCTGGTGCGTCTGCGCGATACGTTCGATCTGGTGCAGGTTGAGCTGATCCGTGATCAGGGCCATGTGAACCGCATTGAACGCCTGTACCCGGATCAACGTCGCGAAGTGCTGGTGAGCTACGGCTACGACGCGGCGGGCAATCTGGCGCAAGTGCGTGATGCAACCGATCAAGTGCAGCGGCGTTTTGCCTACGATGCCGGGCGCCGAATGGTGGAGCATCAATTACCCACCGGATTGCGCTGTTTCTATGAGTGGGCGTTGATCGAAGGCCTGGAATGGCGCGTGGTTCGGCACTGGACCGATGAGGGCGACGCTTACCAGTTCGACTATGACCTGCAGGCTGGCCTCACGCGCATCACCGACGGCCTGCAGCGCGTGAGTACGCGCCACTGGAACACTCAGCACCAGATCACTCAGTACAGCGACAACCTTGGCCAGACCTGGCTGTTCGAGTGGAATGACGAACGTCAGTTGCTCAGCGCGACTGATCCTCTGGGTGGGCGCTATGAGTACAGCTACGATGAGAGCGGTAACCTCAGTACATCCAGTGACCCCTTGGGCCGTATTGAATCCGTTTTATGGCTGGAACATTGGTCTCTTCCACTGGTTGAAACCGATAGTGCCGGCAGCAGTTGGCAATACGAATATAACGCCAGCGGCAATTGTGTCCGCGAAACAGACCCGCTGGGTCTCGTCACTCGCTACCGTTATAACGCTGGTGGCCAGATCGTAGAGATTGTCGACCCCGCAGGTAAAAGCAACACCTTGCGTTGGAATAAATACGGGCAGCTGTCAGAGCATATCGACTGCTCAGGTTACTCAACAAAGTTCAACTACGACCATCGCGGTTATTTACAGACCATCACCGATGCGCTCGGCGAGCGCACGACTTACCTGCATGACGCTCGCGGGCGTCTGCTGCATTATCAGCTGCCAGATGGTCGCGTTGAAGAATACCTGCGTGACACAAGTGGCCAGCTCACCCAACACATCGATGCGGCCGGCCACACCACCGCCTATCAATACGATGGACGTGGGCAAGTTCGCCAACGCATCGACGCCCACGGACGCCACGTTCAATTTAACTATGATGCCTATGGTCGTCTCCAGGCACTGACCAATGAAAATGGTGAACAGTATCGATTTATCTGGGATGCGGTCGACCGAATCGTCGAGCAACAAGACCTGGATGGCAGCGCCCGACGCTATGCCTACGACGGATTAGGCAATGCCATTCTCGAGTCCCATATACCCGCCCCCTATGGTTCTGGACTGGCACTTGTACCCGATACACCAATAGATCCCATCACTCATCATTTGGAACGGGACGCCGCTGGCCGATTGATCGGAAAAGTAACGGCCGATGGTCGAACCGACTACACCTACGACAGCGTCAACCAACTTACCGTTGCCACATTCACAGATACCCGAGGCTGCGAGCAAAGCCTGTCATTTACTTACGATGCTGTCGGCCAATTGCTGGAAGAACAAAGCTCAGCAGGCAGCCTGCGTCATCACTACGACGAACTGGGTAACCTGATACAAACGCAATTGCCCGATGGGCGCCATATCAACCGTCTCTACTACGGAAGTGGTCATCTGCACCAACTGAACCTCGATGGTCAGTTGATCAGTGATTTCGAGCGGGACCGGCTGCATCGTGAGGTTCTGCGTACTCAGGGACACATTACTACGCGGAGCGAGTATGACCGTGGTGGGCGCCTGCGTTCGCGCATACTGCGCAATGCCGACCAGCCAACACTGCTACCGCCCAGAATACAGAAGCAGTTCAATTACGACGCCAACGACAATCTGATCACCCGCATTGACCGTACGCCGGTTGCCAGTCGTCAACAATTGCTCCACTACGATGCGACGGGACGTATTGTCGCCAACCAAGACAACCTTCAGGGGCTGAGCGAAACGTTTGCCTACGACGCTGCCGCCAACTTGCTGGACGGTCCCCAGCCCGGTGCAGGGCTGGTGGTACATAACAAACTACTGACCTATCAGGACAAACGATATCGCTACGATGCCTTCGGTCGAATGGTAGAGAAGCGTACCGGTAGTCATCGAGTGCAACGCTTCTTTTATGATGCAGAGCATCGTTTGATTGAAGTTCACAACATCAACGGAGTTCAAGAAACTGTCGTCAAAATGTGCTACGACCCCCTCGGTCGAAGGACACTAAAAACTGAACATGACATCCGAGGGTTTCCACTAGGCGAGACCTATTTCATCTGGGACGGATTGCGGCTGCTTCAAGAGCAAAAGAACAGTCTGAACAGCCTGTACCTCTATGGAACAGACAGCCATGAGCCGCTTTCACGTGTGGATGGTGTGGGTGCCCAACAGAAAATTCGGTATTACCACAATGATCAGAACGGACTGCCCGAACAACTATCGGATGCCACGGGTAATATCGTCTGGCATGCTCGTTATCGGGTTTGGGGCAATACCATTGAAGAGGTTCGTGAGCCTCACTACATCGAAGAGCAGAATCTGCGATTCCAGGGCCAATATTTGGATCGCGAGACAGGCCTGCACTTCAATACCTTTCGTTTCTATGATCCGGATATTGGGCGATTCACCACACCAGACCCCATCGAGCTATTGGGGGGAATCAACCTTTACCAATACGCTCCCAACCCTTTAGGGTGGATAGATCCTTGGGGCTGGTCATGCCACGGCAACTCGAGAAAAAGCCGCAAGGCACAACACGGCTATGAAGTCGTAGACACGCGCACCGGAAAAGTTGCGAAGACCGGTGTGAGTGGCGGCAGAATAAAGAAAAATGGAAAATCGGCGCGAGCCGAAAAACAGGTTAGAGACTGGAACGCAGAACCGGGTAATACGGGACGGTATGAGTCCAGAGTAATCAAAAAGGTGCCGGCTGGCCCCGGCGCTCGGTGGAAAATCGAGCGTTGGGAGCAACGAAATGCGAACCGCCGCAGGCAGGAATTAGACCCAGCGAGGCATTCAAGGCCATGATTTTAAAAGAAGTGTATCTGTACCCGGACTTGACCGAATACAGCGACGAGATCATTCATCCGTTCCGCGATCAAAGCCGGTCTGTCTGCAATTTCCTGGAACGCCATTTGAGCGCCCAAAAATTCGAGGCGGTGGGCTTCAAAAAAATTTGTTTTGTCGGAACCAGGCAAACTACGCAGGAGGTCTACGTGAACTCCAGCAGCGCACTCATTGTGCCGGTGACTATGGACGAGGTCGCCTATAAAAACTGCGTAACGTCCGACGAACTCAATGAGTTTTTTATAAGCCTGCTGTTGAATGGGTTGGCAAAAGCGATAAAGCACATAGCGCTTCCTGTCGCCCTATTCAAAGACACCCTTGATGAGTTTCGCCGTAACCACTTTAAAAACGAGTGGGTTTTCAAGAGTAAAAAAATAAAAAACCCTGCGTGTACCTGCGTACTTGAATGCCGCCTGACAATCGATTTTTTCTTATTGAGTTTTAAAGTTTTGAAGAGCAACACCTGTGTGCTCGACAAAGAGATCTTGCGAACAGCTCCCGATGAAGTGGTCTTCCTTCCTTACCTAAAGGATATCAAGGAAGAAAACGGAAGAATAAAAGTCATCGACAAGTCAGGCATGCCGTTTTACACCACCACCGCTGCCAGCCTCGATAAGCTATGACGCACGTAGTCCGCAACATCATGTTTAACTCAGAGTTCGATCAAGCATTAAAGCGTCAGCACACACCGATATTCGCCCAATAAAAAGTATGGGGACAGATTATTTCCGGCTCGTTCAAGCATCATAATTCATCCCCTTTTTCGCCGTGAAGAGTACCGCGTGGTAGCGACCGTCAATAACGAAGGGGTGAGCATGCTCAACGACCATAAGGACATTTCTACCGTTGACTATAAAGAGACGGGCCTCAAAGATGGCGTACTCTCCAAGACCAATGAGCCCAAGGCAAAAGGTGTAGGTTTTCGGATACTCGACAAATTCAACAAAACCATCACCTCTTTTCGCGTCGAGAAAAAAGGGGCGAACGGAAAGTGGAAGACCTGCGGATAACGACAAAATGGATCTCTTCAATCTCATTTCATACAAGCTTGAAAGTTTCCTGAACATCCGGCCAGTTCCTCAGTCACTGGGCGTTATTTTTTATCAGGAAGACGAACCTTTATTACTCTCCGCTGCCGCCAAGAAAAGCAATGGAACAACGCTTTATGTGAGCCGTTGGCACGATCTTTTTTCCGCGAGCGCTTTTGAAAAAGCCATGTCGAAACAGGGATTTACGGAGGCGGACTGCTATGCCCTTCTACTCGTCCTGTCTCGCTTTGGTCATTTGTTGGACATCGACAATCGTCAACGCACTAATAAAGACTATTTTATTTTCTTCTATCTGATCCAACTGATCAGTCTAAAAATAGCCCTATCGATGAGGACGCGGCGTTCAGGAACCACATGCTCACGTTCCTGCTTTTTGAATTGAGCATTGATGACGAGGTATATCGCAGGTTCAGTATCAAGGATAACCAGCTGCTGATGGTGACCGAGGCTTTTGGATCTATAGCACTGCTGGACCTGATTAACGTGATATACAAGACGATTAAAGCAGACACCAGAAAAGAACATGCACTTCTGAGCACCTTGAAAGCGTTCCAGACAAACATCGTTAAACTATTGGTTACGCCGGACAATAAAAATTATCGCTTGAATTTTAATGATCGTTACAGCGAGCTCATGTATCCCGACGTGTTCCTGTATACCTATACCCACCACAGGCAGCAGGCTTTTGAAGCCTTGGTCGATACCGTCAACCCACTTCAATCAACCGAAAACCTTTTCGTTTCCAGTATTATTTTGATGAATTATGCTTTTTATATCCTGCGAACCCGCCCACGAGAGATTCTGAAGCTAAAAAAATTCGTCGATGATGATGCGCTATTCGGCAAACTGCTGGAAGCCGTGATCAAGCGTCGAATGGCCGTTACTAAAGTGCAATTTGAAAAGATTCCAACAGGCCACGATCTGTCACTGATAAACGATAAGCAAACCTCCTTCTACAATATTTTGTACAGTCTTTAACCTATATGTCTGACGCGTTATGGGCAGCCCGGATGGGCGATGCGCTCTCCCACACTTCGATGATGGCAGACATCCTCGGCGGTGTGCTGGAGGTGGCGGCCAATATCGCGATCACGGCGGTGGCGACGGCGGCCGTTGTTGCTGCCACAGGCATTACCGTGGTCACCGGTGGCCTCGGCTGTTTCCTGCTGGGTGCGGTGGTGGGCACGATTGTTGGCCTAGCCATGAGCAAAAGTGGCGCGGACAAAGGGCTGACCAAGATATGCGATGCCTTCAGTAACGCCCTGTTTCCGCCCACGGTGCAGGCGAACATTCTCACCGGCTCGACCAATACCCTGACCAATAATATGCCTGCCGCCCGTGCCGCCGGGGCGATCAGTTCCCATGTCACACCGGCCGGTACTGAGCTGGAAGCGCCCGAACCGGAACCCGAAGCCAGTTATCTGGACATGGCCGCAGGTTTCTTTTCGCAGATGTGGCGCCCTACCGTTGCCACACCTGCACCGGGCGCCATGCCCAAGCCGCTGGATCTGGTGGTGTGTATGAAGCACCCGCCGATGCCGCCGCAGTTTCTGGCCGAGGGGTCGGAAAAAGTCACGGTCAACGGCCAACCCGCGGTGCGCAGTGGTGATCGCAGTACCTGCGATGCGACGGTGGTGTCGTCCGGGCTGATTTCCTCCAACGTGACCATTGGTGGCGGTTCGGTGGTGGTGCGTGAAATTCGCAGCGGCAAGACGCCTGGCGTCGGGTTGGCGGTTACGGCGTTGTTGATGCTAAAGGGTGGCAAAGGCAAGTTCTTCAGCAAGTTGCCGTGCATGTTGGTCAGCGGCGCCACTTCGATGGCCATCAGCAGCGCGATGGGCGCTGCGGCCAACGCCGCGATGGGCTCGTCGAATCCGGTGCATGCCGCGACGGGCGCGAAGGTACTGGGTGATGTCGACGACCTGGATTTTGTGCTGCCGGGTATCCTGCCGATTGACTGGCAGCGCTTCTACAACAGCCGTGATGAACGCCAGGGCAGCCTGTTTGGCGTCAGCTGGAGCGTGCCCTACGAGGTGTGCGTCGACATTCAGCCGCATCCCGAAGGCGGCGAAACGCTGGTCTATACCGATGAGCAGGGGCGGCCCATCGACATGGGCTCGATTCCGTTGGGCGGCGCGGTGTTCAGCGCGGGCGAAGGGCTTGCGGTGCGGCGACACCTTAATGGGCAATTGCTGATCGAAAGCGACGACGGCATGTACCGCTTGTTCGAAGCTGCGCCAGCAAACCCGTCGCAACTGCGTCTGAGCCAACTGGGTGATCGTAACGACAACCGTATCTATATCGACTATGACGAAGCCGGACGTTTGGTGCGCCTGCGCGATACGTTCGATCTGGTTCAGGTTGAGCTGATCCGTGATCAGGGCCATTTGAGCCGCATCGAACGCCTGTACCCGGATCAACGTCGCGAAGTGCTGGTGAGCTACGGCTACGACGCGGCGGGCAATCTGGCGCAAGTGCGTGATGCAACCGATCAAGTGCAGCGGCGTTTTGCCTACGATGCCGGGCGCCGAATGGTGGAGCATCAATTACCCACCGGATTGCGCTGTTTCTATGAGTGGGCACTGGTTGAAGGCCTGGAATGGCGCGTGGTTCGGCACTGGACCGATGAGGGCGACGCTTACCAGTTCGACTATGACCTGCAGGCTGGCCTCACGCGCATCACCGACGGCCTGCAGCGCGTGAGTACGCGGTACTGGAATACTCAGCATCAGATCATTCAGTACAGCGACAACCTCGGCCAGACATGGCTATTTGAGTGGAATGACGAACGTCAGTTGCTCAGCGCGACTGACCCGCTGGGTGGGCGCTATGAGTACAGCTACGATGATAGCGGTAACGTAATTGGCGAAACCGACCCGCTGGGCCGCAGTGATTCGACCTTGTGGCTGGAGCATTGGGCTTTACCGCTGGTGGAAACCGACGCCGCCGACAACAGTTGGCAGTATCGCTACGACCCTCGCGGCAATTGCATCGCCGAGACCGATCCGCTGGGCTATATCACCCGTTACCGCTATGACGCCCACGGCCAGCCAGTAGAAATCATTGATGCCACTGGCAAAAGCAAACAACTGCGCTGGAATCCGTTTGGGCAGTTGGTCGAGCATATCGACTGCTCGGGCTACCCGACGCGTTTCAGCTACGACGACCGTGGCTATTTGCAGGTCATCACTGATGCCTTGGGTGAACGCACGCAGTTCAGCTACGACGCCCAGGGGCGTTTGCTCAGCAGCCAATTACCGGATGGGCGCACCGAGCAGTATCAGCGCGACGCCAGCGGGCAGTTGGTGGGCTACACCGACCCCGCCGGGCACACCACGCTCTACCAACACAACCGGCGAGGCCAGGTACGCCAACGCACCGATGCCCATGGGCGGCAGGTGCAGTTTGGGTATGACAGCTACGGGCGGTTGCAAGCGCTGGTCAACGAGAACGGTGAAAGCTATCGGTTTGCGTGGGACGCCGGGGATCGGCTGATCGAGCAACAAGACCTCGACGGCAGCGCCAAGCGCTACGACTACGACTTGCTCGACAACATCACGGCGGTGACTGCGCTTCCTGCGCCTTATGGCAATGGTTTGGCGGTGGTGCCCGAGACGCCACCCGCGCCCATCGTTCATCGGCTGGAGCGTGATGCGGTCGGGCGACTGGTGGCCAAAACCACCGACGATGGCCGCACCGACTACCGCTACGATGCAGTGGATCAGCTCACGGCTGTGACCTTCACTGATCTGCAAGGCAATTCCCAAGCCTTGGGTTTCGCCTACGACGCTATCGGCCAGTTGCTTGCCGAACAGAGTGCTGCCGGCAACCTGCAACATCACTACGACGAACTCGGCAACCTGATCCAGACCCAACTGCCGGACGGCCGCTGGCTCAACCGCCTGTACTACGGCAGCGGCCACCTGCACCAGATCAACCTCGACGGCCAGGTCATCAGCGATTTCGAGCGCGACCGCCTGCACCGCGAAGTGCTGCGCACCCAGGGCCAGCTCAGCACCCGCAGCGAATACGACCGCAGCGGCCGCCTGCGCTCACGCCAACGGCGTCTTGCGGCTCAGCCATCGTTGATGCCGGCGACAGCGCAAAAACAGTTCGAATATGACCCCGCCGACAACCTGATCGGCAAACTCGACCAGCAACCCGCCGCGCAACATCGCCAACTGCTGCACTACGACGCCACCGGCCGCATCATCGCCAGCCAGGACAGCCTGCATGGGCAGCGCGAAACCTTTGCCTATGACGCCGCCGCCAACCTGCTGGATAGCCCGCACGCAGGCGCCGGGTTGGTGGTGCATAACAAGCTGCTGACGTATCAGGACAAGCGTTATCGCTACGATGCGTTTGGGCGGATGGTCGAGAAGCGCAGCGCCAAGCGAGGGGTGCAGCGGTTTGCGTATGACGCTGAGAGCCGGTTGGTTGAGGTGCGTAATGACGATGGTAGCGTGGTCAGGATGGTGTATGACCCGCTAGGCCGTCGGATAGAAAAAACCGAGCATGGCGGTGATGGGTATCCACTGGGGGAAACGCGGTTTACCTGGGACGGCTTGCGGTTATTGCAGGAGCATAAGCACAGTCAGACGAGTCTTTACGTCTATGAAGATGAAGGCTACCAACCCTTGGCTCGCGTTGACGGTGCCGGGCCGTTGCAGAAGATTCGTTACTACCATAACGACCTGAATGGGTTGCCGGAGCAGCTGACAGAGATGGATGGCCACATGCTCTGGCAGGCGACTTATCGGGTGTGGGGCAACACGCTGGAAGAGGTGCGCGAACCTTATTACATTGAGGAGCAGAACCTGAGGTTTCAGGGGCAGTACCTGGACCGGGAGACGGGGCTGCATTTTAATACGTTCAGGTTTTATGATCCGGATGTGGGGCGGTTTACGACGCCGGATCCGATTGGGTTGCAAGGTGGCCTGAATCTCTACTTGTACGGCGCAAATCCCTTTACTTGGAGCGATCCACTAGGCTGGGTTCAAACACCGCTGAACAAACCTGGTTTTTATGTATACGGACTCTACGCCCCCAATGCCAAAACACCGTATTACATTGGTCACACAGAGCAACTTCCCGCCGCACGTGAAAAACAGCACGACAGGTCCACACGTCTCGGAAAAGGGGAGCTTAGAGTGTTGAAGGGCCAGGATGGCAAGATGACTTACACTCAAGCCAAGGGCTATGAACAAGCGTATCGCGAGAAATATAAAACGAAGGGCAAATTCCCAGGCAACGTCATTGAACCCATTAATAAAGGCCGCACTGATGCGCGTGGAAAATCTCACTATAAAAACTATAAAGTTGCGGCGAAGGCGCTGGGCCTCAAACCAAGCAAAGTCAAATCCTGTACATAAATGAGGCCATTGCATGAAAACCCTGAAGTCACCTAAACCGGGCGATCTTTTTTATATCCCGGCCCTCAATTCTTCAGATGAGACTGGGTTTGTTATTGCCCGCTATATCGAGCTCATTCCCCCTGCGCTGGGGCATCTGATCGAGGTTTTTGCGAAATTTTATACGCAAATACCCGTGTCATTGAGCGAGGTAGACACCTCCACACGTCTGTTCCGACCGATTTTCTGCAGCATGCTTTTCTCGGAAATTCCTCGATGGAAGATCCTTTTCAGTGATCCGGACTACAAAAAAGAGTCCTCTGGATATGACGAAATTCAATTCGCGTTCGAGTCAGAAATCTGGGTAGGCGGTGTCAGCAAGCCCGCTACAGAGCAACAGCTGAACAACATTGAGCCATCCATCTGCTGGCGCATGCATCACATTATTTTCAGGGTGATCGCACACTTACGTGGAGCGATCTCTGATGCTGAGCCGATGGACTATGAGAAGTTACCCCCCGACTTGCGCATTGATAGCACCATCGCCTCAGAACGAGTAAATAAGGCCGCACTCAGCGCACAAGCATTATTCGCCGCCCAATAAAAACGGGAGAAAAGAGGGCAGGTTTTATGGCTATACCGACCCCGCCGGGCACACCACGCTCTACCAACACAACCGGCGTGGCCAGGTACGCCAGCGCACCGATGCCCATGGGCGGCAGGTGCAATTTGGTTACGACAGCTACGGGCGGCTGCAAGCGCTGGTCAATGAGAACGGTGAGAGCTATCGGTTCGCATGGGACGCTGGGGATCGGCTGACCGAGCAGCAAGACTTCGACGGCAGCGCCAAACGCTACAACTATGACTTGCTCGACAACATCACCGCGGTGACTGCTCATCCTGCACCTTATGGCAATGGACTGGCGGTGGTGCCCGAGACGCCACCCGCGCCCATCGTTCATCGGCTGGAGCGTGATGCGGTCGGCCGACTGGTCGCCAAAACCACCGACGATGGCCGCACCGACTACCGCTACGATGCGGTAGATCAGCTCACGGCTGTGACCTTCACTGATCTGCAAGGCAATTCCCAAGCCTTGGGTTTCGCCTACGACGCTGTCGGCCAGTTGCTTGCCGAACAGAGTGACGGTGGCAACCTGCAACACCACTACGACGAACTCGGCAACCTGATCCAGACCCAGTTGCCGGACGGCCGCTGGCTCAACCGCCTGTACTACGGCAGCGGCCACCTGCACCAGATCAACCTCGACGGCCAGGTCATCAGCGATTTCGAGCGAGACCGCCTGCACCGCGAAGTGCTGCGCACCCAAGGCCAGCTCAGCACCCGCAGCGAATACGACCGCAGCGGCCGCCTGCGCTCACGTCAGCGCCGCCTGAACAGCCAGCCAACGCTGATGCCCGCAGCGGCGCAAAAGCAGTTCGAATACGACCCCGCCGACAACCTGATCGGCAAACTCGACCAACAACCCGCGGCGCAACATCGCCAACTGCTGCACTACGACGCCACCGGCCGCATCATCGCCAGCCAGGACAGCCTGCATGGGCAGCGCGAAACCTTTGCCTATGACGCCGCCGCCAACCTGCTGGATAGCCCGCACGCAGGCGCCGGGTTGGTGGTGCATAACAAGCTGCTGACGTTTCAGGACAAGCGTTATCGCTACGACGCGTTTGGGCGAATGGTCGAGAAGCGCAGCGCCAAGCGAGGGGTGCAGCGGTTTGCGTATGACGCGGAAAGTCGGTTGGTTGAGGGGAAAAATGGGGACAGATTTATTTCCCATCTCACTCTAGCTCTTAAATAAATGTGTCCCCTTTTCCGCTAACACCTACCCTGCAACAACAACGGAAAAGGAGACAACTTTATTAAACTCAGCAAAATTAAATAAATCTGTCCCCTCCTCCCTTTCTTAAAAAATCTTATTCCGCATCATCCTCTTTATCGATTTCCTTGGCAGCTTTCAATTTTTTAACCATTGTATTCATATACTTGTAGCGCTGCTCAATAGTCTCTATACGAGACTTATCTGTCGGTGCTTGCGAAGATTCAGGTTCGGAATAGGGGCAGTAGACAAGTCCGTATCGTTCAGCGATGCCTTCCATCTGCCCCTCTATTGTGTCCATCCTCTTCTCAAGGCCGGTCAATCGCGCATTGATGTCGGTTGACGCCGCGGGGTCTTTACCTACCGCGTTAGCGTCTGCCCCTTCGTTGATGGACAGAATGGTGTTGGCCAATAACTCTGTTTTTATTTCAGCACCTTCCAGGCGTGCTTCTATTTTTTGTTGATCTGTCGCGGACGGATCTACAGTACTCTTTGTTCCGTCTACGTTCTTTTTCTCTGCGCCGGGCATTTTCGATTGCGCGTCAATTCTATCCGTCATGGCTTTCGACGTTACATGCTGGGCAACGCTGAGTGGAAGGTTGATCAGGGTACTTACACCCGCCTCAACGAACGAGTTTCGCGCCTGAGTGGCCAGTGAGGAGGCAATGGGAGGGAACTGCAAAGCGCCAACAGCCCTGGCGGTATTGGCAGCACTCGCGACACTGCTTGGCCTACTCGCCGAGGGCGCGGGCCTAGGTGGTTTAGGTGGCGTTAGCGGTTTTGGCGGTTTGAGTGGCCTTGTTGCAGGTATTCTGGGGCGAAACCTAAAACCCCTGATCGTTCTATTACTATGCTCCTCAGCGGTACCTTCAGGGTAAGCATTTGGATCTAATGTATGCGCGCCCGGTTTAGTCGGTTGGGAGGACTGATCGAGTAGCCCTGGTGGCACCGGTAGTTTTGGTTGTGCCGCATCGACGTTAGTCAGGGGCGGAAGGAGGGGAACATAGGCTTGATTGGATAGTTTCATTTTTTCTCCAAGTAAGTTATCGACTTAAGGAGGGCTCCCTGCAACCTCAGCCTATACGTGGTTGCATAAAGCAAAACCGTTCCAATTCAATAGCAGCCGAACTCCGTACGCGTGACTGCTGTGCTGAATCTGAACATTTAAATAGTTATAAAAAACATCGAGACGACCCGTTGCTTTGCCCCCCACCTTTAGAGCCATTGAAGTGCCGGTGCCATCACCCGCTTTAACGACGCCCAACAAAAATGGGCACCCAACCCAGTCGGCGTGCCCATTTTCTTACCAACCCGCCTCCCTTCAGACGGTCCTGCTATTACGGGTTGACGCTGTCTTTGAGCGACTTGCCCGGCTTGAATGCAACGGTATTGCTCGCCTTGATTTTCACTGGCTCACCGGTTTGCGGGTTTTTGCCGGTGCGGGCGCCGCGGTGGCGTTGCAGGAAGGTGCCGAAGCCCACCAGGGTGACGCTGTCCTTGCGGTGCAGGGCGCCGGTGATTTCTTCGAGAACGGCGTTGAGGACGCGGTTGGCCTGCTCTTTGGTCAGGTCTGCTTTTTCTGCAATAGCGGCTGCGAGTTCTGGTTTACGCATAAGTGAAGCCTCTTTGACGGTTTTTTGTTGTTATGTCCGTGCTGCTCTCTGGTGGAGCAGCGCCCAAGGCGCCGCAGGCTCTACTCTGCGGCAGACGGGAGTGAGGATGGCATGCCCTCGCACGCTCCGCCAGTCTCGCGGCGACCTTTCTGGGGGTAAGAAGGTGCTGATTCCGACAGAACGACCGGCATTTACGCCAGCAATGGCGGAAGTTCTTTGTTAAGGGCAAGTTTTTCCATGACGGCGCTGCCGGTCAGCGCATAACCCAGCAGGCGGCCGCTGGCGTCGCGGCACAAGGCCTTGATGTCGGCGCCCTGCCCTTCGACGCTCCACACGCCTTCGGTGCCGCGTGGCGGCGGCGATACCACCAGAGGGCAGATCGGGGTTTTGACGGTGATCGGCATCGGCCCATAGCTGACGGCGGTGGCGTTGCCGGCAAGGGTTTGGGCCAGGGCGCGGGCGCAGCTCATCAATGGCATCACGTACAGCAGGTTGAGGCCATCGACCTCGGCGCAGTCGCCCAGGGCGTAGATGTTGGCGTGGGAGGTCTTGAGGTGGCGGTCCACCATGATTCCACGGTTGATCTGCAGGCCGGCGGCAGCAGCCAGGTCCACGCGCGGACGCAGGCCGATGGCCGAGACCACCAGGTCGCAGTGGATCACTTCACCATCCGACAGGTGCGCTTCCAGGCCATCCGCCGTGCGCTGCAAGCGGTTGAGCACCGGGCCCAAGTGGAACCGCGCGCCGAGGCCTTCCAGCCCGGCTTGCACAGCGCCAGCCGCTGCTGGGTGCAGCAGAGTCGGCATGACTTGCTCGCAGGGTGCGACCAGATCAATTTCATAGCCGCCAAGTATCAGGTCGTTGGCGAATTCACAGCCGATCAGGCCCGCGCCCAGCAGCAGCACACGGCGCTTACCGGCAGCAGCGGCACGGAAGCGTGCGTAATCTTCAAGGTCATTGATCGGGAAAATCAGTTCCGCCGCATCGCCTTCGACCGGCACGCGCACGGCTTCTGCGCCCCAAGCCAGGATCAGGTCGCGGTAGGCTACCGCTTCCTCGCCGATCCACAGGCGTTTGTGGCCCGGGTCGATGCCGCTGATGCGCGTGTGGGTGCGCACTTCGGCCTTGAGTTGCTCGGCCATGGCGCCCGGCTCAGCCATGCTCAGGCCATCGGCTTCCTTGTTCTTGCCAAAGCCGGTGGAGAGCATGGGCTTGGAGTAGGAGCGCCCGTCATCCGCGGTGATCAGCAGCAACGGGGTCTCGCTGTCGAGCTTGCGAAATTCCCGGGCCACGTTGTAACCGGCCAGCCCTGTGCCGATGATCACGACAGGTGCGTTCATTCCTTTCTCCTTGTAGTACGTTTCTTAAACCGATGTTTAGCCGATTTCGATCATTTCGAAATCCATTTTGCCCACGCCGCAGTCCGGGCACAGCCAGTCTTCCGGGACGTCCTGCCACAGGGTGCCCGGTGCGATACCGTCATCCGGCCAGCCGTCTTTTTCGTCATAGATCAGGCCGCAGACTACACATTGCCACTTCTTCATTACTTGCTTCCTCAGGGTCCAGGCATCTTGGCCGACGGTCGATAGACCAACGTTGCCGTGCGGCTCAGGGCGTTTTGTACTGATCGGGGCCGGCAGATGCAAGCATGTTCGGCGCAAACGGCCGGTTCAGCCCGGCAAAAGTTCAGGACGCCATGGTAAGCTCGCCGCCTCTTTTACTGCCAAAACTGACTCACCGTGCCGCACTCAATCGCCTGTCCCGATGCTTGCCAATGGCTGACCCAGAGCCTTCTGAGCCCAATGCCCGCGCCATTGACCCTCAACTGGCTGTTCGACGAAGGCTCGCTGACGCGCCGGCTTACGTGGCTTTCCAACGACGGCTTCAGCGTGACGCCACTGTTCGAAGGCTGGCAGCCACTGCGCGAGGATGAATGTGCGGCGTTGGGTATGGCCCCGGCCACGGTCGGCTGGGTACGCGAGGTGTATTTGCGCGGGCATGGCCAACCGTGGGTGTTTGCCCGCAGCGTGGCGGCGTGCAGTGCCTTGCAGGGCGATGGCTTGCACATGGACGAATTGGGCAGCCGTTCGCTGGGCGAGTTGCTGTTCTGCGATCAGGCCTTCACTCGCCAGGCGATCAAGGTATGCCATTACCCACGGCAATGGCTGCCGAGCGCCGACCAGGCCGATGGCCTGTGGGCGCGCCGCTCGCGCTTTGATCGCGGGCCGTTGAGCGTGCTGGTCGCGGAAATTTTCCTGCCCAGCTTCTGGCATGCGCTGCATGACCATCCGGAGAACTGCTGATGTATCAACGTCTGCTCAAGTCCTTGAACCGCCTGAACCCCAGGGCGTGGGATTTCATTCAGTTGACCCGCATGGACAAACCCATCGGCATTTACCTGCTGTTGTGGCCGACGCTTTGGGCGCTGTGGATTGCGGGCAAGGGCTCGCCGTCGTTGCTCAATATCGTGATTTTCGTGCTGGGCGTGGTGCTGACCCGCGCCGGCGGCTGCGTGATCAATGACTGGGCCGACCGCAAGGTCGACGGCCATGTGAAACGCACCGAGCAACGGCCGCTGGTGAGCGGCAAGATCAGTTCCAAAGAGGCCTTGGTGTTTTTTGCGGTGCTGATGGGCATCAGTTTTCTGCTGGTGCTGCTGACCAACGCGACCACCATCCTGCTGTCCTTGGGCGGCCTGGCGCTGGCGGCGAGCTACCCGTTCATGAAGCGCTACACCTATTACCCACAAGTGGTGCTGGGCGCGGCGTTTTCATGGGGCATGCCGATGGCATTCACTGCCGAGACCGGGCATTTGCCGGCCACGGCGTGGCTGCTGTACATCGCCAACTTGCTGTGGACGGTGGGCTACGACACGTATTACGCGATGACCGACCGCGATGACGACTTGAAGATCGGGGTGAAATCCACCGCCATTCTGTTCGGCGATGCGGACCGCGTGATCATTCTGACCCTGCAAGGTTTATCGCTGGTGTGCCTGCTATTGGCGGGGCAGCGGTTCGAGCTGGGTGGCTGGTTCCATCTGGGGTTGCTGGCGGCGGCGGGCTGTTTTGCCTGGGAATTCTGGTACACCCGGGACAAGGATCGGATGAAATGCTTCAAGGCGTTTTTGCATAACCACTGGGCGGGGTTGGCGATTTTTGTCGGGATTGTGGCGGATTACGGGTTTCGGTAAGTCAGTGCTGACGCCATCGCGGGCAAGCCCGCTCCCACATTTGGAACGCATTCCCCTGTGGGAGCGGGCTTGCCCGCGATGGTTTCAGCCGCACTGCGTGGTCAGGGCTTGATTACGTGCCACGCCCCGCCCTTGCCATCACCGGTCTTGTCACCCGCCTTCTTGTCATCCTTGTAGGTGTAGACAGGCTTGCCTTTGTAAGCCCACTGACTGGTCTGGTCGTCGCGGGTAATGACTGTCCAATCACCCATCGACTTGTCAGTAGACTCAGCCTTCAGCGGCGGCCAGTTGGTCGCACACTGGTCTTTGCACACCGACTTGCCGTCGGCATCCTTGTCAAAGGTGTAGAGGGTCAGCCCCTTGTGATCCACCAACATTCCGTCGTGAGTCATCGCCGGCTCCGCCGCAAACGCCAGGCCCGGCAGCGTCAACGCAGCCGATACCAACAGGGCTTTCCATGAAACAGTGCTGTAAGTCATCGGAACCTTCCTTTTGTGGTTGTCAGGATTCGGACCCAAAGGGTAGTCCAGAGTGCCGTGAATTGCCCGATCGTCTAAATTACTGTCACACGACTGCAATAATTCCGTTATCTAATGCGGCGCAAGACAGTTAAATGACAAGAGGATTTTGAGCATGGTTGGCAGGAGCATTCTGATCGTTGACGACGAAGCGCCCATTCGCGAGATGATCGCCGTTGCGTTGGAAATGGCCGGCTATGACTGCCTGGAGGCGGAGAACTCCCAGCAGGCCCATGCCATTATCGTCGACCGCAAGCCGGACCTGATCCTGCTGGACTGGATGCTGCCCGGCACCTCCGGCATCGAACTGGCCCGTCGCCTCAAGCGTGACGAGCTGACCGGGGATATCCCGATCATCATGCTCACCGCCAAGGGTGAAGAGGACAACAAGATCCAGGGCCTGGAAGTCGGCGCTGATGACTACATCACCAAGCCGTTTTCCCCACGTGAGCTGGTAGCGCGCCTGAAGGCCGTACTGCGCCGTGCCGGCCCTACCGATGGCGAAGCGCCGATCGAAGTCGACGGGCTGATCCTGGACCCGATCAGCCACCGCGTGACCATCGACGGCAAGCCGGCCGAGATGGGGCCGACCGAATACCGCCTGCTGCAATTTTTCATGACCCACCAGGAGCGCGCCTATACCCGTGGGCAATTGCTGGACCAGGTGTGGGGCGGCAATGTGTATGTGGAGGAGCGCACGGTTGACGTGCATATCCGCCGCCTGCGCAAAGCCTTGGGCGATGCCTACGAGAATCTGGTACAAACCGTGCGCGGCACCGGCTATCGCTTTTCCACCAAAGGTTGAGCCGGCCCTTCCTTTCCTTAACAGCTGACAAGGACGCATGTTTAAGTGAACCAGAACTGGCATGGCACCCTGATTCGCCACATGCTTCTGTTGATCACCGGTTGCTTGGTGGTGGGTTTGATCAGCGGTTATTACGGTTGGAGCCTGGCCGTTGGTATCGGCCTGTACCTGGGCTGGACCCTCAAACAATTGCTGCGCCTGCATGAATGGCTGCGCCAGCACAAACCCGACGAAGCACCACCCGACGGCTACGGCCTGTGGGGCGAAGTGTTCGACAGCATCTACCACCTGCAACGCCGCGACCAAAGGGTTCGCGGGCGCCTGCAGGCGGTGATCGACCGGGTGCAGGAGTCTACCGCTGCGCTCAAAGACGCGGTGATCATGCTCGACAGCGACGGCAACCTGGAGTGGTGGAACCGCGCTGCCGAGACCTTGCTGGGCCTCAAGACGCCCCAGGACAGCGGTCAGCCGGTGACCAACCTGGTGCGCCACCCGCGCTTCAAGGAATATTTCGAGCAGGAAAACTACGAAGAAGCGCTGGAAATCCCCTCGCCTACCAATGACCGCGTGCGCATCCAGCTGTACCTGACGCGTTATGGCAACAACGAGCACCTGATGCTGGTGCGCGACGTGACCCGCATTCACCAGTTGGAACAGATGCGCAAAGACTTCGTCGCCAACGTCTCCCACGAACTGCGTACGCCGTTGACGGTGATCTGCGGCTACCTGGAGACGCTGCTGGACAACGTCGACGAGATCAACCCGCGTTGGAGCCGTGCCCTGCAGCAGATGCAACAGCAGGGCTCACGCATGCAAACCCTGCTCAATGACCTGCTGTTGCTGGCCAAGCTGGAAGCCACCGATTACCCGTCGGACAACCATCCGGTGGCGGTGCAAAGCCTGCTGCAGACCATCAAGAATGACGCCCAGGCGCTTTCCGGCGAGCGCGGGCAACAGATCACACTGGAAGCCGACCCGCAGGTATTGCTCAAAGGCAGCGAAGGTGAGTTGCGCAGCGCGTTTTCCAACCTGGTGTTCAACGCCGTGAAGTACACCCAGGACAAGGGCAATATCCGCATCCGCTGGTGGAGCGATGAGCACGGCGCACACTTGAGCGTGCAGGACTCCGGCATCGGTATCGACGCCAAGCACCTGCCGCGCCTGACCGAACGCTTCTACCGCGTCGACTCAAGCCGCAACTCCAACACCGGCGGCACCGGGCTGGGCCTGGCGATCGTCAAACACGTGCTGTTGCGCCACCGCGCACGGTTGGAGATCAGCAGCGTGCTGGGGCATGGCAGCACCTTTACCTGCCATTTCCCACCGGCGCAGATGACCCGCTCGCGGGTGATCGGCACAGATGAATAACCCGAAAACGACGTAAATCTAAGTGTGGGAGCTGGCTTGCCTGCGATGGCGGTGGGTCAGCTGAAATCACCTCAACTGGCAGGCCGCTATCGCAGGCAAGCCAGCTCCCACATTGGATTTGCATGGTTTGGCAGAAGGCTTTCCAGGCTCCGCCCGGCAGCGGGCACTAGGCAAGCGCCCCGTCAGCCGCTACATTGGCCGACTTGCGCCTGCCTTTCAGGCCTGTCTGTCACCCCTTATTGAACACACGGAACCTGCAAAACCCCATCATGGACCCTTCCCCTGGTATCACCCTCGCTACACTCTTCGCCGATTTCGGCATGATTCTTTTTGCACTGATCCTGGTACTGCTCAACGGTTTCTTCGTTGCGGCGGAATTTGCCATGGTCAAACTGCGCGCCACCCGGGTCGAGGCCATCGCCCACAAGAACGGCTGGCGCGGGCAGATCCTGCGCACCGTCCACAGTCAGCTCGACGCCTATCTGTCGGCCTGCCAATTGGGTATTACCCTCGCCTCCCTGGGCCTGGGCTGGGTCGGTGAGCCGGCCTTTGCGCACATCCTCGAGCCATTGCTGGGCGCCATCGGCGTGCAATCGCCTGAAGTGATCAAAGGCGTGTCGTTTTTTGCCGCCTTCTTCGTGATTTCCTACCTGCACATCGTGGTCGGTGAATTGGCCCCCAAGTCCTGGGCAATTCGCAAACCCGAGCTGCTGTCGCTGTGGACGGCGGTGCCGCTGTACCTGTTCTACTGGGCCATGTACCCGGCGATCTACCTGCTCAATGCCAGCGCCAACGCCATCTTGCGTATCGCCGGCCAAGGCGAGCCCGGCCCGCACCATGAGCACCATTACAGCCGCGAAGAACTCAAGCTGATCCTGCACTCCAGCCGTGGCCAGGACCCAAGCGACCAAGGCATGCGCGTACTGGCTTCGGCTGTGGAAATGGGCGAGCTGGAAGTGGTGGACTGGGCCAACTCCCGCGAAGACCTGGTGACCCTGGACTTCAACGCCCCGCTCAAGGAAATCCTCGCGTTGTTCCGCCGCCACAAATTCAGCCGTTACCCGGTGTATGACGCCGATCGCAACGAGTTTGTCGGCTTGCTGCACATCAAGGACCTGCTGCTGGAACTGGCTGCCCTGGACCACATCCCCGAGTCGTTCAACCTGGCCGAGCTGACCCGCCCGCTGGAGCGTGTCTCGCGGCACATGCCGCTGTCGCAGTTGCTGGAGCAGTTCCGCAAAGGCGGCGCGCACTTTGCCCTGGTGGAAGAAGCCGACGGCAAAGTCATCGGCTACCTGACCATGGAAGACGTGCTGGAAGTGCTGGTCGGCGATATCCAGGACGAACACCGCAAGGCCGAGCGTGGCATCCTCGCCTACCAGCCAGGCAAACTGCTGGTGCGTGGCGACACGCCGCTGTTCAAGGTGGAGCGCCTGCTGGGCGTGGACCTGGACCACATCGAAGCCGAAACCCTGGCCGGCTTGATCTACGACACGTTGAAACGCGTGCCGGAAGAGGAAGAAGTGCTGGAAGTTGAAGGCTTGCGCATCATCATCAAGAAGATGAAAGGGCCGAAGATCGTCCTGGCCAAGGTGTTGCTGCTGGATTGACGCCTCAATTGCCCAACGCAAAGTTGGGCAATTTGCCAAGCGGCTGGTTGAACTCATACGGAATCGAAACCAGCCCGGCCTCGGAAGCCTTCTGCACCACAAAATGCAGATGCGGCCCGCTGCTGTTGCCGGTATTGCCCGACAACGCCAGTGGGCTTCCCACCACCACACGCTGCCCTGCCCTTACGCTGACCGAACCTTGCTTGAGGTGCAAATACACGCCCTCGGTGCCGTCATCGTGGCGTATGCGCACGAAATTCCCGGACGCGTCATTACCGCGCCCGGCCTGGTTATTTTCGGTCTTCACCACCATCCCGCTACGCGCCGCAATGATTGGTGTGCCTTCGGGCATGGCGATGTCCATGGCGTAGCGGCTCTTGGCGTCGGTGTGGCTGAAGCTGCCGTTAGGGCCTTGGGTCAAGCGAAACGGCCCACCACGCCAAGGCAAAGGATAGCGATAGGCTTGCTGTGGATAACTTGATGTGGGCATATCCAGCACC
Source organism: Pseudomonas sp. PA-6-3C (assembly GCF_021605825.1). NCBI lineage: Bacteria > Pseudomonadati > Pseudomonadota > Gammaproteobacteria > Pseudomonadales > Pseudomonadaceae > Pseudomonas > Pseudomonas sp. PA-6-3C. The sequence continues at coordinate 123,978 of NZ_WKDV01000002.1, forward strand.
GGCCGTTTGGTCCGTTCCACCCGGCGCTCCTGCATCACAAATGCCTGGGCGCCCGGCGTTTGCCGGTCGCTGAAAGACACCACGCCATTGGCATCGGTGGTTTTGTAGAGGGTCATGGCCAGGGTCGAAGTGCAAACCGTGGCCAGCCCACAGAACAGGACTAGGCGAATGAACATGACGTACCTGCCGGGATGACTGTTCGGCAGGCTAGCAAGGGTTGATGACAGCTCTAAGCGGGCAGCGCGGTAAAGCAGATATCCACATTCATCCGGGCGGCGGCCGACAGGTTGACCAGCGCATCAAGGGAAAACTTGTCGATCTTGCCGTTGAGCACGTCGTTCAAGCGCGGCTGACTGATACCGAGCCTTTGTGCCGCGTCTTTCTGAGAAAGCTCCCAGCTGCGGATGGTGTTGCACAACTCCAACAACAACTTTGAGCGCATGCGCATATTGGCGGCTTGTTGGGGCGTGTCTTCCAGAGCATCCCAGACGCTGCTGAAACGTTCGGTGTGAATTTTTGAGTCTGTCATGGGCTTAACCTATCTCCTGCAATCTGGCACGAGCCAGTTCGATATCCCGCCCTTCGGTTTTCTGTGTGGTTTTGCGCAGCGCGTGCAGCACATAGACTGCTTCCGGCCGATTAATCACATAGAACACTCGAAACGCTCCTGATTCCTCAGTGATCCGAATTTCGCTGACGCCCCTCCCGATAGTCTTCATCGGTTTGCAATCAAAAGGCTGTTCACCCTGCTGCAAGAGATCCAACTGAAAGCCGGCAGCCCTTCGGGCGTCGAGAGGGAATTCGTTGAGATCCTTGAGCGAGATTCCTAAAAACACCACATCCTTATGCCTTGGCATTTGCTTCTCCTTTCCTGGAAAGAAGAAGCCTAATCGACGATTCAGCCAAAGGCGGTGCAGGTGTGTTTCAAGGCATAGCAAAGGCTCGATAACACTGACGCGTTATCGAGAGACTATATCGAAATGGATATAAATCAAGCGACCCAGCGGGAATCAGACGGTCGGTCGATTCCCTTGATTCAGGCGATCAAGCTCCCGGCACGAAGTGCTTCTGCGCCGTACCGCGCGCGATCAGGCGGGAGATGTAGTCGAGCTTCTGCGCATCCTGGTCAATAAACCGGAAGGTCAGTTGCAGCCAGTCGCTGTCAGGCCGTGGCTCATAGGCGACGATGGCGTGCAGGTAGCCGTTGAGGCGCGCGACTTCGGCGTTCTCGCCTTGCTCAAGGTCGAGCACGGCGCTTTCCAGCACCTGGGGCAGCACTTCACCGCGACGGACCACCAGCAACGCTTCCTTAATGCTCAGCGCCTTGATCACACATTGCTGGTTGCCGCTGGACAGCCGCAGTTGGCCCTGGCCGCGACCGCCGGCAGGCGAGGCAGCAGGCGCTTGCACCGGTTGGCTGTTGAGCAGGCCTTTGCTCGGCGCAGCTATCGGCGCCGGTTTGGCCGCCTCGGGCTTGCCGCCGGTCAAGGCATTGAGAGAGTCGTTGCCGAAGGCCGAGTTCATCTTGGTCGGCGCGCTGGCGATAAGGGCGTCGAGACGGCCGATCTTGTGCAAAGCCTGCTTGACCTTGTTCAGCAGTTGCTCGTTGGTGAACGGCTTACTGACGTAACCGGAAACCCCGGCCTGGATCGCCTGCACAACGTTTTCCTTGTCGCCACGGCTGGTCACCATCACGAACGGCATGGCTTTGAGATGGGCTTGTTCACGGCACCAGGTCAACAGCTCAAGACCAGACATCTCAGGCATTTCCCAGTCGCACAGCACCAGGTCGAAGGTCTCACGCATCAGGATGGATTGCGCCTTTTTGCCGTTTACCGCGTCTTCAATCTTGATGCCTGGGAAGTAGTTGCGCAGGCACTTCTTCACCAAATCGCGGATAAACGAGGCGTCGTCCACCACCAATACACTGACTTTACTCATCGACCCTTCATCCTATTAAAACTTCGGCATGCAAAACGCCTGACTGATGGCATTTTGCCAAAACTCGCTGGTCACAGAAGGACTTATTGCTCCTGCTGCGCAAATAAATTCAGATGCCACAAACGAAAACGCCCGACCAAAGGCCGGGCGTTAATGTCTCGGGCAACCTTACTTATCGTCAGTTTCGCCCGGAACATTAGGGATTTGATCGGCCGTGCCTTCAACTTCGGCTTTCATGCGCTTGAGGCCCATGTGCCGCACGTCGGTGCCGCGCACCAGGTAAATCACCAATTCCGAGATATTGCGCGCGTGGTCGCCGATCCGTTCCAGGGAACGTAATACCCAGATGATGTTCAAGACCCGCGAGATAGAGCGCGGGTCTTCCATCATGTAGGTGGCCAGCTCGCGCAGTGCGGTCTTGTATTCGCGGTCGATGGTCTTGTCGTATTGCGCCACCGACAACGCCAATTCGGCGTCGAAGCGGGCAAAAGCGTCCAGCGCATCGCGCACCATATTGCGCACTTGGTCACCGATGTGGCGCACTTCCACGTAACCGCGTGGCGCCTCGCCTTCTTCGCACAGCTGGATAGCGCGGCGGGCGATTTTGGTGGCTTCGTCGCCGATGCGCTCCAAATCGATTACCGACTTGGAGATGCTGATGATCAAACGCAGGTCGGAGGCCGCCGGTTGGCGACGGGCCAGAATGCGCAGGCATTCTTCATCGATATTGCGTTCCATCTGATTGATCTGGTCATCAATCTCGCGCACTTGCTGGGCCAGGCCAGAGTCGGCCTCGATCAACGCAGTAACGGCATCGTTGACTTGCTTCTCCACCAGCCCGCCCATCGCCAGGAGGTGGCTGCGCACCTCCTCAAGCTCGGCGTTGAACTGCGCGGAGATGTGGTGGGTAAGGCCTTCTTTGCTAATCATGGGTTTGCTCCGCAAAAGCTGTAAGCCGCAAGCTACAAGCTGCAAGCTGATGTGTGTCGTTGATCAAACTGCTTCCACTTGCCGCTTGAAACTTGCGGCTTGCAGCTGGGGCTAGCCGTAACGACCGGTGATGTAGTCTTCGGTCTGCTTCTTCGCCGGGTTGGTGAACAAGGTGTCGGTGTCGCCGAACTCCACCAGCTTGCCCATGTACATGAACGCGGTGTAGTCGGAAACCCGCGCCGCCTGTTGCATGTTGTGGGTCACGATGACGATGGTGAACTTGGACTTGAGTTCGTAGATCAGCTCTTCGACTTTCAGCGTCGAGATCGGGTCGAGTGCCGAGCAGGGTTCGTCGAGCAGCAACACTTCCGGCTCCACGGCGATGGTGCGGGCGATCACCAGACGCTGCTGCTGGCCGCCGGACAGGCCGAGTGCCGAGTCGTGCAGACGGTCTTTAACTTCGTCCCACAACGCCGCGCCTTTCAAGGCCCACTCAACGGCTTCGTCGAGGATGCGTTTTTTGTTAATGCCCTGGATGCGCAGGCCGTAAACCACGTTTTCGTAGATGGTCTTGGGGAACGGGTTCGGCTTCTGGAACACCATGCCCACGCGACGGCGCAGCTCGGCCACGTCTTCGCCCTTGCGGTAGATGTTAGTGCCGTACAGGTTGATCGCGCCTTCTACGCGGCAACCGTCAACCAGGTCGTTCATGCGGTTGAAGGTGCGCAGCAGCGTGGACTTGCCGCAGCCGGACGGGCCGATAAAGGCGGTCACGCGCTGCTTGGGGATGTTCATGCTGACGTCGAACAGCGCCTGCTTTTCACCGTAGTACAGGCTCAGGCCCGGAACTTCGATGGCCACGGTTTCCTGGGCCAGGCTCAGGCTCTGCTTGTCGCGACCCAGGGCCGACATGTTGATGCCGTGGGTATGGGTTTCATGTTGCATGGGATGCTCCCTGTGCTACCAATTCGTTTGGTTGAACCGCCGGGGCGGTTTACTCAAAAATCTGTGTCTGTCTCTGGACCCTTGAGGAGCTGGCTTGTGTGGGAGCTGGGCTTGCCCGCGATGCAGGCACCGCGGTGTGTCAGCCACACCGCGATGATGCTATCGCAGGCAAGCCAGCTCCCACACAAGCCGGCCCCACAGGGGATCGCTTTAGCTGTCCAGCGCCTTGTATTTTTCGCGCAGGTGGTTACGAATCCACACCGCCGACAGGTTGAGCGTGGCGATCACCAGCACCAGCAGCAAGGCGGTGGCGTATACCAGCGGTCGTGCGGCTTCGACGTTGGGGCTCTGGAAGCCAACGTCATAAATATGGAAGCCCAGGTGCATGATTTTCTGGTCAAGGTGCAGGTACGGGTAGTTGCCATCCAGCGGCAGCGACGGTGCCAGCTTGACCACACCCACCAGCATCAGCGGCGCCACTTCACCGGCGGCGCGGGCCACGGCGAGGATCATGCCGGTCATCATCGCCGGGCTGGCCATCGGCAGCACAATCTTCCACAGCGTTTCCGCCTTGGTTGCGCCGAGTGCCAGGGAACCCTCACGCACGGTACGAGGAATCCGCGCCAGGCCTTCTTCAGTGGCCACGATCACCACCGGCACCGCCAGCAGCGCCAGGGTCAGCGAAGCCCACAGCAGGCCAGGCGTACCGAAGGTCGGCGCCGGCAGAGCTTCAGCGAAGAACAAACGGTCGACCGAGCCACCCAGTACATACACAAAGAAGCCCAGGCCGAACACGCCGTAAACGATGGCCGGTACGCCGGCCAGGTTGTTCACCGCGATACGGATAATGCGGGTCAGGGTGTTCTGTTTGGCGTATTCACGCAGGTACACCGCCGCCAGCACGCCGAACGGGGTCACGATCATCGCCATGATCAGGGTCATCATCACGGTGCCGAAGATGGCCGGGAAGATCCCGCCTTCGGTGTTGGCTTCCCGTGGGTCGTCGCTCAAGAATTCCCAGACCTTGCTGAAGTAGAAACCCACCTTGGTCAGGGTGCCCATGGCGTTCGGCTGGTAGGCGTGCACCACTTTGCCGATGCCGATTTCGATTTCTTTGCCGTTGCCGTCGCGGGCCGTCAGGCTGTCGCGGTTGAACTGGGTGTGCAGGTCGGCCAGGCGCGCTTCGATGTCCTGGTAACGGGCATTCAGCTCGGCGCGGCCGGAGTCCATGTCGGCCTGGGCGGCAGCGTCGAGCTTGCCTTCCAGCTCCAGCTTGCGCCCGTGCAGGCGGATGCGTTCCAGGCCAGCGTTGATCGCGCCGATGTCGGTTTTCTCAAGGCTCTTGAGCTGGGCCGCCAACTTGTTCACGCGATCGACGCGGGCTTGCAGCTCCGGCCATGCGGCTTCGCCTTCGGCGATCACCTTGCCATCTTGCTTGACGTTGACCAGGGTGCCGTAGAAGTTGCCCCACTCACGACGCTCGATGGCCATCAGGTTCTTCGGGGTGGTCTGGTCTTTCAACCACTCGCCGACGATCCAGGTGAAGTCGTTGCCATTCAAGTCGCGGTTACCGACCTTGATCAGCTCGCGGGTCATGAATTCCGGGCCTTGGTCCGGCACCGGCAGGCCCGCGCTTTTCAGGCGCTCGCGCGGCACTTCTTCCTTCTGCACCACTTCGCCGATGACGATATGGTTTTCCTGGCCAGGCACGCTGTAGTTGGCCTGGATCAGGTCGGCCGGCCAGAAGTGGCCCAGACCACGCACGGCAATCACGGCCAGCAAACCAATGGTCATGATGACCGCGATGGACACCGCGCCACCGCTGATCCAGACGCCGGGGGCGCCGCTCTTGAACCATCCATTCAGGGAGTTCTGTTTCACAGACTTCTACCTTTCTTAAAGCGACGAGTATTTCTTGCGCAGACGCTGACGGATCAGCTCGGCGAGGGTGTTCATGATGAAGGTGAACAGCAGCAGCACCAGCGCCGAGAGGAACAGCACGCGGTAGTGACTGCCACCGACTTCCGACTCAGGCATCTCCACCGCAACGTTGGCCGCCAATGTGCGCAGGCCTTCGAACAGGTTCATCTCCATCACCGGGGTGTTGCCGGTGGCCATCAGCACGATCATGGTTTCACCCACTGCGCGGCCCATGCCGATCATCAGTGCGGAGAAGATGCCCGGGCTCGCGGTCAGGATCACCACGCGGGTCATGGTCTGCCATGGCGTGGCGCCCAGGGCCAATGAGCCCAGGGTGAGGCCGCGCGGCACGCTGAACACGGCGTCTTCGGCGATGGAGTAGATGTTCGGGATCACCGCAAAACCCATGGCCAGACCGACGACCAGGGCGTTGCGCTGGTCGTAGGTGATGCCCAGGTCGTGGGAGATCCACATGCGCATGTCGCCGCCAAAGAACCAGGTCTCCAGGTATGGGCTCATGTACAGCGAGAGCCAGCCCACAAACAGGATCACCGGAATCAGGATCGCGCTTTCCCAACCATCCGGAACGCGCAGGCGCAGCGATTCAGGCAGGCGGCTGAAGACAAACCCGGCGACCAGGATGCCAATCGGCAGCAACATCAGCAGGCTGAAAATCCCCGGCAAGTGCCCTTCCACATAAGGCGCCAGGAACAGGCCGGCGAAGAAGCCGAGGATCACCGTCGGCATCGCTTCCATCAGTTCAATCACCGGCTTGACCTTGCGGCGCAGGCTCGGGGCCATGAAGTAAGCGGTGTAGATTGCCGCGGCAACTGCCAGTGGCGCCGCCAGCAACATGGCGTAGAACGCAGCCTTCAGGGTACCGAAGGTCAGCGGGGCCAAACTCATTTTGGGTTCGAAGTCGGTGTTGGCGGCGGTCGATTGCCAGACGTATTTAGGCTCGTCGTAGTTTTCGTACCAGACCTTGCTCCACAGCGCGCTCCAGGACACTTCCGGGTGCGGGTTGTCGAGCAGCAGCGGTTGCAGCTTGCCGCCGGCTTCGACGATCACGCGGTTGGCGCGTGGCGACATGCCGAACAGGCCTTGGCCATCCACCACCGGATCGACCAGCAGCGTGCGGTGCGCGGTACTGTGGAACACGCCGAACTTGCCGGATGCGTCCAGGGCGGTGAAGCCTTTGCGACGCTCCTCGGCGGTGATTTCAACGATTGGCGCGGTGCCCATCTGGAAGGTGCGGATCTGCTTCAGGCGTTGCTCGCCGTCCGGGTCACGGGCCATGAACCATTGGGCCAGGCCGCCCTTGGAGTTACCGACGATCAGCGAGATACCGCCCACCAGCTGGGTGCTGGCAGTGATTTCGGCGTTGCCGTCTTCCAGCAGTTTGTAACGACCGTTGAGGCTCTTGTCGCGCAGGCTGAACACATCGGCGAGCACACGACCGTTGATCACATACAACCACTGCTGGCGTGGGTCGATGAAGATTGCCTTCACCGGTTCGGTCATTTGCGGCAGCTCGATACGCTTCTGCTCGCTGGTGACTTCACCGGTCATCATGTTTTCTTCGCGGCTCAGGCTCAGTACGTTCAAGTACGAACCCGCGGAACCTGCAACCACCAGCGACGAGTCAGTGGCGTTGAGGGCGACGTGCTCCAGCGGGCGGCCCTGCTCGTCGAGGACGATGGGCGTTTCGCCGTAGGGGTATTCAATGGCCGGCGTAATGGTCTTTTTGCCGTCCGGGTACGACACTTTATAAGTGTGGCGGAACACCAGGGACTGGCCATTGGACAAACCGAGGATCACCAACGGGCTGCCTGGCTGGTCCTTGCCGATCGAGACCACAGTGGCGCCAGCAGGCAAAGGCAGGTCGACACGTTTGAGCTCGGCACCGGTGCTCACATCAAAGAACAGCGCCTGGCCCTTGTCGGAAACCCGCATGGCAACTTGGTTCTGTTCTTCGAGGGAGATCATCAACGGCTTGCCGGCGTCCTGCATCCAGGCGGGTGTCAGCGCGTCTTCCTTGGTCAGCGAAGCACCTTGGAACAAAGGTGCAACGACATAAGCCAGGAAGAAGAAGATCAGGGTAATTGCGCCGAGCACGGCGAGGCCGCCGATCAACACATACCAACGGGTCAGGCGATCTTTGAGCGCGCGAATGCGGCGCTTGCGTTGCAGCTCAGGCGTATTGAAATCAATACGCTTGGGGGGAGAAGTCGTCGTCATGGTGGAATTGGCCAGATCATTCATGCGCACACCCTAGCGATCCTGTATGACAGAAAGATGACAATGCAGTGACGCAAGAAATCCGCCGCGTAGCAGGGCTGGCAGCGGATTAAAGAATTAGAGGTGTAGACGGGCTTGAAGAGTAAGGGGTTACTGTGGCGAGCAAGCTTGCTTGCGCTGGGGGGCGAAGCGCCCCCAAGGCTTGCGACTGCTACGCAGTCGAACGGGAGCAAGCTCCCTCGCCACAGCAAGCCCGCTTCCACAGGGCCCGCTGCTACACCGGTATTGCAGGCTTAGTTGCCTTCTTTCAGGCCCAGGTCAGCCAGTGCCTTGGCGGCAACTTTGGCTGGCAGTGGGATGTAACCGTCTTTCACTACTACTTCCTGGCCCTGTTTGGACAGAACCAGTTTCACGAACTCAGCTTCCAGCGGGGCCAGAGGCTTGTTCGGGGCTTTGTTGACGTACACGTAGAGGAAACGCGACAGCGGGTATTTACCGTTCAGGGCGTTTTCTTCGCTGTCTTCGATGAAGTCAGTGCTGCCTTTCTTGGCCAGGGCCACGGTCTTCACGCTAGCAGTTTTGTAGCCGATGCCCGAGTAACCGATGCCGTTCAGCGAGGAGCTGATCGACTGCACGACCGAAGCCGAGCCTGGTTGTTCGTTCACGTTTGGCTTGTAGTCGCCTTTGCACAGGGCTTCTTCTTTGAAGTAGCCGTAGGTGCCGGATACCGAGTTACGACCAAACAACTGAACCGGCTTGTTGGCCAGGTCGCCGGTCACACCCAGGTCGCCCCAGGTTTTAACATCGGCTTTAGCGCCGCACAGACGAGTCGAGGAGAAGATCGCGTCGACTTGTTCCATGGTCAGGTGCTGGATCGGGTTGTCCTTGTGCACAAACACAGCCAGGGCATCCACGGCAACCGGGATAGCGGTTGGCTTGTAGCCGTACTTCTGCTCGAAGGCCGCCAGTTCGGTGTCCTTCATCTTGCGGCTCATCGGGCCCAGGTTGGAGGTGCCTTCAGTCAGCGCAGGAGGTGCAGTGGCGGAGCCGGCAGCCTGAATCTGGATGTTGACGTTCGGGTATTCCTTTTTGTAACCCTCGGCCCACAGGGTCATCAGGTTAGCCAAGGTATCGGAACCGACGCTGGACAAGTTGCCCGACACACCAGTGGTCTTAACGTAAGCCGGGATTGCCGGATCAACACCAGCGGCCACCGCGTTGGCGGTCGCAACGCCAGCAGCGACAAAAGTCATTGCCGCCATCAAACGTTTCAGTTTCATGCCTTGCTCCTAGCAGATAGGGATAGTTGGATCGGGGCCAAGTATCGGTAGGCCGTGTGAACACTCTATGTCTGGAATATGACAATTAGATGAAAGGCCAGTATTTATGAAAAACCTGACAGGAAGGGGGAAGTGCAATAAATCCGGGGCTTGCGAGGAGGTTTAGGCGGCTGGAGCGATGTTTCGGAAACACTCTGTAATCGTTGCTGGCATTGATCCTTCCCACGCTCTGCGTGGGAACGCATCCAGTGACGCTCTGCGTCACGACCTTCAAAAGCGGACGCAGAGCGTCCAGGCCGGCATTCCCACGCAGAGCGTGGGAACGATCATTCAGCGCCCGCGCTTCCACAGGTAGCCGCCCACCGCCATCCCCATTACACACAGGACAGCCACGTAGTAAGCAGGCCCCATCGGGCTTTCCTTCATCAGCAGCGATACCGCCAGTGGCGTCAAACCACCAAATACGGCGTAGGCCACGTTATAGGAGAACGACAAACCGCTGAAACGCACCACTGGCGGGAATGCTTTCACCATCACGTAAGGCACTACACCGATGGTGCCCACAAACAGGCCGGTCAACGCGTACAGCGGGAACAACCAGTCCGGGTGGGCCATCAGGCTGTGATACAGCGTCCAGGAAGTGGCCAGCAGCAACGCGCAACCGGTGACCAAAACGCGACCGGCACCAAAACGGTCAGCCAGCGCGCCGGACGCAATGCAGCCCAGGCTCAGCGTAACGATCGCCAGGCTGTTGGCTTGCAGCGCAACCGTCGGGCTGAAGTGGTAGACGGTTTGCAGCACGGTCGGGGTCATCAGGATGACCACAACCACACCCGCCGACAGCAACCACGTCAACAGCATCGACAGCACGATGGCGCCACGGTGGTCACGCAATACCGCGCGCAATGGCAACTCGGCAGCCAGGGTTTTGCGCTGCTGCATCTCAGCGAAGATCGGTGTTTCGTGCAGCCAACGGCGCAAGTACACCGACAGCAGGCCGAACACCCCCCCCAGCAGGAACGGGATACGCCACGCGTAATCCGAGACCTGCTCCGGGGTATAGAGGGTGTTGATGGCGGTAGCCACCAGCGAACCCAGCAGGATACCGGCGGTGAGGCCGCTGGTCAGGGTGCCGCAGGCATAGCCGATGTGGCGCGGCGGCACGTGTTCGGAGACAAACACCCAGGCGCCAGGTACTTCGCCGCCAATGGCGGCGCCCTGGATGACGCGCATCAGCAGCAACAGCAGCGGCGCCCACAGGCCGATCTGTGCGTAGGTCGGCAGCAGGCCCATGATCAGGGTCGGCACGGCCATCATGAAGATGCTCAGGGTGAACATTTTCTTGCGGCCCAGCAGGTCACCGAAGTGCGCCATGATGATGCCGCCCAGCGGGCGTGCCAGGTAACCGGCGGCGAAGATGCCGAAGGTCTGCATCATGCGCAGCCATTCGGGCATGTCGACGGGGAAAAACAGCTTCCCGACCACGGTAGCGAAAAACACGAAGATGATGAAGTCGTAGAATTCCAGCGCCCCGCCCAAGGCAGACAGCGAAAGGGTTTTGTAGTCGTTGCGGGTCAGCGGGCGCGAAGGTTGCGCGCTGCTTGCGGGCACGGAGGACATGGCAAGGCTTCTCTTATAGTAATCAGAACAGCAAGCCCGGGACTTGCGGCAGGTTTGGCAAGATAGCAAATCGTTTGAAAAAGCACAGCGTCTACCGAATCACAGTTCAAATGGGCGAAATATTCCCCATTCGTGCGCTTTCCCTGCAATCAGAAACACAGTTGCGCGAAAAAGCCGCATAACAGCCGCGATTTGCCGACCAAATGAGCGCCGGGAGGTCGTCGCGGCGCCAGCGTCTCGATATACTCGGCCCTTGCAAGCGCCAAACCCGCTGTCTTGAGGGGCTGCTGTGCCAAAACGTCGTTGGGTGCCACCCAGCCGTTTTGGCAGAGTTTCCCTTTAGTGCGCCTTACGAGAAACGTATCGAGCGGTGTATGTTGGTGCTGAAACGTTTTTCCCGAAGACGGCTATCCACTTGAAACACCCATGAAGCGTTACGGGTCAGAGGCACCCTTGGCATGATCGAACTCGAACAAGAAGATCCTATCCCGCAAGGCGATCTCGCCCTGCAAATCACCGCATTGCCACGTGAAACCAATGGTTTTGGCGATATTTTTGGCGGCTGGCTGGTCGCGCAGATGGACCTGGCAGGCACGGCAATGGCCAGCAAGGTCGCCGGCGGCCGCGTGGCTACCGTGGCCATTGATCGCATGGCCTTTCTGGTGCCGGTCGCCGTCGGTGCGCAATTGTCCTTCTATACCCAAGCCCTGGAAATTGGCCGTAGCTCGATCCAGATGATGGTCGAAGTGTGGAGCGACGACCCGCTGTCCAGTGAATGGCGCAAAGTTACCGAGGCGGTGTTCGTGTTCGTCGCCATCGATGGCAGCGGCCGCACGCGCTCGGTACCGTCGCGCGCGCGTTAAACCTCGTCGGGTTTTGACGGTCAATTGCCCCATTGCCTGCCATTAAAGAGTGCTTCGTATGCCTGTGCCCCACGTTGAAAGCGTAAAAATCGACGAACTGGACTGCTGGCGCATTCGCCACAACGGCGCTGAATTGATGGTGGCCCAACAGGGCGCGCACATCTTCAGTTACCAGCGCAAGGGCGAGCAGCCGCTGATATGGCCAAACCCTGCGGCGGTGTTCAAGCAAGGCAAAGGCATCCGTACCGGCGTGCCGGTATGCTGGCCATGGTTTGGCGTGTTTGACCGCAACCCGCAGAGCGTCAAGGCAATGCGCCAGAGCGAGCAACCGGCCGGTGCCCATGGTTTTGTGCGCACGGCACAGTGGGAGTTGGCTGCGAGCGAACTCGAAGGCCAGGCGCTACGGGTGGACTTGGTTCTGCCGGTTCCCGAGGGCGGCTTCCCCGGCTGGCCGCATCAGGTCAACCTGACGTTGAGCCTGCTGCTTGACGATCAACTGCACATCCGCCTGACCAGCCACAACCGTGGCACCGACACCGTGACCCTCAGCCAGGCGCTGCACACGTACTTCGCCGTGAGTGACGTACGCAAGGTGCAGGTCGAAGGGCTGGATGGGCTGGCGTATATCGACACCGCCGATGGCTGGGCCGAGAAGAAGCAGTCCGGCCTGCTGCACTTCAGTGCCGAGACTGACCGTATCTACCTGGATACGCCGGCGCAGTTGAATATTGTCGATAAGGATTGGCAGCGCCGCATTCAGCTCACCAGCCAGGGTTCGAGCTCGACCGTGATCTGGAACCCATGGACCGAACGCGCCAAGGCGTTTGACGACATGGCCGATGATGGCTGGCAGGGCATGCTGTGCATCGAAACGGCGAATGTGCTGGATGATGTGGTGAGCTTGGCGCCGGGTCAAAGCCATACCTTGGGTGTGAGCATCGCCAGCTTCGCTCTGTAAAAACCAATCAACATGTGTGAGCACGCTTGTGTGGGAGCTGGCTTGCCTGCGATAGCATCACCTCGGTTTCACTGATACACCGAGGTGCCTGAATCGCAGGCAAGCCAGCTCCCACACAAGCCCGCTCCCACATTGGGTTCTGCGTCATGATCTAGAGATCGGACTCTTTCACTACCCTGACCTTCCCCGCATCCAGCGCATACGCCGCGTCCGCCAGGTCATTGTTGACCTTCTCCACCTTCAACGTGCCCGTCACCCACAGCGGCGTGTAGATATCATCCAGCTTCAGCCCCTTGGGATAACGCACCAGCACCAGTTGGTTAGGTGGCGGTGGCGGCACGTGGATGCAGGCGCCCGGGTATGGCACCAGGAAAAACAGCGTGCTGCGGCCCTTGGCGTCGGTTTCCAACGGCACCGGGTAGCCGCCAATGCGGATGTTCTTGCCGTTCATGGCGGCCACGGTCTTGGTCGAATACATCACCGCCGGCAAGCCTTTGCTCTGCTTCAAGCCACCTTTATCGGTGAAGGTGCCTTGGGCTTCGGGGGAGTTGTGGTCGATCTCGGGCATGGCCTCGAGGGCTTTCTGGTCTGAAAGCGGCATCAAGTCGAGCCAATCGGTTTCCGGCAGTTCACCGGCGTGCGCCAGGCCAGAGCCCAACAGGAGAAGTGTGAATAGAAGACGGCGCATGAAAAAGCTCGGCAAGTTCAGATGCCGAGCATTCTAGCCCTCTGCGCCTGCGCAGCGCAGAGGGCTTTGTCGCTTAGATCATTTCTTTTTCAGCAGGCCGTAGATCACCAACAGCACGATGGCGCCGATCAGCGCGCCGAGGAAGCCCGCGCCTTGACCCGCCTGGTAGATGCCCAGGGCCTGACCACCGTAGGTGGCGACCAGGGAACCTGCGATACCCAGCAGGATGGTCATGATCCAGCCCATGCTGTCGTCGCCAGGCTTGAGGAAACGAGCCAGCAGGCCGACGATCAAGCCGATAAAGATGGTTCCGATGATACCCATGGCATTTCCCTCTGAATGATGTGAACTACACAAAAGCCTAGTCAGACTTTAGCGTCCTGCAATCAGAGAGGCGACGATAACCAATGGTTCCCGCCGCCCTCAAGGTTATTGCTCGGCGATCAATGCTTCGACCTTGAGGATCTGCGCCTCAAGGGTCGCACGGTCCTTGCAACGCAGGTTGGCGTGGCCAACTTTACGCCCGGCCTTGAAAGCCTTGCCGTAGTGATGCAGGTGGCAGTCATCAATGGCGATGACTTTTTCTACCGGCGGGACTGCGCCGATAAAGTTGAGCATGGCGCTCTCGCCGACCTTCGCTGTGGAACCCAGCGGCAAGCCCGCCACCGCCCGCAGGTGGTTTTCGAACTGGCTGCACTCGGCACCTTCGGTGGTCCAGTGCCCGGAGTTGTGCACGCGCGGGGCGATTTCGTTGGCCTTGAGGCCGCCGTCGACTTCAAAGAACTCGAACGCCATCACGCCGACGTAATCCAGCTGCTTGAGCACGCGGCTGGAATAGTCTTCGGCCAGGGCCTGCAGCGGGTGGTCGGTGCTGGCTACGGACAGCTTGAGAATGCCGCTGTCGTGAGTGTTGTGCACCAACGGGTAGAAGCGGGTCTCGCCGTCACGGGCGCGCACAGCGATCAGAGAAACTTCACCGGTGAACGGCACAAAGCCTTCCAGCAGGCAGGCAACACTGCCCAGTTCGGCAAAAGTGCCGACCACATCGGCAGCAGTGCGCAGGACTTTCTGGCCCTTGCCGTCATAACCCAGGGTGCGGGTCTTGAGCACGGCTGGCAGGCCGATGCTGGCAACGGCGGCGTCAAGGTCCGCCTGGGACTGGATATCGGCGAAGGCGGGGGTCGGGATACCCAGGTCCTTGAACATGCTCTTCTCGAACCAGCGGTCACGCGCGATGCGCAAGGCTTCGGCGCTCGGGTACACCGGCACGAACTGCGACAGGAAGGCCACGGTTTCGGCCGGGACGCTTTCGAATTCGAAGGTCACCAGGTCGACTTCATCGGCCAGTTGGCGCAGATGGTCCGGGTCGCTGTAGTCAGCGCGCAGGTGTTCACCCAGGGCAGCGGCACAGGCGTCCGGCGCCGGGTCCAGGAAAGCGAAGTTCATCCCCAGCGGGGTGCCCGCCAAGGCCAGCATGCGACCCAGTTGGCCGCCACCGATTACACCGATTTTCATCAATCAATACCTTCAGGCGATACGTGGGTCTGGATTGTCCAGCACGCTGTCTGTCTGCTCAGCACGGAATTTTTTCAGCACCGCATGGAACTGCGGGTGCTTGGCGCCCAGGATGCTGGCGGACAGCAACGCAGCGTTGATCGCGCCGGCCTTGCCGATTGCCAATGTAGCCACCGGAATACCGGCCGGCATCTGCACGATGGACAACAGCGAATCCACGCCCGAGAGCATCGACGACTGCACCGGCACACCGAGCACCGGCAGATGGGTCTTGGCCGCACACATGCCTGGCAGGTGCGCCGCACCGCCGGCACCGGCGATGATCACCTCGATGCCACGGGATTCTGCTTCATCGGCATACTGGAACAGCAAATCCGGGGTGCGGTGGGCAGAGACCACTTTCACTTCATACGGAATGCCGAGTTTTTCCAGCATATCGGCGGTGTGGCTAAGGGTGGACCAATCGGACTTGGAGCCCATGATCACGCCAACCAATGCACTCATCGTCGTGCCTCTTCTCTCTGGGCGCCCGCAGGCGCGTCAAAAAACAACAAGCCACGCGGGAAATCCGGCGTGGCTTGGTGTACGAATTAAGGCCGGTTGGACCGGCCGAAGGCCGCGCAGTATACCGTAATAATCCAGATAAACAGCCCCTGGAATGACCATCTGTCTTACGGCGCAAAGTGGCGGTTTTATTGACTTCTAAGTCAGCGAAACCGGCGCAAATTTCCCCTGAGAAAAAGGGTCAATGTGGGAGCTGGCTTGCCTGCGATAGCATCACCTCACTATGGCTGATGTACCGAGGTGCCTGCATCGCAGGCAAGCCAGCTCCCACAGTTGATCTGCATTGCGCTCAAGTGTTTTGTGCAGCTCCACCTTCCAACTTGCGCCACAGCAGCCGCACGTTCGCCTTGCGCACCAACGCGCAGCGATACAGACGAATCTCCAGCGGCACATGCCATTGCGGGCCGCCGCACACCACCAGTTCGCCACGTGCCAGTTCGGCACGCACGCTCAACTGCGGCACCCAGGCGATACCCAAGCCTTCAAGGGCCATGCTCTTGAGACTGTCTGCCATGGCAGTTTCGTAAATGGTGGTGAAACGCAGGGCGCGCTGGCGCAGCAGCAAATTTACCGAGCGCCCGAGAAAGGCGCCGGCACTGTAGGCCAGCAACGGCACGCTGCCCTCACCCTCCAGGTCGAACAGCGGTTTGCCGTCGGCGTCGGCGGCGCACACCGGGAGCATCTCGGTGTTGCCCAGGTGCAGCGACGGGAAGATTTCCGCGTCCATCTGCATGGCCGCATCCGGGTCGTAGAACGCCAGCATCAAGTCGCAGCCGCCTTCGCGCAGGGCGTGCACTGCATCGCCAACGTTGGTGGCGACCAGTCGGGTCGCGATGTTAAGGCCCTCGTTACGCAGTTGCGCGATCCAGCGCGGGAAGAAGCCCAATGCCAGGGAGTGCGCGGCCGCCACTTGCATGACTTCGCCCTGCCCACCTTCCAGGTGATGCAAATGGCGCAGCACTTCACCGAGCTGTTCGACCACCGTGCGCGCGGTGACCAGGAACAGCTGCCCCGCCGCCGTCAGCTCGACGGGCGTGCGCGAACGGTTGACCAACGTCAGGCCCAACGCGGCTTCAAGGCTCCGGATACGCCGGCTGAACGCTGGCTGGGTGACAAAGCGCCGCTCCGCTGCCTGGGAAAAGCTGCGGGTTGCCGCCAGGGCGCTGAAGTCTTCCAGCCATTTGCTCTCAAGGTTCATCGCTTCCTCCCACGGACACGCACCATTTTGGCACACACGCCCGCCATGATAACCGGGTCACATCAACATTATGCCGTTTGTGCATAGGCCAGTGTTTAACAGCATTGGCCCAAAAACTTCTACAAGCCTAGCATTCGCAGCGTTCCGGCCTGTTCCGGGTCCATATCGAGATGATTTCCGTCATGTCCTCCGCTGCATCATTCCGCACAGAAAAAGACCTGCTTGGCGTACTCGAAGTACCGGCTCAAGCGTATTACGGCATCCAGACCCTGCGAGCGGTGAACAACTTCCGCCTCTCGGGCGTTCCGATTTCGCATTACCCGAAATTGGTGGTCGGCCTGGCAATGGTCAAGCAAGCAGCCGCTGACGCCAACCGCGAGTTGGGCCAGCTCAGCGAAGCCAAGCACGCTGCCATCAGCGAAGCCTGTGCCCGTCTGATCCGCGGCGATTTCCACGAAGAGTTCGTGGTGGACATGATTCAAGGCGGCGCTGGCACTTCGACCAACATGAATGCCAACGAAGTCATCGCCAACATCGCGTTGGAGGCCATGGGCCACAACAAGGGCGAGTACCAGTACCTGCACCCCAACAACGACGTGAACATGGCGCAGTCGACCAACGACGCCTACCCAACCGCGATCCGCCTGGGTCTGCTGCTGGGCCATGACGCGCTGCTGGCCAGCCTCGACAGCCTGATCCAGGCGTTCGCCGCCAAAGGCATCGAGTTCGGCCACGTGCTGAAAATGGGCCGTACCCAATTGCAAGATGCCGTGCCGATGACCCTCGGCCAGGAATTCCGCGCCTTCGCCACCACCCTGGGTGAAGACCTGGCTCGCCTGAAAACACTGGCGCCAGAGCTACTGACCGAAGTGAACCTGGGCGGCACCGCCATCGGCACCGGCATCAACGCCGACCCGCGTTACCAGGCCCTGGCCGTACAACGCCTGGCGCTGATCAGCGGCCAGCCGCTGGTTCCGGCTGCCGACCTGATCGAAGCCACCTCCGACATGGGCGCTTTCGTGCTGTTCTCCGGCATGCTCAAGCGTACTGCGGTGAAGCTGTCGAAGATCTGCAATGACCTGCGTCTGCTGTCCAGCGGCCCACGCACCGGCATCAACGAGATCAACCTGCCGGCACGCCAGCCAGGCAGCTCGATCATGCCCGGCAAGGTTAACCCGGTGATCCCGGAAGCCGTGAACCAGGTCGCGTTCCAGGTTATCGGTAACGACCTGGCCCTGACCATGGCAGCCGAAGGCGGCCAACTGCAGTTGAACGTGATGGAGCCGCTGATCGCTTTCAAGATCTTCGACTCGATCCGCCTGCTGCAACGCGCCATGGACATGCTGCGCGAACACTGCATCGTCGGCATCACCGCCAACGAAGCCCGTTGCCGCGAACTGGTGGAACACTCCATCGGTCTGGTCACCGCGCTGAACCCGTACATCGGCTATGAAAACGCCACCCGCATTGCGCGTATCGCCCTCGAAAGCGGCCGCGGCGTGCTGGAACTGGTGCGCGAAGAAGGCTTGCTCGACGACGCCATGCTCGACGACATCCTGCGCCCCGAAAACATGATTGCTCCACGTTTGGTCCCGCTGAAGGCCTAAGCGTTTGATGCACCGCTCACCAGGTTGAGGGACTAGACACCTCTCACCTTTTGAGGGCCTGAAGGCTCGTTCTTCAGGCCCTTTTTTTTGCCCCAAGGTTGTGAAATGACGCCCATAAAAAATCCAATATCGCCCTGCAAACCCTCCTTGCCTGCAACCGCCTGGCTGAAACCTTTAATCGCCCCGTGCAGACGGATCACGCTCGCCTAGGTATAGTGCCGCCCCTCTTCGCGTCTGCGGCCGTCGGTAACGAGGCCCGCAGACATCGCGAAAGCGCATGAATAACAACACCCGCAAAAGGATTGGGGCGAAGCGTCGTGCACTGCCTGGTGCTGAGCGACGCGTCGGACCGTCCTGCGTTTGCCATTAGAAAAATCAGCGAGGAACACTCCATGCTCGAAGTCATCAACGACTTCCTCTCAGGGAAAGTACTGATCGTGCTCATTGTCGGGCTCGGCGGTTATTTCACGATCCGCTCGCGTTTCGTACAGTTGCGTCACTTTTTCCACATGTTCTCGGTGTTCAAAGACAGCCTGAAGAGCAGCGCCGGCCAGCTCAGTTCCTTCCAGGCGCTGATGCTCAGCCTGGCCGGCCGCGTGGGTGCCGGTAACATCGCCGGTGTCGGCATTGCCGTGACCCTGGGTGGCCCGGGTGCCGTGTTCTGGATGTGGGTCACCGCGCTGGTGGGCATGTCCTCGAGCTTTATCGAGTGCTCCCTCGGCCAGTTGTACAAGCGCACCGATGCCGAGGGCACCTACCGTGGCGGCCCGGCGTATTACATCCAGCACGGCTTGCAGAAGCGCTGGCTGGGTATGGTCATGGCGTTCCTGTTGCTGGTGACTTTCGGTTTCGCCTTCAACGGCCTGCAAGCCCACGCCGTGACTCACTCGCTGAACAACGCCTTTGGCCTGGACACCACCTACACCGGCCTGGCGCTGGCGGTATTGCTGGGCCTGGTGTTCATCGGCGGGATCAAGCGCATCGCTTCGATTGCCGACCTGCTGGTGCCGGTCAAGACCCTGGTCTACATCGCTGTGACCCTGTACGTGATCGTGCTGCAATTCGACCACGTGCCGGCCATGCTCGCGACCATCGTCAAAAGCGCTTTCGGCCTCGACCAAGCCTTCGGTGGCCTGGTGGGCAGCGCGATCATCATGGGTGTGAAGCGCGGCGTGTTCGCCAACGAAGCCGGTCTGGGCAGTGCGCCTAACGTGGCGGCAGTGGCCTCGGTAGAACACCCGATCGCCCAAGGCGTGGTGCAGGCGTTCAGCGTGTTCCTCGACACCTTCGTGATCTGTACCTGCACCGCGTTGCTGATCCTGCTCTCCGGTTTCTACACCCCAGGTTTTGAAGGCGACGGCATTGCCCTGACCCAGAACTCCCTGGCGGCGGTGGTCGGTGACTGGGGCCGCATGTTCATCTCGGTGGCCCTGGCGTTGTTCGTGTTCACCTCGATCATGTACAACTACTACCTCGGCGAGAGCAACCTGCGCTTCCTGGTGGGTAACAACCGCAAGGTGCTGATGGGCTACCGTGCGCTGGTGCTGGTGCTGATTTTCTGGGGTTCGATCGAGAACCTGAGCACCGTGTTCGCCTTCGCCGACATCACCATGACCCTGCTGGCGTTCGTCAACCTGTTCGCCCTGGCGTTCCTGTTCAAGATTGCCATGCGCATCCTCAATGACTACGACAACCAGCGTGCCGCAGGCATCAAGACGCCGGTGTTCGACTCCAGCCAGTTCCCTGACCTGGACCTGGACCGCAAGGCCTGGCCGGCCAACCCGGCAAAGGCAGAAGTCACCTCGGCTGAACTGAGCGCTCAAGCGCAACGTTAATCACCGCTAGATGACACGCCGCCCGGCCTTGGGCATGCTCTGGGCCCGGCGGCGTTTTTCGTTCAGGAGATTTTTCATGCAACCAGCTAACAACGTGATGGTGCTCTACACCGGCGGCACCATTGGCATGCAGGCCAGCGCCAACGGCCTGGCGCCTGCGTCGGGTTTTGAGGCGCGCATGCGCGAACAGCTCACCGATGCAGCAGTGCCCATCTGGCGCTTTCAAGAGATGTCGCCGCTGATCGACAGCGCCAACATGACGCCCACTTACTGGCAGCATCTGCGCAGCGCCGTGGTCGAGGCCGTGGACGCAGGCTGCGATGCGGTGCTGATCCTGCACGGCACCGACACCCTGGCCTACAGCGCGGCAGCCATGAGTTTTCAACTGCTGGGCCTGCCGGCGCCGGTAGTCTTCACCGGCTCCATGCTGCCGGCCGGCGTGCCCGACAGCGATGCCTGGGAAAACGTGAGCGGCGCCTTGACAGCCTTGGGCGAAGGCCTGGCGCCGGGCGTGCAGCTGTACTTCCACGGCGCGCTGATGGCACCGACCCGTTGCGCGAAAATCCGCAGCTTCGGTCGCCACCCGTTTGCGGCCCTGCAGCGCAATGGCGGCGTCGCCCAGGCCGACATGATCCCGGCCGCCCTGCATTACCGCCAGCCCAAAGCCTTGGCCAATGTCGGCGTGTTGCCGCTGGTGCCGGGCATCGCTGCCGCGCAACTGAACGCGTTGATCGACAGCGGCATCCAGGCGCTGGTGCTGGAATGCTTCGGCAGCGGCACGGGGCCGAGCGATAACCCTGATTTTCTCGCCAGCCTCAAGCGTGCGCAGGAGCTGGGTGTAACCGTCGTGGCAATCACTCAATGCCATGAAGGCGGCGTGGAACTGGACGTGTACGAAGCCGGCAGCCGCCTGCGCGGCGTGGGCGTGCTGTCCGGTGGCGGCATGACCCGTGAAGCGGCGTTCGGCAAGCTCAATGCCCTGCTCGGCGCCGGGCTTGAGGCCAGTGAAGTGCGCCGCCTGGTGGAACTGGACCTGTGCGGCGAACTGAGCTGACCGGCATGTAACTTGCTCCACTTCCAGCCATCCCCTGGCTGGAAGTTTCCATGCTGCATTCCCACCTCACCACCCTCAATGCTGTTTCGCTGGTGCTTAACACCTTCAAAGGCTTGCCGCACGAGGCGCTGCTGGCCGGCAGCGGCATCTGTGCGGCGGACTTGAGCCGGGCCGACACGCGCATCACCACCAATCAGGAAATGCGCGTGTGCGCCAATGCCGTGGCCCTGCGCCGCGATGTCGGCCTGGAGCTGGGCGCACAAATGCATGTGTCGGCCTACGGCATGCTCGGTTACGCCCTGCTCACCAGTGCCACCTTTGGTGACGCATTACGCTTGGCCCTGCGGTATCCGGCGCTGCTGGGAACACTGTTCGAGTTGAGCCTTGAAGAGGACGGTGAGCGAATCTGGTTCACCGCCGGCGACTATCGGGAAAACCCCAGCCTGGAAATGTTCAACGTCGAGCTGTGCCTGGCGTCATTGAAAGTGATCTGCGACGACCTGCTCGGCCAGCCTCTGCCCTTACTGGCTGCGCGCTTTGAACATGATGCCCCCGACTATCGCATGCGCTACGCCGAGCGCTTCCCCTGCACGCTGCAATTTCAGGCCACCGCCAATGCCTTTGCCTTCGACAAACACTGGCTGGACCAGCCGCTGCCCCTGGCCGACGCCATTACTCACCAGGCGATGGCCGAGCGTTGCCGCAAACAAAACCTGGAGTTCACCGGGCGCCAGGCCTGGCTCGGCAGAATTCGCCAGCTGCTCGCCGCACAGCTCAACGCAGCGCCGGGCCTGGAGGGCTTGGCCGAGCAGATGAACTGTTCGGCACGCACCCTGCGCCGGCATCTGCATGACCTGGGCTGCAGCTACCAGGAGCTGCTGGACGAGCTGCGTTTCGAGCGCGCCAAGCAACTGCTGGCTGAGGACCACTGGCCGATTTACCGGATTGCCGAGGCACTGGGCTTCAGCGAAACGGCAAGTTTCAGGCATGCCTTTGTGCGTTGGAGTGGCGTGGCGCCGAGCCAATTTCGCGCATGATGCTTCATTGAGGGGCGAATTCAGGACAGATAATTTGGCCATAATTATCCCCTTTTGGCCGCTCCTGCCGTTCTCTTAAAGCACGCCCGCCGCAAGACTGGACCCACCGATACAGCCTGCGGAGAACAACAAATGCTGACGATCTACTCGGACGATCACCACCTGCACCATGGCCGCTGTGAATTGATGGACGGGCAACTGATGCCCTGCTTTGAAATGCCCTCGCGCGCCGACCACGTGTTGCAACGGGTCAAAGACCGCGAACTGGGCCCGGTACACGCGCCGCAGGATTTCGGCCTGGCACCGCTGCAGCGTATCCACAGCCACGACTACCTCGACTTCTTCCAAGGCGCCTGGCAGCGCTGGACCGAGTACGGCCAGGAGGGCGACTTGCTGCCCTACACCTGGCCCGCGCGCACGCTGCGCCGGGTAATCCCCACAAGCCTGCATGGCCAGTTGGGCTATTACAGCTTCGACGGCGGTGCGCCGATTACCGCCGGCACCTGGCAAGCGGCCTACAGCGCGGCGCAAGTGGCCCTCTCGGCGCAACGAGCAATCCAGAGCGGCGCCCACAGTGCCTTCGCCCTGTGCCGCCCACCTGGGCATCATGCTGCGGGCGACTTGATGGGCGGTTATTGCTACCTCAACAACGCCGCCATTGCCGCCCAGGCCTTCCTCGACCAAGGCCACAAACGCGTCGCGATCCTGGATGTGGATTACCACCACGGCAACGGCACCCAGTCGATTTTCTACGCACGCAGCGACGTGTTGTTCACCTCGATTCATGGCCATCCGGAAGCAGAGTTTCCGTTCTTCCTGGGCTATGCCGACGAGCTGGGCGAAGGTGAAGGCGAAGGCTTCAACTTCAACTATCCACTGCCGGCCGGTTCCGGTTGGGCAGCCTGGAGTGCCGCACTGGAAGAAGCCTGCGCCCAGATCGAGCGCTACGGCGCCGACATCATCGTCGTGTCCCTGGGCGTGGACACGTTCAAGGACGACCCTATCTCGCAGTTCAAGCTCGACAGCCCGGACTACCTGGCCATGGGCGCGCGCATCGCCCGGCTGGGCAAGCCCACGCTGTTTGTGATGGAAGGCGGCTACGCAGTGGAAGAAATCGGCATCAACGCCGTCAACGTCCTCGAAAGTTTTGAAGGAGCAGCCCAATGAACAGGCTCAAGTCACTCGTCCTCTGCGCCGCCGTCATCGGTGGCGCGGCCCACGCCGAAGAGAAAACCCTCAAGGTCTACAACTGGTTCGACTACATCACGCCCAAAGCCCTGGAAGACTTCAAGGCGCAGAACCCCAAGATCAAATTGGTCTACGACATCTTCGACACCAACGAAGCGCTGGAAGCCAAATTGCTCACCGGCAATTCCGGCTATGACGTGGTGGTACCGTCCAACGTGTTCCTGGCCAAGCAGATCGAAGCCGGCGTATTCCAGCCGCTGGACCGCAGCAAGCTGCCGAACTGGAACCACCTCGACCCCAAGCTGATGAAGCTGATCGAAGCCAACGACCCCGACAATAAATTCGCCGTGCCTTACATGTACGGCACCATCCTCATTGGCTTCAACCCGGCCAAGGTCAAGGCCGCCCTGGGCGACAATGCGCCGGTAGACAGTTGGGATCTGATCTTCAAGGAAGAGAACATCAGCAAGCTCAAGCAATGTGGTGTGGCGCTGTTGGACTCGCCCTCCGAGATCCTGCCACTGGCCTTGCAGCACCTGGGCCTGGACCCCAACAGCAGCAATCCCAAGGACTACGACAAGGCCGAAGCGCTGCTGATGAAGATCCGCCCCTACATCACCTACTTTCACTCCTCCAAGTACATGGCCGATATCGCCAACGGTGATATTTGTGTGGCGGTGGGTTATTCAGGCAGTTTCTCCCAGGCCGCCAACCGTGCCAAAGAAGCCAAAAATGGCGTGACCGTGGACATGCGTCTACCCAAGGAGGGCGCGCCCATCTGGTTCGACATGCTCGCCATCCCCAAAGGCGCTAAAAATCCGGACGACGCCTACACCTTCATCAACTACCTGCTGCAACCCACAGTGATCGCGCCCATCAGTGACTTTGTCGGCTACCCCAATCCGAACAAGGACGCTACCGAGAGCGTCGACCCTGCCATTCGCCACAATCCCAACTTGTATCCGACCGACACCGCCATGGCCACGCTCTACACCCTTAAACCTCTGGACAGCAAAGCCGAACGCGCCAGAACAAGGGCCTGGACCAAGATCAAATCCGGCACCTGAAGCACCTTGGTTTGACGGGCGCCTTCAAATGCGCTCGTGAAGGTGGCCTATCTAAGCACCGCCTCTCTGTGTGGCCGCGCCCTGGCATGGAACGCCTGGCCTTTACCTCAGGCTAGTTCCACCAAACGGCCAGACAGGGAAGCCTCATCATGAACGCCTCCGCTTCAAGCACCACGCCCACCAACACACCGCGTCCGGATGCACGGATAGCGCTGCTCACCCAGCTCTCTACCGGCCCTTCACGGGCGAGTGCGTCTGATCTGATTTAGCGGCGCCACCACTATTTATCTACCGTCCTCCCGGCAACGGCCATCGCTACCTTGCACCTCCTCAACGCCCGTCCAGGCTAGCGATTGCAGCGGAGCAACACATGCCCAACGATCTACTTAACAACAATCATCGCCCACCCAGCACCTATGAACTGCTCACCCAGTTAACCACCGGGCCCACCACCCACGAGGTCGCCGCTACCACGTTGCGCGCGGCACTCAAAGAACTCTACCCCACCCTCAATATCGACCCCGACCTGGCCATGGTGGTCAGCCCTCGCTGGAATGTCGTGGGCAGCACTGTCGAACCGGCGCCAGCCGTTCTTCAATCCCTGACCTCAGTGCTGGCTCATCAAGCGCTGTCCCGCGAGCGGGTAACTTACATCGATGGCGAGCACTTCCTCACTTTGCAGCCGTACGCGGCGGCGCCTGTGCACCTTGAGGTGAAGATCGATGCCATCGCGCGCTTGATCAATGAGTTATCCGACTTTCTGTTCATCGCTTTTCAGGAACAGCAACTTAACTTCTGGAACGCCTCCAACGGTAGCAGCGGACCACGCTGGCAGACGTTTTCCAACTCGCTGAGGAAAGTGTGGAACGTCACCGAAGAGCAAGGCCTGGATGAGCACCAAGCGGCCATGGCCCGTGGAGTGTTCCAGAAACCCGACCGGGACAGACGCTCGTTGAATGATCGCTACAAGAGTCACGCCTACCTGGTTGATGTCGATCTACTCCGGGACGGCGAGTCCACCCACGTCAGTTTCATGGACATCGCCGTGTTGGTTGGCGAGCATGACAAACGCCCATTGATCCTGACGCACTCGCTGGTAAGCGGTTACGAAACCTTTGAGTCACTTGAAACATTCGGCGCCTCGCTGCCCGCCCGGTTGAGTGCGCCAAAGCGCGATACCACGTTGCAATGGCGCTTGTATGAACCCGATGGCAACTTTTTCGACACACTGGCCTGTACTCTGATCGAACTACAAATCCGCGCCATCGGCAGTTACGGCCAGGCCTTTGTCGAGGAGCCGGCAGAGGAGCAGGCAAGCCCGGCCACCGTCGCCCGCATTGTGCCCAGCATCGAAGAGATGAGCGATCACCAACTCTCGAGTATCCGAGACGTTCATCATCAACTGCCCGACTGGCTCGCTTCGGCATCGGACTCGGACACCGCCGCCTATAGCCGCTACATGATCGACCTGGCCCAACTGCATACCCATTATCACGGCGAAACATTCCGGGACGGCATTGCCCCCATTCGCGACTATGCCCGCACACAACTGCAAAGCCGCATCCACTCGCATAAAGACGGTGCGAGCCTGAACCTGGACAAAATCGAGGTGGTGATCGAAAGCCCGGTGGTGTGGGGCACGCTCGTCGTGCCGGGCAGCGTGGACATCACCCGTCGCAGCCTGATCGATCTGGCGTTGGACAACCTCACCGGCCTGCCCACCGGCAACACCACGGTGCACTACAACGGCAATGACGATGGCGTCCCCAGTTGGCTGTCCTTCAGCTATTTGAAAGACCTGATCGAAGACGTTGATATCGGCAAGCACTATCCCGTGCTGATCAAACAGAAACTGCTCGATGACCCGGCGCAATCCAGTCACCGCCAGCAGCTCTACATCAACCACCTGCGCCTGCAACTGCCGCTGTTGGCCCTGCAAATGAAAATCCGCCAACAGGGCGCAATTGATGAACTCGGCTACCGCTACGTTGCCGCCGTGATGCACGCCGATGAATACGACCGGCATGTAGACGGGCAGCCCATTGTTATCCGCGCCCTGGCCTTCGTGCCCACCCTGCGCCCCGGCCATGAGCGCGACGTGGTCGCCAATATGTTCGTGATCGGTCCAAGGAACGCCAGCGCCGGTCCGTGCCTGCTTTATCGCCCGTTGCTGGAACCGATGCTGATGCAATTCCCGTCACGGCAAAACCTGCTGTACGCCATCAAACATGACCGCCCCTTGCGCGAATCGGTGCTGGCCTGGCTGCCGCAAGCGCAAAGCTTCAACTACGCCCAATATGTGTTCCCGGACACCTTGCCCTCGCCCTGGACGGTGGTGCGAGCCCTGGTCGAACCCCTTACCGTGCTGTACATGAGCGGCCCCGTGACCCTGACCGATGAAGAAGTGGGCAATGACGCCCTGGCAATGCTGTTCAAGGCCAACGCCACCGCCATGGTCGAATTGGCGGACCGCCAGTCGGTGTCCAATGTGCAGAAACGCTGGGCGACGTTTCGACACACTGGCTGGCAAATCTTCAACGCTGCCCTGCCGTTCATGGGCCGTACCGTCGGAATTGCCGCCTGGGTCTGGCAAATCATGGACGACCTGCAAGCCACCGAGGAGGCTGTGAACAAGGGGGATCAACAAGCTTCGTGGACAGCGTTAGTCGATGTATTCCTCAACCTGGGCATGGCTCTGACCCTGCACATCGCCCTGCGCCATCCGCGCCCGCTGGAACAGTTCGAGGCGCCGAAGATCGAAACTGAATCCGAGTCAACACCGATCGAAACTGCCGATAAACCACCCGTCACCGAGAAAAAATATACTGCTGTGCAACAAGCAAATATTCCCGACAGCCAACTGCCCGCCAAGCATCAAGACGCCGTACACATCCTGGGGGCCCTGAGCCATAGCCGCTTGGGCCTGGCCAAGACACTTGACGGCTTCAACGTCGCCAAACCCGATAAACTTGGCGAACAAAACAAAACGCCCGGGCGCCACTTGAACCTGTATCCACTTGCAGACAAGTGGTATGCACCGGTTGGTGAGCGTTGGTTCGAGGTAAGGGTGGATGACAACGACAGTGTCATCATCATTGACCCGAAGGCACCGTTGCGTACGGGCCCGCCGTTGATCGGCAACCTGGCGGGCCAGTGGTTTGTTGATGTCCGTTTGCGACTGCGCGGTGGAGGTCTTCGACACCGTCGGCGAGCGGTCAAGGTCGATCAGCCTGAGCGCGTTGCAACACTCATGACCCAGCTCAACGCCTTCGACGCGGTCGCCACCAGCAAACAATTGGACGTGCTTAAGGCAAAGCCTGCACTGGACGCCGCCCCCGGCCCTTCCACGGACCTGCTGCGTACAGCGTTCATAGGCAACGTCGACAACCGGCTGGCGGCTTACGATGAAGCGATCAGTCAGTTGAAGTCCTTGAGCATCATCGAGGCCGTGCCCACCTATCAGAGCAACATGAGTGAATACCTGAAACAGCAAATACAACTGACTCAGGTAGTCGTGGAACAACAATTGGTGGGCTATAAAGAGGCCTTGAAGGCTTCGTCCCTGATCCTCGACCCCGAAGTAGACATTGACTATAAAAACCAGGCGCGAAGCGCACAAACCCTGTCCACCTTGAACCTGGCAATCATCAAGCGCCTGGAGTTCATCAACAACCGTTTCAGCGATCTCAAAGTGCTGGGAGATGACGGCGCAACGGTCATTCAAAAAACCCTGAGCGAGTTGCCACTGCTCACCCTCGCTGAGCTCAAATCTCTGGAAATCAGCTTGGGTCGCTACTTGTGTATCGATGAAGAGCAAAGCCAGATCCCTGCCACGCTGCGAGAGCAGGTGGACCAGAGCGTCGATACAGCCGAACTGAACGTCGAGAGTTTCAATGAAATCATGAAACGGGACAGCGGCACGCTGGATGAACGCATTGATGTGCTCAACAGCCTGGTTGAGCAATTTTCCAGCGCAGACCAACGCCTGCTGGACATGCATGCCGAGCACCCGCAGTTTCTGCTGAAACCCCGCCTGGAAAGCTTTCGACAGCAGATTGGCGAATTCAGCCAGCGGGCTATTCACGACCTGGCGCAACTGCTGCGCGAGAAAAAAGCCCTGGAGCCCAAGCCCGGCAGCTCAAAAGCCCCGCCCGCGCCACGGCGCAAAGTCATCAAGACACGCTACGACGGCACTTTAATAGCCCAGCCCCAAGAGGCCGACAGCACGCTGGTCGATGTCAGGGCGTCCGTGACGGGCAAGGTACTCGCTACGTTTCATGAAAAAACCCCAGGCGTCTGGGTCAAGCAGCAAAAGGTCAGCCCGCCACCGCCAGCGCCTGCCACTGTAGACCTGGATACCAGCATCAACACCGGGCAAACGCTATTGGACAGCGAGCGAGCTGAAACCCACAAGTACCGGGATTTTTCGCGTAAACCCTGGCATTCGCCCCAGGACATCCAAGATATGTTCGACGCCTACGGCAAACAACTGGAGGACGCGTCAAACGATATCGAGCAAGCGCTGACTCGGCGCAATCTCACCGAAAGCGGTCATACTTCCGCCGCTTCGACCAAGCGCAACCTCAACGAGGCAGCACAGCGGCTTTATCGCCTGGGTAGAAAAACCTACATAGACATGCTCAAACAGCAACCGCCAACTGCGGCGCGGGTGGAGTGGCTGCATAGCCAAGGGCTGATAAAGATCGGCAAAACCTTCAGCCGCCGCGCCGTCAAAGGGCCGCCTAAGGGCTATCTGGACGAGTACGAAGTACGCGATAAAGAGACCAACACTGTGCTGTGGTACGCGCACTTTCACTATGCAACGAAAGGCGCCGCCCTTGAGAAATTCGAGAAGGGCCACCTGAAAACCCGTGAACAACAGCGCCTTGGTGGCTCTCGCCAACGCACCGGCCCCAGTGACTGGGAAATGATAGAAATCCACCGCAGCAGCATCGGTGATCAATTGGCCAAGTCGCTGTTCTTCAACAGCTGATGGTCTTTATGCCTGCCACGCCTGGCGCAAACGTGCCAGCGCCTGCGCGATGGCCGCCTCGGGCACAGCGGCGAACCCCATCACCAGGCCTGCGCGCTGGTCCGGTGGTGGGCTTGTGCACGCCAGCCAATAGCTACTCAAACCATTGATCTCCACATTCGCCGCATGGGCCTGAGCGAGCAACGTCTGCTCGCGGGCAAGGCTGTCCACTCGCACTGTCAGATGCAGCCCGGCCGCAACGCTGGGCAAGGCCCCGACGCCAGGCAACCCGTCCGGCCAACCGGCCAACAAAGCATTGCGCCGGCTCAGCGCAGCGCGGCGCATCCGGCGAATGTGGCGCTGGAAATGCCCTGCCGCCATAAACTCAGCCATCACCGCCTGAGTACTGACTTCGGAGTGGCGCATGTCCACAGCGCGGCGCCGGGTAAACGCTTGCACAAGGGCCGGCGGTAAAACCAGGTAGCCCAGGCGCAATGCCGGGAACGCCACCTTGCCGAAGGTGCCGACGTATAACACGCGGCCACTGCGATCCAGCGCCGCCAAGGGCGACAGCGGCGCACCGCTGTAACGGTACTCTCCGTCATAATCATCCTCGACGATCCAGCCGCCCGTACGCTCGGCCCAGGCCAGCAATTCCAGGCGCCGCGCCAGGCTCATTACCACACCCAGCGGGTACTGGTGGGACGGCGTGACATAGGCCACACGACAGTCATCAAGGGTATTGAGCACCTGGCTATCCATGCCCTCGCTGTCTACCGGTACGCCATGCAATCCAGCGCCCGCCAAGGCGAACGCATGGCCAGCGGCGCGATAACCGGGGTTTTCCACCGCCACGCCGTCCCCAGGCTCCACCAGCAACTGTGCACAAAGGCTAATCGCTTGCTGTGCGCCACTGGTGATCACAATTTGTTCAGCCGTGCATTGCATGCCACGTGAACTGCGCAAATAGGCAGCGATCAGACCGCGCAAACGATCGTCACCGGCCGGGTCGCCATAGCACAGCAGTTCCAGGTTCGGCTTGCGCCAGAACGCCCCATTCAGCTTGGCCCATATATCAAACGGGAACAGGTCGAAGGCCGGCACACCCACTCGAAATGCCCGAGGCGGTCCAGCCGGAGGGTGAGCCAGGTGGTTGTTTTTTACCCGTGCCAGGCCCGCACTGTGGATAACTTCGTTGTCCAGATCTTCCGGTAAATCCGCCCATTTTGTGGATAAGGCTGGGGATAACCCTGTTGAAAACCCTGTGGATACTTTTGTGGATAGTTTTTTTGCCGTGGGCAGTTGGGCCACATAGGTGCCGTCACCCACCCGGCTTTCGATAAACCCTTCTGCGTACAGCTGATCGTAGGCGCGCACCACGCTGTTTCGGGAAATCGACAATGCCGCCGCCAAATCACGGCTGGCGGGTAATCGCGTGCCGCTGACCAGTCGCCCGTCCAGCACGCGCTGGCGCAGGGCCTCATAGAGTTGGCGCGTCAGCCCCTGACGGCGATCCAACTCGATACCTGCGGGGTTGAACGACAGCGGCGGCGCGATGGGCGACATATTGGACCTATGAAATTGGTGCCAGATGGCTCTTACAACGAACCATTAGCCTGCCTAGGATGCAGGCATTCGCCAAGGAAAATTTCCATGTACACACCGCGCGCCTTTGCCCTCAATGATTTGCCTGAACTGCAGCAACTGATCCAGCACACCCGCCTGGCGCAGTTGGTGACCTTTGGTGAGCAAGGCCTGCAGGCCAGCCATTTGCCGCTGCTGCTCAACCCCGACGAAGGCCCGAATGGCACGCTCTACGGGCACTTGGCCAAGGCCAACCCGCAATGGCGTGACCTGCAAAATGGCAGCGAAGCCTTGGTGATTTTTGCCGGTGCCGACGCTTATGTCAGCCCGTCGTTTTACCCGGCCAAGGCCGAGCACGGCAAAGTGGTGCCCACCTGGAATTACATCGCCGTGCATGCCTACGGCAAGGCTGAGGTATTTGCCGACGCCGAGCGTCTGCTCGCGGTGGTCACCGCCCTCACCGATCGCCACGAAGGCAGCCGCGCCCAGCCATGGAAAGTCAGCGACGCCCCGGCCGACTACATTGACGGCATGCTCAAGGCCATCGTCGGCTTCGCCCTGCCCGTCGAGCGCCTGATCGGCAAGCGCAAACTCAGCCAGAACCGCAGCACAGCCGATATTGCCGGCGTGCGCGAAGGCCTGGCTGCCAGCCTTGATGTGCGCGACCAGACCCTCGCGCGCTTTATTCCCCAAGGAGTTTCAGAATGAGTCAGATCGACATCCGCCAAGTGACTGCCGCCGATCACGCCGCGTGGCTGCCGCTGTGGCAGGCGTACTTGAAGTTCTACGAAACCGAACTGCCGGACGCCGTCAGCCAAAGCACCTGGCAACGCCTGATCGATGCCAACGAGCCGACCCATTCGGCGCTCGCCTGGCAGGACGGCAAGGCGGTGGGCATGGTCAACTTTATCTACCATCGCTCCAACTGGAGCATCGAGAATTCCTGCTACCTGCAGGATCTGCTGGTGGACCCAGCCCAGCGCGGCACTGGCGTGGGCCGTAAGTTGATCGAGTTTGTCTACGCCACCGCCAAGGCCGATAACTGTGCCAAGGTGCACTGGTTGACCCACGAGACCAACGCCACCGCGATTGCGCTGTACGAACGCATCGCCGAACGCCCGGGTTTCATTCAATTTCGCAAAGGTCTTTAAGGAGCGCAGCATGCCTATCTCACCCGCCGACTGGAAAGGCGTCCCGGCGCCCACGGTTCAACTGCTTGAAGGGCGTTTTATCCGTCTGGAAAAACTCGACCCGGCGCGGCATGCCGACGGCCTGTTCCGCGCCCTTGAAGGCCCCGGTGCCGACCCGAAACTCTGGGACTATTTGCCTTACGGCCCCTTCCCGGAGCGCGCCACGTTCGATGCCTGGCTCAACAACCATGCAACCAACAGCGACCCATACTTTTTCAGCGTGATCGACCGCGTCAGCGGCGATGTGCAAGGCATCCTCAGCCTGATGTCCATCGTCCCGGCCCACGGCCGTATCGAAATCGGCCACGTCACCTTCGGCGCGCCGATGCAACGCTCGCCCAAAAGCACCGAGGCGGTGTACTTGTTGGCCAAATACGCGTTCGAGCAGGGCTACCGTCGACTGGAGTGGAAGTGCAACAACGGCAACGCCCGTTCAAAATACGCGGCCGAACGACTGGGCTTCAGCTTTGAAGGGGTGTTCCGCCAGCATATGGTGGTGAAGGGGCAGAATCGCGATACCGCGTGGTATTCGATTCTGGATTCGGAATGGCCCACCGTGGGCGCAGGCTTTGAAGAGTGGTTGTCCGAAGCGAACCAGGCCGGTTCTGGTCAGCTGAAAGGCCTGGCGGAGTGTCGCCGCCAGGCGATTTAAGCCTCAGGCCAGCTTCTGGGCGAGCACCGCAATGTGCTCCGGCCCAATCCCGCAGCAACCGCCTAAATGGCTGGCACCGCGTGCCTGCCAATCGGCGGCCCAGTGCAAGTAGCCGGGTGGGTCGAGATCGTCACGCAGGGGGTCGAGGCCATCGTTCGCGGTGGCCTCCTTGGGCTGCGGCGGGAAGGCGTTAGCGTAGGCGCCGATCTGAATGCTCACCCCCAGGCGCTCAAACGTTTGGCGCGCGGTATCAATGGCTGCGCCAATCACCTCCGGCTGGCTGCAATTGAACAGCAGCACCGCCACACCAAGTTGCGCAGCCGCTTCAGCCGCGTCTGCCACCGGTTCGCCAGAACGCAGGCGTGGCACCTCATCGGTGTCTTCATCCTTCAAGGTAAACGACAGCCAGAACGGTTTTCCGTCCTGCGGCAGGCCGGCGTGGATTGCCCGTGCCTCAACGATTGAACTCTGGGTTTCCGCCAACCATAGGTCGACATGGGGCGCCAGGCCATTCACCAGTGGCGTCAGCAGTTCGCTGACTCGGCCGCCCTCGAACAAGTCGGGCCGGTAGGAGCCGAACAGCGGCGGCAATGAGCCTGCCACACGCACCGTCTGGCTTGAAGCCTGTACCGCACGTCGCGCCAATTCACCGGCCAACGCCGCAAGCGCCTGGCCTTCGGCAGCAAACCGCGCTTCGCCAATATGAAACGGCACAACCGCGTAGCTGTTGGTGGTGATGACGTTGGCACCGCTCTGGATATAAGCCGTGTGCACCGCCTCTACCGCCTGCGGCGCTTCGCTCAACGCCAATGCCGACCACTCCGGCTGCCGAAACGGCGCGCCCCGGCGTTGCAGTTCACGGCCCATGCCACCATCGAGAATTACTGCGCTTACTGTGCCCATATGCTTTTTACTCATAAGCTTATGAAAATAACTCACTATGAGAGTCGTTCTTATAACTATTTAATGCGTACCGTCTGGTTAATAACAACCCTTTTTTATTCAGGTGTCGATTGTGAAACTTAAACCGCTGCTGGCCCTGGGCCTGACGATGCTGGCTGCCTCTAACCAAGCCTTTGGCGGTGCAACCCTGGACCGGGTTGAGCAAAAGAAAGAACTGGTGGGCGTGCTGATGGAAAGCTACCCGCCGTTCTCGTTTCTCAACGAGCAGAACCAACTCGATGGGTTTGACGTCGACGTGGCCAAGGCAGTCGCGCAGAAGTTAGGCGTGAAGCTGCGTCTGGAAACGCCGTCCTGGGATGTGATTGCCGCAGGTCGCTGGAGCGGCCGCTACGATATTTGCATCTGCTCCATGACCCCGAGCAAAGCCCGCGCCGAGGTGTTTGATTTCCCGGTGGAGTACTACGCCTCGCCTGCGGTGATCGTTGTGAATGCCAAGGATGAGCGCATCCATGGCGCCAAAGACCTCAGCGGCAAGAAAGTCGGCCTCACCAGCGCGTCCAGCTATGAAAGCTACCTGAACAAGAACCTGGTGATCGAAGGCGCCGAAGATACGCAACTTCAGTACCCGTTCGAGGATGTGCAGATCGCCCCGTACGACACCGATAACGTCGCCTTCCAGGACCTGGGCCTGGGCGCCGGTGTGCGCCTGGATGCGATCCTCACCAACCTGGTCACTGCCCAACCGCGCCTGAACCAGGACAAGCGCTTCAAGCTCGCCGGTGAGTCGCTGTATGCCGAGCCCAATTCGGTGGCCATCGAGAAAGGTGACCCGCAGTGGAATGCCAAGGTGCGTGAAGTGTTCGCGCAGTTGAAACAGGACGGCACCTTGAGCAAGCTGTCGCAAAAATGGATCGGCGCCGATATCAGCAAATGACCGCCTTCCCGACACCTCCCCAGCCGCCGGTGAACGCATCGCGGCTACAGCGACTCTTTGGCTTTCGTACGCGGTTGTACCTGACGTGGGCGGCGCTGTTTTGCCTGTTCGCCAGCTTCTTCCTGAGCTTTGACCTGAAGTTCTCGATCATCCTCGACAAACTGCCCAACCTGGTCGGCGTGCACTTGGCGCCGAACGGGTTTTTGCAAGGCGCAGCGCTGACGCTGTTTCTGTGCCTTTGCTCGATAGTCGCGTCGTCGGTGCTGGGTTTTATCACCGCGCTGGGGCGCCTGTCGAAAAGCGCCGTGGCCTTTGGCATTGCGAGTTTTTACGCCTCGTTCTTTCGCGGCACGCCGTTGTTGATCCAGATCCTGCTGATTTATCTGGGCCTGCCCCAACTGGGCCTGGTACCAGGCGCCATCGTCGCCGGGATCATCGCGCTCTCACTGAATTACGGCGCCTACCTGAGCGAAATCTTCCGCGCCGGCATCCTCGGTGTTCCCCACGGCCAACGAGAAGCCGCCCTGGCCCTGGGCATGCGTGACAGCGCGATCTTCTGGCACGTCACCCTGCCCCAGGCCATGCGCACCATCGTGCCGCCCGCCACCAACCAGTTCATCTCCATGCTCAAAGACTCGTCCCTGATCTCGGTAATGGGCGTGTGGGAAGTGATGTTCCTGGCGCAGTCGTACGGGCGATCAAGTTATCGATACATCGAAATGCTCACGACCGCCGCGATCATTTACTGGGTGATGTCCCTCGGGCTGGAACTGATCCAGGCGCGCCTGGAGCGTCACTACGGCAAAGGCTATGTGCAGCGGGGGTGATGCCTAGGGCAACAGCCTCAACCACGCGCTGACGAGCCTAAGGCAAATGCGGCTTTAATCGCACCGCAGTAGAGACAACTCCCGCAAATCAGGGGTCGATAGCCTGACAGTTATCGCCCCGCCATCTCGCTAAATTCCCGGCCTCATTCACCAGAGGCTATGACTTCATGCCCTTCTCCGTCCTAAACCTTGCACGCGCTATCAGCCTGGCTGTTGGCGTAGCCAGTACTCCGTTTGCCTTCGCAGCTGCACCTTTTCAATTCGAGCTGGATCTTTCCAATGACCGTTGGCAATACCAGCCACCGGCTCCAATCGTGCCCATCGACAGCTACTTCGACCAGGCGACGACTCACAACGGCCAGCAACTGGCTGCAGTGCTTAAACCGGCTTTGCAACGTGCACTGCAAGCCGGCGACCTGACCTCGGAAGAAATCAAAGGCCTGCAAAAAGCCGCTGACGCACTGTCCCAACAACCAGGCGGCCTGGGTGCCGCATTCGAGCAACTGGCAGGCAGCCAAAATGCCAACTTGGCTGGCGCGACCCAAAACGCCACCGCGCACATCAGCGACTCATTGCTCGCAACCCTGCGCACGCTGCCCAGTCATGGCGATGGCCATTTGTGGGTGCAAGGCCTGGGCAACGGCGGCAAGCTCGACAAACAAGGCGGCAGCGACGGGCTCAAACAGGGCACCAAAGGCCTGATGCTGGGCGCCGATTGGGCCGTGGGTGACGCGTGGCGAGTCGGTGTTATGGGCGCCAAGTCCACCAGCGAGCTTCAAGCTCAACGTTTCAAAGGCGAACTCGACAGCTTGCACCTTGGCGGTTATGCCGTGCGCCAGGACGGCCCATTGGCCCTGCGCATGGGGGCGTTCTACAGTGATCACGCGGGCAAGAACAAACGTGACGTCAACTTGCTCGGTTTCAAGGAGCAACTCCAGGGCAACTACAACGCTCAAAGCCAAACAGTGTTTTCCGAGCTGGGCTACCAATTGGGCAGTGCCGACGTACAGGTAGAGCCCTTCGCAGGCCTGGGCTATCAGCGCTACCACCGTGACAGCTTTAAAGAAAAGGGCGGCGTGACCGCGCTGAACGTCGGCTCACAAACCCAGCAAAACCTGAACAGCACCTTTGGCCTGCGGCTGGCCACGGTGTACCGGTTCGACAATCGGATGAGCCTCACACCCCACGTGAGTACCAGTTGGAAGCATCTTTACGGCGAAGTCGACAGCCAAGTGCGCCAATCCACTCGCGCCGCACCGGGAATCATCGACAGTTTCACCATCACCGGTACCTCGTTGGACCGCAATAGCCTCGATATGCAAGCAGGCCTGGACCTCGCCTTGTCCACCGAACACAGCGTGGGCCTGACCTACAGTGCCCATGCCGGTACCCACAGCCGCAGCCAGGGCCTGACGGGGGAGTGGAAGATGAGTTTTTAACCGCGCCGATCGGTAAATTTCAGGCAAAAAAAAGGGGAGCACCTGCCCCCCCGAGGATTAAGCGGTAGTGTCGAAGGCTGGGTCAGCCTTCGATTTCAATCAGGATTTCGCCAGGGTTGACCCGGTCGCCCTTGGCCACGTGAACGGCAGTTACCTTGCCGGCAATCGCTGCCTGCACTTCGGTTTCCATCTTCATGGCTTCGGTAATCAGCACGGCCTGGCCCGCTTTGACCACGTCGCCTTCCTTGACCAATACGTCGACGATGTTGCCCGGCATCGCCGTGCTGACATGGCCCGGCTCGGTCGCGTGCTTGCGCTTGCTGCCGCCACTGCTGACAAACTCATTGAGCGGTTCGAACACCACTTCTTCGGGCATGCCGTCGATGGACAGGTAGAAGTGCCGTTTGCCCTCGGCTTTCACGCCAACACCGGTGATATCCACGCGGTAGCTTTCGCCGTGCACGTCGATGACGAACTCGGTCGGCACGCCTTCACCACCGGCACGCGCCACGCCGCCGGCTTCAGGGATCGGCAACAGCACTTCAGGCGCCAGGGTGCCGGCGTCGCGCTCTTCGAGGAACTTGCGGCCGATATCCGGGAACATGGCGTAGGTCAGCACGTCTTCTTCGGACTTGGCCAATGCGCCGATTTCGCCACGCAACTTGGTCATCTCCGGCTTGAGCAGGTCGGCTGGGCGGTGGTCGATCACCTCTTCGCTGCCAATGGCCTGGCGACGCAGCTTCTCGTTCACGGTGCCCGGCGCCTTACCGTAGCCGCCTTGCAGGTAGAGCTTCACTTCGTTGGTGATGGTTTTGTAGCGCTCGCCGGCCAGCACGTTGAAGAACGCCTGGGTGCCGACGATCTGCGAGGTCGGCGTGACCAGCGGCGGGAAGCCTAGGTCTTCACGCACACGCGGGATTTCGGCCAGCACTTCGCTCATGCGGTTGAGTGCGCCCTGCTCTTTCAACTGGTTGGCCAGGTTGGAAATCATCCCGCCCGGCACCTGGTTGACTTGCACGCGGGTGTCGACGGCAGTGAATTCGCTTTCGAACTGGTGGTACTTCTTACGCACGGCGTAGAAGTACAGGCCAATTTCCTGCAGCAGTTCCAGGCTCAGGCCAGTGTCGAATTCGCTGCCTTTAAGGGCGGCGACCATCGACTCGGTGCCCGGGTGGCTGGTGCCCCAAGCGAAGCTGGAAATGGCGGTGTCGATATGGTCGGCACCGTTTTCGATCGCCTTCAGTTGGCACATCGCAGCCAGGCCGGCGGTGTCATGCGAGTGGATAAAGATCGGCAGGCTTTGCTCGGCTTTCAATGCCTTGACCAGCTCGCCGGTGGCGTACGGAGTCAGCAGCCCGGCCATGTCCTTGATCGCTACCGAGTCACAACCCATGGCTTCCATTTGCTTGGCTTGGGCCACAAAAGCGTCAATGGTGTGCACCGGGCTGGTGGTGTAGGCGATGGTGCCCTGGGCATGTTTGCCGGCAGCTTTGACCGCTTCGATGGCCACGCGCAGGTTACGCACGTCGTTCATGGCGTCGAAGATGCGGAACACGTCGATGCCATTCACAGCAGCCTTGGCGACGAAGGCTTTGACCACGTCGTCGCTGTAGTGGCGGTAGCCCAGCAGGTTCTGGCCACGCAGCAGCATTTGCAGGCGTGTGTTAGGCAACGCGGCGCGCAGTTTGCGCAGGCGCTCCCACGGGTCTTCTTTCAAAAAGCGCACGCAGGCGTCGAAGGTCGCGCCACCCCAGACTTCCAGGGACCAGTAGCCGACTTTATCGAGCTTGTCGCAGATCGGCAGCATGTCGTCGGTGCGCATGCGGGTCGCCAGCAACGATTGGTGTGCGTCGCGCAGGATGGTATCGGTTACGAATATTTTCTTGGACATTGTTGTATTCCTCACAGGCCTGCGTGGGCGGCGATGGCGGCGGCGATGGCCAGGGCCAGCTCTTCGGGTTTGCGCTTGATCGAGTAGTTGGTCAGCTCAGGGTGGCTTTCCACGAAACTGGTGTTGAACTGGCCGCTGCGGAATTCCGGGTTGCGCAGGATTTCCTGGTAGTAGGCGGCGGTGGTCTTCACGCCTTGCAGGCGCATGTCGTCCAGGGCACGCAGGCCGCGGTCCATGGCTTCTTCCCAAGTCAACGCCCACACCACCAGTTTCAGGCACATGGAGTCGTAGAACGGCGGGATGGTGTAGCCGGTGTAGATCGCCGTGTCGGTGCGCACGCCGGGACCGCCGGGCGCGTAGTAACGGGTGATCTTGCCGAAACTTGGCAGGAAGTTGTTCTTGGGGTCTTCGGCGTTGATGCGGAACTGCAACGCGAAACCACGGTGCTGAATGTCTTCCTGTTTCACCGACAGCGGCAGGCCCGAGGCGATGCGGATCTGTTCACGCACAATATCGATGCCGGTGATTTCTTCGGTGATGGTGTGTTCCACCTGCACGCGGGTGTTCATTTCCATGAAGTACACCTCGCCCTCGGCGAGCAGGAACTCCACGGTGCCGGCGTTCTCGTAACCCACGGCCTTGGCCGCGCGTACTGACAGGTCGCCGATATAAGCGCGCTGTTCAGGCGTCAGTTGCGGGCTTGGGGCGATTTCAATGAGCTTCTGGTTGCGACGCTGGATCGAGCAATCGCGCTCGAACAGGTGCACCACGTTGCCAAAGCTGTCGCCGAGAATCTGCGCCTCGATATGCTTGGGATTGACGATGCATTTTTCCAGGAACACTTCCGCCGAACCGAAGGCCTTGGTGGCTTCGGAGATCACGCGTGGGAAGGCTTGTTCAAGTTCTTCACGACTGTTGCAGCGACGGATGCCGCGACCGCCACCACCGGAGGTGGCCTTGAGCATCACCGGGTAACCAATGCGGTCGCCTTCGGTGAGGGCTTCGGCGATATCAGCCACGTTGCCTTCGGTACCTGGCGTGACCGGCACACCGGCCTTGATCATGCTGCGGCGCGCTTCGGTCTTGTCGCCCATGCGGCGGATCACTTCGGCCGACGGGCCGATGAACTTGATCCCGCGTTCGGCGCAAATGTCTGCCAGCTCGGCGTTTTCCGACAGGAACCCGTAGCCTGGGTGCAAGGCGTCACAACCGGTTTCCACGGCCAGGTTCACCAGCTTACGCGGGTTCAGGTAACCGGCCAGCGGCTCGGCACCAATGCTGTGGGCTTCGTCGGCACGTTTAACGTGCAACGCGTGGCGGTCGGCGTCCGAGTAAACCGCGACCGAGCGAATGCCCATCTCGGCGCAGGCACGCACGATTCGTACGGCAATTTCACCACGGTTGGCGATCAGGATCTTTTTTATCACTTGGAAATTCCCTTGAGCCGATTGCTGCGTTCTACGACCCGTTGGATCCGGGTCGGCGCGTGACCAAATGTTTCATGACAGTCGCGAGACACACACTAGGCGCAACGGAGGATTAACAAAAATCAATAATTATTGGGTTGTGTATAAGTAAAGACTTATAGTTGGCCGGACGGCCTTGGGCGAGAGGATTTAAATAATGCGTAAGTCATTGATGCGTATGACATTGCGTCAATTACAGATCTTCAATGAAGTGTGTGATTTGCGCTCCTACAGCCGCGCGGCCGAGGAAATGTCTCTCACGCAACCCGCCGTCAGCCTGCAAATTCGCCAGCTTGAAGAGCTGATCGGCCAGCCGCTGTTCGATTACGTCGGCAAAAAGCTCTACATGACTGAAGCCGCCGAAGCCTTGCAGCGCGCCAGCCGGGATATTTTCGGGCGCCTGGAAAACCTCGATATGCAGCTGTCGGACATGCAGGGCTCGCTGCAAGGCCAACTGAAACTGGCGGTGGAATCCAGCGCCAAGTACTTCGTGCCGCACCTGTTCGCGGCCTTTAAACGCCAGCACCCGGAGGTGCAGTTGCACCTCACGGTGGTCAACCGCGCCCAGGTGATTCGCAGGCTGTCGGACAACCGCGACGACCTGGTGATCATGTCCATGGTGCCCCAGGACATGGGCCTGGAATTCCTGCCGTTCCTGAACAACCCGATTGTCGCCGTGGCGCCGCTCGATCACCCGTTAAGCCTGCAAGGACCGCTGCGCCTTCAAGACCTGGAACCCTACACGCTGCTCATCCGCGAACCAGGTTCCGGCACGCGACTGGCCTGCGAGGAGTACTTCAAGGAAAAACG
This sequence comes from Pseudomonas sp. PA-6-3C, assembly GCF_021605825.1. NCBI lineage: Bacteria > Pseudomonadati > Pseudomonadota > Gammaproteobacteria > Pseudomonadales > Pseudomonadaceae > Pseudomonas > Pseudomonas sp. PA-6-3C. Next base: position 165,094 of record NZ_WKDV01000002.1, read on the forward strand.
CGTGCACTTCACCCAAACAGTGGAAGTGGCCTCGGCCGAGGCGCAGCGCGAGTGCGTGAATGCAGGGTTGGGCGTGGCGTTGCTGACGCGCCACGCAGTCAACCTGGAGCTGGCCACCGGCGGGCTCAAGGAGCTGCCGGTAGAAGAACTGCCGCTGTACCGCAGTTGGTGCCTGGTGCAAGCCAAGGCCAAGCGCCTGTCACCGGTGGCCCACGCGTTCCTGGGCTTTATCCGCAGCGAACGCGTACAGATCAGCGCGCTGGCTGAGCGTTTCGCTGGGCAGCCGCGGGTGCCTGCCAGTGGAGTTCCGGGTAGTCACTGATGCTCTGGAGCAACTGGCGCTCCTCGCAGCGGTCTTCGATTGCGCGACGGAACGCCATGCGGCGCTGGTCTTCTTGCTGACGACGGGTTTTAACGGTGCTGCTGTCTTCGTAGTGCCGGGCCATTTCGAGTCTCCCAATGCGAGTACGGGGAGTACAGGATGGCCTTGGGCGATGACGGTTTGGCGGCGCGAGGGTTACAGGACGATGAATCTTCTGAAATAAGCGCAAAACCAAGGTGGGAGCTGGCTTGCCTGCGATAGCGGTGGGTCAGCTGACATATCCGGCGACTGATACACAGCCATCGCAGGCAAGCCAGCTCCCACATTTGACCGAGGACGACCTCGAATCAGTCGTCGAGGGCTTTGACAGACTTGGGCGACAACCGCAGGCTGCGCAAGCTGCGCTTCACGCTCTTGAGGTGGTTGACCAGGCTCGGCCCGCGCGCCATGGCCACGCCCATCGCCAACACGTCGATCACCACCAGATGCGCAATACGCGAGGTCAGCGGCGTGTAGATTTCAGTGTCTTCGTGCACGTCGATCGCCAGGTTGACCGTGGACAGCTCTGCCAACGGCGTCTGGCTCGGGCACAGGGTGATCAACGAAGCGCCGCTTTCACGCACCAGGTTGGCGGTGATCAGCAGGTCTTTGGAGCGCCCGGACTGGGAAATGCAGATGGCCACGTCGGTCGGCTTCAAGGTCACCGCCGACATTGCCTGCATGTGCGGGTCGCTGTAGGCCGCGGCAGTGAGCAGCAGGCGGAAGAATTTGTGCTGGGCATCGGCCGCTACCGCGCCGGACGCACCGAAACCATAGAACTCCACGCGCTGGGCCTGGGACATGGCGGTCACGGCCTTTTGCAGCTCAACCGGATCGAGCTTCTCACGCACTTCCATCAGCGTGTGCAAGGTGGTGTCGAAGATTTTCAGGCTGTAGTCGGCGACGGAGTCGTCTTCATGAATCGCAAACTGCCCGAAGCTCGCACCGGCCGCCAGGCTTTGCGCCAGCTTGAGTTTCAAATCCTGGAACCCGGAACAACCGATGGCACGGCAAAAGCGCACGATGGTCGGCTCACTGATGCCCACGCTGTGGGCCAGGTCGGCCATGGAACTGTGCATCACGGCCGCAGGGTCAAGCAGCACATGATCGGCAACCTTGAGTTCCGATTTGCGTAACAGGTGGCGCGACTGGGCGATATGTTGCAACAGGTTCAAAGGGCAGGACTCTTGTTATTGGCAGACGCCAGGGATGTAGCAAGCTTGTAGTTATACTACAAGAATTACCGTTTTGCCCGCCCGATGCATCACTAAATCGCCCTGATGCCCTTTGAATCAGCGGGCAACCGCCTTGTAGCCACAGGGGCGGCGTGGCGGTCTTTAAGGAAAGTCTGCATTTTTTCGTAATAAATCTGCCAGCCCTTCAGCGGCCATCGGCCGACTGATCAAGTAACCCTGTACTTCATCGCAGCGTTCGCCGCGCAGGAAATCCAACTGCTGCTGGTCTTCCACACCTTCGGCCACCACCTTGAGCGCCAGCCCGTGGGCCATGGCGATGATCGCGCGAGTGATGGCCGCATCTTCCCGGCCCTGGCCAAGCCCACGGATAAACGTCTGGTCGATCTTCACGTAATCCACCGGGATGCGCTTGAGGTAGCTGAGGGATGAATACCCGGTGCCGAAGTCATCGATGGCCAGCTTCACGCCCAAGTCGCGCAATTGCTGGAAGGTGGCGATGATGTGCTCAACGCTGTCGAGTAGCTGGCTTTCGGTCAGTTCCAGCTCCAGGTATTGCGGGTCCAGGCCGGTTTCTTCCAGCACCTGGCGCACCAGGCTGACCAACTTGCCCTGGCGCAACTGATGCACGGAAAGGTTCACCGACACGCGAATCGGCGCCAGCCCCTGACGCTGCCATTCGCACGCCTGCCAGCACGCCTGACGCAGCACGAATTCGCCCAGCGGCACAATCAACCCGGTTTCTTCGGCCAGACCGATAAAGTCCCCCGGCGGCACCATGCCCCACTGCGGGTGCTCCCAGCGCACCAGCGCCTCGGCGGCGTTCAGCTTGCCCGTGGCCAGGCACAGTTTCGGTTGGTAGAACACCGTGAGCTGGCGCTCGTCGATGGCCTTGCGCAGGTGGTTTTCCAGCTGCAAACGCTCCAGCGTGCTGGCTTGCAGGCTGTCGGTGTAGAACTGGAAATTGTTGCCGCCCAAATGCTTGGCGTGCTGCATGGCCATGTTGGATTGGCTGACCAGCGCAGAAATTTCCCGCGCATTATCCGGCAGCAAGCTGACGCCCATGGAGGCACTGACCACCAGCTCATGCCCCTCCACCGTCACCGGCACCCGCAATTTGGCGAGCAGCCGCGTGGCCACCCGTGCCAGGCTCGACAGGCTGCCGTAGGCATCGAACAGCACGGCAAACTCATCACCGGACAGGCGTGCGATGGTGTCAGCTTCAGGCAAGGCATTGATCAGACGGCGGGCCATTTTCTGCAACAGTTGGTCGGCGACTTCATGGCCGAGGCTGTCGTTGAGCAGCTTGAAGCGGTCCAGGTTGATATGCAGCAGCGCCAGGCTGCGCCCGCTCTGACGCACCCGCGCATGGGCCTCACGCAGGCGTTCGCGAAACAGCGAACGGTTGGCCAGGCCCGTCAGCTCGTCGTAGTGAGTGAGGTAGCGCATGCGTTCCTCGGATTCACGCCGCGCGGACAAATCGGCGAAGAAGCCCACAATATGGCTGACTTTTCCCCGAGCATCGCGCACCACATTCAATTGCAGCCACTGCGGGTACAGCTCGCCGTTCTTGCGCGTTTCCACCAACTCGCCCTGCCAGGTGCCATGGCTGAGCAGTGCCTGGCGGATCACCGGGAAGTGACGGCGGGCGTCACGGCTGCTGGGCAGTTCGACGACATTGCGGCCGATCATGTCGTCGATTTCAAAGCCGGTGACGCGACTGAAGGCCTGGTTGACGGCGATCAGCACGTACTCAGGGTCAAGAATCACGATGCCTTCGCTGGCCGCTTCGAACACCGTCGAGGCCAGGCGTTGCTGTTCCTCCAGTGCCTTGTCGGCGCTGATGTCGCGGCGCGTGCCGAGCATGCGCGTGACGCGGCCCCCGGGCGTGCGCTCCACGGCGCGGCCACGGTCTTCGATCCACACCCAATGGCCGTCGCCATGGCGCACGCGGTATTCCACCTGGTAATCGTCGCTGCGCCCTTTGAGGTGCTCCACCAACGCACGCTTGAGCAGCGGCAGGTCTTCGGGGTGCAGGCGCGGCTTGAGGTGGCTGAGCATCGCCGTGACGTACTCCGGCTCCAGGCCAAACAACTCTTTGAGCTGGGTGTGATGCACCTCGTCGGTTTGCAGGTTCCAGTCCCACAGGCCCAACTCACTGGCTTGCAGGGCCATGGCCAGGCGCGCTTCACTTTTATTCAGGGCCAGGCTGGCGGCGTCCAGCTCCTGGCTGCGTTGCGTCACGCGGTCTTGCAGGCCGATCTGCGCGTCGCGTAATTCCTGTTCGGCCTGGCGACGTTGGCCGACTTCGCGCACCAGTTCCTGATTCAACTGCTCGCTGCGTTGCTGCGCTTGCTGAAGATGCTCGATCAGCGCCTGGTTCTGGAAGCGCCGCAACAAACCGCGCTGGATCAGGCGGTTGACCTGCCACGCCACCAGGCTCAGGGACGCCAGCAAGATCAGGCCGAGCACGCCCCAGCCTTGCTGCTGCGAGGCGCCGTTCCAAAACAGATAGACGATGGGCGGCACCAGGCACGGCACCGCAAAGGACAGGAACGCCGGCAAGCTCACGGCATAGGCCACGCTGGCTGACAACGTCGCGGCGCCAATCAGGCCGAATACCCAGGCCTGCTGCATAAAGCTATTGGCCGGCACCAGGGCAATGGCGGCGGTGGCCAGGGTCAGCCCGCTGACCGCCGAGCCGAGCATGAACATGCGCCGCCAGATCGGCTGGGCCTGGCGACTGGGCATCGCCGAATCAAAGGCCGCCACCTGGATGACGCGCAGGGCTACCAGGGCGAGCAGCCAGACCAGCCAGATGCTGTCCAACAGGTATTGCTTGGGGTTCCACAGCAACCAGGCGCAGACCAGGCCGTTGACCAGCATCAGTAACGTCGGCAGCAATGAGCCTTGATACAACAGGCGAGTGCGTTCGACCGCTATCTCGGTTGCGTAATGTTTACGAATGACCTGCGCGGGCGCCACCGAGGGGCCAAACAGGTCGGGACTGAGGGTCATAGGCAGTATTCTTATAATGGTGAGCCCGAAACGTGGACGGAGCATACACAAGCAAGCGCTTGGGCCAAACTGCTCCAAGTCATAAAAACCACACGGTTTTTACACACAACCTTCGTGGCCAAAGCGCTTGAGCTAGACCCTGCGCGGGCTGTGGGCCATGACTTACCGGTCATCACCGTCAGCAGAATGTTTGCGCGGCCAGGATCGCCCGGAAAGTTTTGCATCGACCACCCGGCATTGGGATTTGCCCGACTCCCCGCAGCACCCTAGAATGCGCCGATGCGCGATGATCTCTCCCTTTTGCTGAACTCCCTCAACGATGCCCAACGCCAGGCTGTTGCAGCCCCCGTTGGCCGTCAGTTGGTCCTGGCCGGTGCTGGCTCCGGTAAAACCCGAGTGCTGGTGCACCGTATCGCCTGGTTGATCCAGGTCGAAAACGCGTCCCCGCATTCCATCCTGTCGGTGACCTTCACCAACAAGGCCGCTGCCGAGATGCGCCACCGCATCGAGCAGTTGATGGGCATCAGCCCGGCCGGCATGTGGGTGGGCACGTTCCACGGCTTGGCGCACCGCCTGTTGCGGGCGCACTGGCAGGAAGCCGGGTTGAGCCAGACCTTCCAGATTCTCGACAGCGACGACCAGCAACGCCTGGTCAAGCGAGTGATCCGCGAGCTGGGCCTGGACGAGCAACGCTGGCCCGCGCGCCAGGCGCAATGGTTTATCAACGGTCAGAAAGACGAAGGCCTGCGCCCGCAACATATCCAGGCCAGCGGCGATTTGTTCCTGGCCACCATGCGCAGCATTTATGAAGCCTACGAGGCCGCCTGCGTGCGCGCCGGTGTGATCGACTTCTCCGAGCTGCTGCTGCGCGCCCTCGACCTGTGGCGCGACAACCCAGGCTTGCTGGCCCATTACCAGAAACGCTTCCGACACATTCTGGTGGACGAGTTCCAGGACACCAACGCCGTGCAGTACGCCTGGTTGCGCCTGCTGGCCAAGGGTGGCGACAGCCTGATGGTGGTGGGCGACGACGACCAGTCGATCTACGGCTGGCGCGGCGCAAAAATCGAGAACATCTACCAGTATTCCGACGACTTCCCGGACGCGATCACCATCCGCCTGGAACAGAATTACCGCTCCACCGCCGGCATCCTCAAGGCCGCCAACGCCTTGATCGCCAACAACACCGGGCGCATGGGCAAAGAGTTGTGGACCGACGGCGGCGAAGGCGAAGCGATCAACCTGTACGCCGCGTTCAATGAACACGACGAAGCGCGCTACGTGGTGGAAACCATCGAAAGCGCGCTGAAAACCGGCCTGGCGCGCAGCGATATCGCGATTTTGTATCGTTCCAACGCCCAATCGCGGGTGCTGGAAGAAGCCTTGCTGCGCGAGCGCATTCCGTACCGCATCTATGGTGGCCAGCGTTTCTTTGAACGGGCCGAAATCAAGAACGCCATGGCCTACCTGCGCTTGCTGGAAGGCCGTGGCAACGATGCGGCGCTGGAGCGGGTGATCAACATCCCGGCGCGTGGCATCGGTGAGAAAACCGTTGAAGCGATTCGCGACCACGCCCGCCACGCCGATGTGTCGATGTGGGAATCCATGCGCTTGCTGATCGCCAACAAGGGCCTGACCGGCCGCGCCGCCGGGGCATTGGGCGTGTTTGTCGAGCTGATCGAGAACCTGGCGGCCAAATGCGCGGAAATGCCGCTGCACTTGATGACCCAGACCGTGATCGAGCAGTCCGGGTTGATCGCCTATCACGAAGCGGAAAAAGGCGAAAAAGGCCAGGCCCGGGTAGAAAACCTTGAGGAGCTGGTCAGCGCGGCCCGCGCATTCGAAAACACCGAGGAAGACGAAGAGCTGACGCCGCTCGCCGCCTTCCTCGGCCATGCGTCGCTGGAAGCCGGTGATACCCAGGCCGATGAGCATGAAGACAGCATCCAGCTGATGACCTTGCACAGCGCCAAGGGCCTGGAATTTCCGTATGTGTTCCTGGTAGGCATGGAAGAAGGCCTGTTCCCACACAAGATGAGCCTGGAAGAGCCCGGCCGCCTTGAGGAAGAACGCCGCCTGGCCTACGTGGGCATCACCCGCGCCATGCAGAACCTTGTGATGACCTACGCCGAGACCCGACGCCTGTACGGCAGCGAGACCTACAACAAGGTGTCGCGCTTCGTACGTGAAGTGCCGAAGGGGCTGATCCAGGAAGTGCGCTTGTCCAACAGCGTCAGCCGACCGTTCGGCGGCGGCCAGCAGCAGAACTCCAGCAGCATGTTCGCCGGTTCCGAGATTCCGGAAACACCCTTCAGCCTTGGCCAGCAGGTCAAGCATGCTATCTTCGGTGAGGGTGTGATCCTTAACTTCGAAGGTGCCGGCGCCCAGGCGCGGGTACAGGTGAACTTCGCCGAAGGCAGCAAGTGGCTGATGATGGGCTATGCAAAGCTCGAAGCCGTCTGACAATCGCTTGTGGCGAGGGAGCTTGCTCCCGCTGGAGCGCGAAGCGCTCCCATTTTGCGCCGTGCCAATCTATCAGGCTGCGTTTGCCAGTCAGGGGCTGCTTCGCAGCCCAGCGGGAGCAAGCTCCCTCGCCACATAAGCCAATATGATGAAACTTCGCGTTACATGAAGGTTGATGGCCCGCCCTTGTTTTTACCAAGCGCGGGCCAATATCTGAGATAAGTCCTACGGGCCATTCTGAATCGGTCTTACGCAAAAGCCCGAAACATTATGTCGCTAGCCACTGTCACGACACCTGTGCAACATGGCGCGCGTGCAATCCACAAATGGGAATTCCCTTTATGAAACGTTTTCTTAGCATCGCCATGGCGTTGTGCATCGGCCTGACGATGAGCCTCGACGCCAACGCCAAGCGCTTCGGTGGCGGCAAAAGCATGGGCTCGGCTCCGACTCACCAGACCAGCCAAATGGCTCCTTCCGCCGGTGGCATGGGCGGCGCAGCTGCGACCGCTGGTGCAGCCGGTGCCGCTGGCGCTGCTGCCAAGGCCGGCGGTGCTTCGCGCTGGTTAGGCCCTCTGGCCGGTATCGCCGCCGGTGGCCTGCTCGCTTCCATGTTCATGGGCGGCGGCTTCCAGGGCATGCAGATCTTCGACATCCTGATCCTGGCGGTCATCGCGTTTGTGATCTTCCGCTTTATCGCCGCCCGTCGACGCAAGCAGCAGGAGCACCTGGCGCCAGCCGGCGCGCCGATGCAGCGTGAAGTGTTCGAGCAAAAACCAGCCATGGGTTCGATCTTCGGTGGTTCGGCAGCACCTGCCGCCGCCCGCCCGGTGATCAATGCACCGGCCTGGTTCAACGAAGAACGTTTCGTCGAAGCGGCCCGCAGCCACTTCCAGTCCCTGCAGCAGCACTGGGACGCCAACGAAATGGACAAGATCGCCGAGTTCGTGACCCCGCAACTGCTGGAGTTCCTCAAGCGCGAACGTGCCGAAATCGGTGATGCGTTCCAGTCGACTTACATCGACGACCTGCGCGTACAGCTGGACGGTGTGGATGATCGCGCCGACAAGACCATCGCCACCCTGACCTTCAGCGGTGTGTCGAAGACCTCGCGTTTCGACCAGGGTGAAGTGTTCAGCGAAAGCTGGAACATGGAACGCCCGCAAGGCGAGAACCAGCCTTGGCTGGTCGCAGGTATCCGCCAGAACGGCTGATAACCCTACGCTTGAGCACTTGGTAATAAAAACCCCGGACATGTTCCGGGGTTTTCTATTTCGCGGTTGCACTTATAGCGAGCTACTGTATAAAACGCCCTATTAACCGCGCCAACTAGCAAGAGGATCCCGGCCGTGGAAGAAATCATCGAACAATTGCGTGAAGCCAACGAACCGGTCCCGGTTCCTCTGGAGCTGCCTGACGAAGACCAGATTGTGGAAATCGAAGAACAACTGTTCATCGACATCCCGTTTGTATTCCGTGAATTCCTGCTGACCGTCAGCGACGTGGTGTACGGCAGCCTGGAACCGGTGACCGTCACCGACCCGCAGTCCCACACCTACCTGCCGGACGTTGCCGCCAACGCCTGGGACGCCGGCGTTGACCGCAGCATGATCCCGATCTGCCAGGACGGCGATGACTACTACTGCGTCGAAGAGGACGGCACCGTGGTGCTGTGGTCCGGCGAAGAAGAACTGGTCACCGAAGAAACCTGGGAATCGGTGTGGCACTGGGCGCGGGACGTCTGGCTGGAAAGCTGACGCTTTTTGTGGCGAGGGAGCTTGCTCCCGCTGGGCTGCGAAGCAGCCCCAACCAGGGCAACGCGTTTTTCCAGGTGTGGCGAGGTGACTGTTTTAGGGCTGCTGCGCACCCCAGCGGGAGCAAGCTCCCTCGCCACAATGACATCAGTGCTCTGGCGTATCTTTGTGGTTATCCAGGGTCTCCAGCAAGGCGACCTGCATCCGCGTATGCACGCGGATGAACCACCGCCAGAGCACCGCCGCCACCGCCGCCGTGACCACGGCAATCAGCACCAGCAACTTGTTGGTCGGCAAAATACTCGCCGACAAGGCTGCCAATAGCAGGAAGATCACCAACAGCGACAGGATCGGGATCACCTCCGCGATCACCCGTCGCACACGCTGGGTATGCCGCCCGGCCATCTCCGGTTTCACACTCATCTCCGCCAGCAACATCGACAGCGCCTTGAGCTTGCGGTACGCCGCAATCAGAAACGGCAGCGACAGCAGCAACGCCCCACCCCAGATCAATGCCTTCTGCCAGCTCGGATCACTGATCCAGCCTTCCAGATACCCGCCAATGCGCGCCGCGAAGAAGCTGCCGGCAAAGAAGATCGCGATCACCAGTGCCAGGTTCACGCCCACTTGCAGGATGATCTTGCGAATCATCGACGCCAGCATCGCGCCCTCACCTTGAGGCTGAATACTGCGCAACCATTCGCCATACAGGCCGAACACCCGGCTCATGCGCTTGGGCATTACCGCGGCAATCTTCAACGACAATGGGTCAGCGCCGCGAATCAAGTACGGCGTGAGCAGCGTGGTGATCGCCGAAACCGCCACCGCCACCGGATAGAGGAAGTCACTGGTCACCTGCAAGGTCATCCCCAGCGCGGCGATGATGAAGGAAAACTCGCCAATCTGTGACAGCCCCATACCTACACGCAGTGAGGTACGGCCATCATTGCCGGCAATAAACGCCCCCAGGCCGCAGGACAGCATTTTGCCCAGCACCACCGCCACGGTAATCACCGCGATGGGCCAGGCGTACTGCAGCAGGATCTGCGGGTCGATCATCAAGCCGATGGCGACAAAGAAGATTGCGCTGAACATGTCGCGAACCGGTTCGATCAGGCGTTCAATTTTAATCAACTGGCGAGATTCGGCCATGATCGCGCCGATCAGGAACGCACCCAGCACCATGCTGTATTCGAGTTTGACCACCAGCAGGCAAAAGCCGAAACACAGGCCCAATACGGTGATCAGCAGCATCTCGTTACTTTCAAACTTGGCCACATAGGCCAGCAGGCGCGGCACCAGCAAAATGCCGACGACCAACGCTACGATCATGAACAGCGACAGCTTGCCAACCGTAGAGAACACCTCACCGGAACTCACCGTGCCGCTGACGGCGATGCTCGACAGCAAGGCGATGATGCCGATGCCCAGGATGTCCTCGACGATCAGCACGCCAAAAATCAGTTGGGCAAAACGCTGGTTCTTCATCTTCAGGTCATTGAGCGCCTTGACGATGATGGTGGTCGAGGAAATCGCCAGGATCGCGCCGAGGAACAGCGAGTCCATGGTGTTCCAGTCGAACCAGCGGCCGATCTCGTAGCCGATCCAGATCATCAGGATGATTTCCAGGAAGGCCGCGATAAACGCCGTGGCGCCGACCTTGAACAACTTGCGCAGGCTGAACTCCAGGCCCAGGCAGAACATCAGGAAGATCACCCCCAGCTCAGCCAGGGTCTTGATGGTGTCTTCGTCGTGGATCAGGCCGAACGGTGGCGTGTGAGGGCCAATGATGAACCCCGCGACGATATACCCCAGCACCACCGGCTGCTTGAGGCGGTGGAACAGGATGGTGACAACCCCTGCCACCAGCATGATCACGGCCAAGTCCTGGATAAAGCTGATGGCGTGCATGACGAGGGGCTCCTTGAGGGGTGCTGGCGCTTTTCCCACTTCCACACGCGCCCTTGAACAATCGCTAAGCGCGGAAGGAAAAGTCTGCCTTAATCGTAAGAAATGCCCTGGGATGGGCTTTTGAAGGTTAACACCACGACTTCCGGCAGAAAGCCGGTGCAATATATGGAAACAGATCGGCGTTCGCGTGACGGCAAGCCGCCCACTGGCGTCCCGTTAGGGAGAGCGCTGTAAAGATTCCAGCACCCGTAGAGGTGTCCCCCAACCAATGCCTACAACCCGTGAGTGTGCTATGGAACCCGGAAACGCCCAGCTGTCGATGACGGTATTGATGACCCCTGACATGGCCAACTTCTCAGGCAATGTGCACGGCGGCACCCTGCTCAAATACCTCGACGAAGTGGCCTACGCCTGCGCGAGCCGTTACGCGGGCCGTTATGTGGTTACGCTGTCGGTCGACCAGGTGATTTTTCGCGAGCCGATCCATGTCGGCGAGCTGGTGACCTTCCTGGCCTCGGTCAACTACACCGGCAACACATCGATGGAAGTGGGCATCAAGGTGGTGACCGAAAACATCCGCGAGCGCTCGGTGCGCCATACCAACAGCTGCTTCTTCACCATGGTGGCCGTGGACGACCAGCGCAAACCCGCCGCCGTACCGCCGCTGCAGCCACAGAACAGCGAAGACAAGCGCCGCTTTGTGCAGGCGCAGCAGCGTCGGCAGATTCGTCAGGAGCTGGAGAAGCGTTATCGGGAAATCAAGGCAGACGGGCCATAAATCCCGAGCTGTAAACCCAATCGAATGTGGGAGCTGGCTTGCCTGCGATGAGGGCCTGACAGTCGACATCTTTGTCGCCTGACACACCGCTATCGCAGGCAAGCCAGCTCCCACATTGGGTTTTGTGTGCTTACAGGCCGATGGGTGTTGCTTCGAAGCGTACGCGAGGATGCGCGATACGATCCTGAGCCCGTACCAGCTCCAGCTCGTAACTGGCGCAGGCCTGGGTTTCCAGCAGCACTTCATGCACCGCTGCGGCGGTGAATTCGAAGGCCGCCAACAGGCTGTCACCCAACAGCACACGCGCCAGGAACAACCCCGACGTCAGGTCGCCCACCCCCACCGGCTGACGCGGGAACGCCAGCAACGGCCGGCGCAAGTGCCAGCTGCCTTCAGCGGTAACCAGCAGCATCTCGAAACCCTCCGGCAGCTTGCCCGGATAATCCAGGTGTTTGACCAATACCGCCTTCGGCCCACGGGCCAGCAGTGCCTTGGCCATGGCCAGGCAATCGAACAGCGATTGCGGCTTGCGCCCGGCAAAGCTGTCCAGCTCCAGCTGGTTGGGGCACAGGAAATCCGCCATGGCCGCCGCCTCGTCCAGCAGGAAATCGCTGACTTCCTGGGGCACGATGCAGCCTTTTTCCGGATGGCCCATGACTGGGTCGCACAGGTACAGGGCCTTGGGGTTGATGGCCTTGATACGGGCCACGCCGGTAAGAATCGCTCGGCCCTGGTCGGCACTGCCCAAGTAGCCGGACAGTACCGCATCGCAGTTGCCCAACTCGCCAATCGCGGCAATGCCTTCTACCAACGCCGGAATTTGCTGCGGCGCCAGCACTTCGCCCGCCCACTGGCCATACTGAGTGTGATTGGAGAACTGCACCGTGTTCAGCGGCCAGACGTTCACCCCGACCCGCTGCATGGGGAACACGGCGGCGCTGTTTCCGGCGTGGCCAAAGACCACATGAGACTGGATCGCAAGCAGATGAGGTGTGCGTTTCATGCGGGAGATTTCCGTAAAGCCGTTTGAATTCTGGCCGCGCAGTATGCGACTAAACCCAGCCTGTACGACAGACCAGAGACACAGTTAAGCTGCTCTCACTTTGTTGGAGTTCATCGCATGCTGACCCTGGGAAATATCTTCGTGTTGATGCTGTTGGCGACCGGTGCCGCCTGGGTGTGGCACAACCACGGCCTGCGTGAACGGGCGCTGGAGCGGGTCAAGCAGCATTGCGCCAAACTGGATATCGAACTGCTCGACGGCGCAGTGGCGTTAAAACGCATCGGTTTTGTGAAAGATGCCAATGGTCGACGGCGTCTGGCACGCATTTACAACTTTGAGTTCACCGTGACCGGCGAAGCCCGTCACCCCGGGACTATCACTCAGTTTGGCGCACACAGCGCGCAGATCGAATTGGCGCCCTACCCGTTCGAGATCAAGACACCGCAGCCCAGCGCCGAAGTCATCGAGCTGAGCCAATGGCGCCAGGACCACGCCAGCAAGACCCGTCACTGACGGCACGCGGCCAGCGTGCTCTGTAGCCCAGCCACGTCCTGTGGCTGGCTGAAGATCAATTCAATACGTGAATCGCGGCGCCACTCGCTGGGTTGCCAGGCGAGTGGACCATTATCCACAGCGTTAGCCGACACCCAGGTATCGCCGCTGTGGATAACCAGCTTGGCGCGGCGCCATTCAAGGCCAGAAAGCCAGCTGTGCAGGCGCGCAATGTCGAACGACTGGCTTGGATGCCAGCGCCAACCGATACTCCAGCTACCTTCCTGGGCCTGACTCAGGCAAATGGGCAACGCAGGATCAACCCAGACGGCCGGCATCTGTACCACACCTTTGGGCACCTCGAAGTTATCCACAGCTGCGCCAGCCTGTGCATCCAGGCCGGGCAATTGCTTGAGCGGCAACTGCGCCTGGCGTGTCCAGTAAATCGGGCAAGCAGGCAGTTGCTGTTCTATGGCCTGGCGCTGTGCGGCATCCAACGATTCATCTTTGTTCAATACCAACAAACCGGCGCTGGCCAGCGCTTCCTGCTGCGCTTGCGGCAAAGCTTTGCCCGCTGCCAATGCTTGGGCATCCAATACCAACACACACGGCTGAACCGCGAGCACGCCCTGCCATGGCGCCTCGCGCAACTGCTTGAGCAACTGCGCCGGATGCCCCAGGCCCGAGGGCTCGATAAACAGCCGATCCGGCTTGGCCTTACGCAACAGGCGGCCAAGCCCTACCTGGAACGGTGCACCATTCACACAGCACAAACAGCCACCAGCGACTTCGCCCAGCGCAATGCCGTCGTCGTCCTGTGTAAGCAAGGCAGCGTCCAGGCCGATTTGCCCGAACTCATTGATCAACACGGCCCAGCGCTCGTTGGCCGGGCGTTGGGCCAACAGGTGTTTGATCAGGCTGGTCTTGCCGGCGCCCAAAGGCCCGGCAATCACGTGGGTAGGAATGTTCTGCAGCATGGGGCTTCATTCAGGCCGGGTAGAGCGCTTGATCCTACGCGGTTATGCGAGCCAATCCAGCGTCAGGATCAACCGGCGCTCGTCGGCCTTGAGCGCGGGTGAGCGATGGATCAAGCCATGGTTCTCGTTGCCGTGCCATTTTGTGCCCTTGAGCAAAGCCACTTCACCGCAGTGGACCTGCTCGATACGCTCGGTAGGTTCCGCGTCGGGCTGGCTGAGTTTACGCCGGTCCATCACGCCTTCGCGCAGCCACTGGCTGCCGATGCCGGCGTAGGTGGTGATCAGTCGAACCGGCACATGGTCGACGTGAAAACGCGGGCACATGGCCTTGTCCAACAGCCGCAAACGCACGCCAATCCTCTTGGCACCGAGCAGGCAAGCAAACGCGCTGACCAGCCAGGACACATCGGCGATAAAGCCTTCGTAACCTTCAAGATCACGGCAACTGGAGGCTAAACCCTGCAAATTGGGCACAGCCTCGTCATTGTCGAGATCAATCACCAAGGAGTCCGCCAACGGCTCATTGAGCGCCACCAGCAAGGCACCAAATTCGGCGATATGCAGGGGCAACTGGCGCTGCCACAGCGCCAGGTTGACGTCATTTTCGAGGATGTCCGACAGCGCCAGCGGCGTTTCACCCCGGGTCTGCCGGATCACCGGGCGTAAGGGAATTACCGGGGCCAGCATCAGGCTACCTGCTCATACCAAGGGCCAAAGGGGTCGGCCAACTGGCGCCAGCCTTCGACGCCCTGGGCCATTTCTTCATCGTTAAGCAAGCACGCGTCCAGCTCGGCGCGCATCTGCGCGAAGTCGATGTTTTGCCCGATAAACACCAGTTCCTGGCGGCAGTCGCCGGTACTCAATTGCCAGTTGCCCATGATCGCCGCTACGCTTTCTTCGTCTTGCGGCCACTGGCTTTTCGGCACAAAACGCCACCAGCGCCCGGCAAAACCATGGCGCATCAAGCCACCGGCCTGGGACCAACTGCCGGCATCCTGATGCTTGCTCGCCAGCCAGAAAAAGCCCTTGGAGCGCAGCAGTTTGCCGTTCACCCACGGGCGATCGATAAAGTCGAAGAAACGCTGCGGATGAAACGGGCGACGCGCGCGGTAAGCGGTGGAGGCGATGCCATATTCTTCGGTTTCCGGCACATGTTCACCGCGTAGCTCCTGCAACCAGCCCGGCGCTTGCGCTGCGCGTTCGAAGTCGAACCGGCCGGTGTTGAGGATCTTGTTCAGCGGCACTTCGCCCATCACCATCGGGATGATTTCCGCCTGGGCATTGAGGCGCTCAAGGATTGCCATCAACTCCTCGCGTTCGCGGCTACTGATCAGGTCGATCTTGCTGATCAGGATCACGTCGGCGAATTCGATCTGCTCGATGAGCAAATCGGTGATGGAGCGCTCGTCGTCTTCGCCCAGGGTTTCACCCCGGGAAGCGAGGCTTTCGGCAGCTTGGTAATCGAGCAGGAAATTCATGCCGTCGACCACGGTGACCATGGTGTCCAGGCGTGCGATATCGGCCAGGCTTTGCTCGTTTTCATCACGGAACGTGAAGGTTTCGGCCACGGGCAGCGGCTCGGAAATGCCGGTGGACTCGATCAACAGGTAATCGAAGCGCCCTTCTTTGGCGAGCTTTGTGACTTCTTCCAGCAAGTCTTCACGCAAGGTGCAGCAGATGCAGCCGTTGCTCATCTCCACCAGTTTTTCTTCGGAGCGATTCAGCGTGACGTCGCGCTGAACCTCACTGCCGTCGATATTGATTTCACTCATGTCGTTGACGATCACCGCCACCCGCAGGTTTTCGCGGTTGCGCAGAACGTAGTTGAGCAGCGTGCTTTTACCAGCGCCGAGAAAGCCGGACAGCACGGTAACGGGAAGGCGATTAGTCATCAGGTAATCCTCATCAGGGTTGGCCGGTCAAATCGCCCGTTTATGGCGTTCGCGCAGCTCTTCACGTTCTTTGGCTTCGATAGACAGGGTGGCAGTGGGGCGCAGCAGCAGGCGTTGCAGGCCGATGGGCTCGCCGGTTTCGCGACACCAGCCGTATTCGCCGCGGGCCAGCAGTTCGAGGGCATCGTCGATCTTGTCCAAGAGCTTTTTTTCACGCTCCAGCAGGCGCAGCTGCCACTGGCGCTGCTCTTCGGCGCTGCCGATATCGGCCAGGTCGCTGTTGGTTTCCTGCTCGCGCAGCACCAGGAATTCAGCCTCGATACGCGCCTGCAGTTCGTAGCGCTGCGTCAGCAGCAGCGCTCGGAAGAAGCCTTGCTGAGCGTCATTCATGTAATCGGCGGGCAGTTGGGCCAGGAGCTCTTGTTCAGTCATGGGAAGCGGTTCACGGGTCAGGCTGTTTTTTAATGTTATAGTATAACAACACAAATAAGCCAATCCCCGCTTGCTCACCACGACGAAGGGCGCAATGCTGGAACACTTTCTTGCCCGAGAGGCACTATGAAATACCTGGTGTATGCCCTGTTATTGGGCGTGGCAGGATCTGCCTGCGCGCAAACGCCGAGCCTGCTGGCGAGCTGCACGCGCAGCGCTAATTTGCTGGCCTGCGTAGACCCGCTGGGCAATGCCTACAGCGTGGCGACGGTTGGCAGCACCACGTATTTGCGCGGTTTTGAAGTGATCGGCAAACGCTATTGGGCACAAACCAGTAGCCGCTATGGGCAGCTGACATTCTTTACCGGGTTGGCGTCCGATGGTGAGGCGTGGGTCGGCTACACGCGCCGCGTGGGCTGGACCACCATCAACCGGTTTTCCAGTTCGGGTGGCGCCAGCGCCAAGTTCACGTGCAGCCGTATAGCCGGCTGTTAGACCTGGCCGCTCTTCTGTTCCTGAACCCAGGCCATGTAGCTGTTCATCGGCGGGTTCTTCTCGAAGTATTTTTTCAGGCCGTCGAACAGGCCATCCGCCACGGCTTGTTGATGACGCGCCGTCACCAGCCGCTGGGCGTCCCGAGTGTTGGAGATAAACCCGGTTTCCACCAGGATCGACGGCACGTCAGGTGATTTGAGCACCGCAAACCCGGCTTGCTCCACGCGCTTCTGGTGCAACGTGGTGATGCTTTGCAGGCTGCCCAACACCGAGCTGCCCAGTTGCAGGCTGGAGGCGATGGTGGCGTTCATCGACATATCGAGAATTACCCCGGCGAGCATCGGATCCTTGTCCTTGAGGTTGAGCAATGTCGTGGCGCCCAACAGGTCGGCGCCGTTTTCGCGCTGCGCCATGAAGCGCGCGGTGGCGGAGGTGGCACCGCCTTCGGACAACGCATACACCGAAGCCCCGGAGGCAGTGAGGCGTGGCGCGGCGTCGGCATGCACCGAGATAAACATATCGGCCTTGTGCTGACGGGCGATGTCCACGCGCTTGCGCAGCGGCACGAAGAAGTCGTCGTTGCGCACCAGCTTCACGTCAAAGCCCTTCTCGCGCTTCAAGCGTTTGGCCAGCAGTTGGGCGATGGACAGCACCACATCCTTTTCGCGCTGACCCTTGGAGCCGATGGCGCCAGGGTCTTTGCCGCCGTGGCCAGGGTCGACCACCACGATGATGTCGCGCTTGGGGTGCGCTTTATCTACTGGAGCCACCAGCGGCGCCGGCTGCGCAGCAATCTGGCGCGGCGCGTGGGTGGCGTTGGTCAGGTCGAGTACCAGGCGATGGCCTTGACCATCCTGTGGCGGCAATAAAAAGCTGTTGAGCTGCATCGGCGAGGCCAGGTCCAGCACGATGCGCGTATCGCTCTTGCCGAAATGCCCCGAACGAATCGAAGTAATCCCACTGTCCTTCAGCGCCAACTGCGAAAAATCACCACTGAGCCCGGCGCCGCTCAGGTCGATGATCACGCGCTCCGGCGACGTCAGGGAGAAGGTCTTGTATTGCACCGGGCCGCTGAGGTCGAACACCAGCCGCAGTTTGTCGTCGGAGCGCCACAAGCGCGCATTACGAATCTGTGTGGCGAACGCCCCCAATGGAAAGGTGAACAGAGGGCTGACCAGCAGCAGATTGAGAAGCTGACGTCTGTGCATGAAAAACACCGCAAATAAAGGAGCGTCCCTGCTCGACATGACTGAAGAAAGACTAGAGCAGAAAAATCATCGTCGACTTAATCGTTATAATATAACATGTCTTTTTATTGCCAACGATGGACCTGCTCATGAATGCGCTGACTCTGCCGGATATCGCCGCGCAGGCTTCACGGCAAGCCTTGCCACTCGACTGGGTGGGCATGTGCGGCATCGCCCTGCCAATCCTCATCGACGGCCAACGCCTGACTGCCACCGCCGATGCAGGCGTAAGCCTGGACGATGGCGAGGCCCGTGGCATTCATATGTCGCGCCTGTACCTGGCCTTGGAAATGCTCGACCAGCAGCTTCTTACACCTGCACTTCTGCGTAATGTACTGCAGCGCTTTCTCGAGAGTCATGAAGGATTATCTAAGAACGCCTACTTGCGCATTCACACGGATTTGTTACTCAAACGCCCGGCGCTGGTCAGCCCGCTGGCCGGTTGGAAAGGCTACCCGGTGTGCATCGAAGCGCGTCTGGAAAACCAGATGTTCCACGTGGAACTAAAAATTGACGTTACTTATTCCTCAACCTGCCCTTGCTCAGCTGCGCTCGCCAGGCAGTTGATTCAGCAGCAATTTCTTCAGGACTTCGCCAACAAACCGGTGCAGCACGAAGACGTATTGACCTGGCTCGGCAGCACCAGCGGCATCGTGGCCACGCCCCACAGCCAGCGCAGCAGCGCCCAACTGTCGATCCAACTGGACGCCAGCCAGAACACGCTGCCGCTCACAGACCTGATCGACACCGTCGAAGCCGCCCTCGGCACCGCCGTGCAAACCGCTGTAAAACGCGCGGACGAACAAGCCTTCGCCTTGGCCAATGGGCAGAACCTGATGTTCTGCGAAGACGCCGCCCGCCGCCTGAACCTCGCCTTGAAACGCTCGGATGCTGTCAAAGCCTTCCACCTGAAAGTGATCCACGCCGAAAGCCTACACGCGCACGATGCCGTGGCTGAAAGCCGCTGGACGAGAGACTCTGCATGATCACCTGCAACGCTTTGCGCTGGGGCGCCCCCGGGCAACCACTCACCCCTGCGCTGGATCTGCGCCTGGAAAAAGGCAGCCTCACCGGCATCATTGGCGCCAACGGCACGGGCAAGAGCAGCCTGCTCAAAGTCATCGCTGGGCTGCAAAAGCCGTTGGCGGGCAACGTCAGCGTGGACGTGCCACGTCGTGGCGGCTTGTCGTTCCTGCCACAGCAGCAACACCTGGACCGGCAGTTTCCGATCAGCCTGCAAGAGTTGGTCGCGGCCGGTTTCTGGGGTACCAAACTCAGCCCGGAACAACGCAGCCAGCGTCTGCACGCAGTGCTGGAAGACTGGTGCCTCAGCGGCCTGGAGCATCGACCGTTGATGGCGTTGTCTGGCGGCGAACTGCAACGTGCACTGCTGGCGCGCATGAGCCTGGCTGAAGCGCCAGTATTGCTGCTCGACGAGCCCCACGCCGCCCTCGACGAAGAAGGCCAGGCGCTGTGCTGGAACCATGTGCACGCCTGGCACGATGAAGGCCGCACGGTGGTGATCGTTTGTCATGACCTTGCCTCCGTGCGCCACCACACCCAGCAAGTAGTGCAAATCAAAAGCTCTGGCTGCGTGTTCGGCCCCAGTAAAGAACTGATCCGCCCGCAACCTCACATGCAGGTGGCCTGATGCACTTCGCCGCCCACCTGTGGATGCCCTTTCAAGATTTCGTTTTCATGCGCCGTGCCCTCATCGGCGGGCTGGTACTCGCGTGCAGCACCGCGCCGCTGGGTGTGTTTTTGATTCTACGGCGCATGAGCCTGATCGGTGACGCCGTCGCCCACGGCATCCTGCCCGGTGCCGCACTGGGCTTCTGGTTCGCCGGCATCAGCCTGCCCGCGCTGACCATCGGTGGCCTCGGCGCTGGGCTGAGCATGGCCGGATTGTCGGCATGGATCACCCGCCGCACCGGCCTGCGTGAAGATGCCAGCCTCGCGGCCATCTACCCCATTTCGCTCGCCGCGGGTGTGCTGATCCTGGGCATCGCCGGCAAGCGCCTGGACCTCTTGCACCTGCTGTTCGGATCCGCCCTGGCGGTGGATGAAACCACCCTCACCGGCATGCTCTGGGTCTCGGGTTTCAGCCTGATCGCCATGGGGCTGATCTACAAACCGCTGCTGCTGGACACCCTTGACCCGCTGTTCCTGCAAACCGTCAGCCGCCTCGGCCCACTCGCCCACGGGTTATTCCTGACCCTGGTGGTGCTGAACCTGGTGATCGGCTTCCAGGCTATCGGCGCGTTGATGGTGGTGGGTTTGATGATGTTGCCGGCGATTGCTTCACGCTTCTGGAGCCGGCGCCTGCCGGTGTTGATTGCGGTATCGGCGGTGCTGGGATGCCTGTCGGTGTGGTTTGGTTTGCTGCTGTCGTTCTACTACTCACTGCCCAGCGGCCCGGCCATCGTGCTGGTGGCTGGCGGCGGGTATCTGCTGTCCGTGGTTTTCGGCCCGGTGCACGGCTTGCTGCGCCGCCCGCCCTCTCTTACATCCCAATGAGGTGTTTCCCGATGCGCGCTTTACTCGTGCTGTTCAGTCTTCTGCTGCCCTTGTCGATGGCCCAGGCCGCCGACAAACTCCAAGTAGTCACCAGCTTCAGCATTCTCGATGACATCACTCACCAGATCGGTGGCGATCACATCCAGATCAGCAACATGGTCGGCCCCGACTCCGACGCCCACACCTATGAGCCGACGCCGGACGATGCCAAAGCCCTGCTCAAGGCCAAGGTCATCATCAAGAACGGCCTGGGCTTCGAACCCTGGCTGGACCGCCTGGTCACCAGCACCGAAACCAAAGCTACTGTGGTCACCGCCAGCAAAGGCGTGATCTCCCACACCATGGAAGAAGACGGCGAAACCATTCCGGACCCGCACGCCTGGCACAACCTGGCCAACGCCGAAATCTATGTGAACAACATCACCAAGGCACTGGTGGCGGCCGACCCGGCCAACAAGGCCGACTACCTGCATAACAGCCAGACCTACCTGAAAGAAATCTACCGCTTGCTGGCCGAAGCCAAGACCAAGTTCGGCGCGCTGCCCGCCGGCAACCGTCGCATCGTCACCTCCCATGACGCCTTTGGTTACCTGGGCCAGGCCTATGGCATTCAGTTCCTGGCACCACAAGGTCTGTCGACCGAACGCGAACCTTCGGCCGCCGAAGTCGCTGCGCTGATCACCCAGATCCGCAAGGACAAGGTCAAAGCCGTGTTCATGGAAAACATCAAGGACTCGCGCCTGCTCAAGCAGATCGCTGACGAAAGCGGCGCGCAAATCGGCGGCACGCTGTACTCCGACGCCCTCGCCGCCGAAGGCCCGGCCAGCACGTTCACCGGGCTGTTCGAGTACAACCTCAACACCCTGTGCGCCGCCCTGAGCAAGCCATGACCCTGAGCATGCTCGACCTGGAAGAGGCTGCCCTTGGCAGCCGCTTTCCACTCGAACCCGTGCTCGACGCCCTGCCGTGGAACAGCGATGGCCTGATTGCCGCCATCGCCCAGCAACACGGCAGCGGCGATGTGCTGATGCTGGCCTGGATGAATCGCCAGGCGCTCACCGAAACCCTGGCCAGCGGGCACGTCTGCTACTGGTCACGCTCGCGCCAGCGACTGTGGCGCAAAGGCGAAAGCTCCGGCCACTGGCAACAGTTGATTGAGGCGCGCCTGGATTGCGACGGCGACGCCGTGCTGCTGATCGTCGACCAGCTAGGCCCGGCCTGTCACACCGGGCGGCCGACCTGTTTCTACAACGCCATTGTGGGCGACCACGTTCACATTATTACGGAGCCTGTTGCATGATCCGCAAAAACCCCTCCGGCGACCTGCCGGTGATTGCCGAGTCGGCCTACGTCGACAAGACCGCGATCATCTGCGGCAAGGTCATCATCGGCGAGAACGTGTTCGTCGGCCCCTACGCCGTGATCCGCGCCGACGAAGTCGACGCCACCGGCGACATGGACCCGATCACCATCGGCGCCAATTCCAATATCCAGGACGGCGTGGTGATCCACTCCAAGTCCGGCGCGGCGGTGACGATTGGCGAGTTTACGTCTATCGCGCATCGCTCCATCGTCCACGGCCCGTGCACCGTGGGCGACCGCGTTTTCATCGGCTTCAACAGCGTGCTGTTCAACTGCGCCGTCGGCGATGGCTGTGTGGTACGCCACAACTCGGTGGTCGATGGGCGCGACTTGCCCGCCGCCTTCTACGTGCCCTCCACCACCCGCATCGGCCCCAATACCGACTTGTCGCAATTCCCGCCGGTGAGCGTCAGCGCCTCGGAGTTTTCCGAAGACGTCGCGCGTACCAACGTCGACCTGGTACGTGGTTACAAAGCCCTGCAAAACGAGTTCTGAACCATGAGCCGCCTGCTGATCCGCAACGCCCGCCTCGTCAATGAAGGCCAGGAATTCGACGCCGATGTGCTGGTCGCCAATGGCCGCATCGAGAAGATTGCCGGCAGCCTTGAAGGCTACAACGAGCCAGTGGAAATCGACGCCAAAGGCCAATGGCTGCTGCCGGGCATGATCGACGACCAGGTACACTTTCGCGAACCTGGCGCGCCGGACAAAGGCAGTTTCTACAGCGAATCCCGCGCGGCAGTGGCCGGTGGCATCACCAGCTTCATGGATATGCCCAACACCAACCCGGCCACGCTGAATCTGGAAGCACTGGCCGATAAAAAGCGTCGCGCTGCGCTGCATTCGGTCGCCAACTACGGCTTTCACTTTGGCGTGAGCAACGACAACCTCGACGTCGTCGCCGCCCTCGACCCGCGTGCAGTGGCCGGGGTCAAAGTGTTCATGGGCGCCTCCACCGGCAATATGCTGGTGGACGACCCACGGATTCTGGAGCGGCTGTTTGCGCAAGTGCCGACCATCCTGCTCGCCCACTGCGAACACACGCCGAGCATCCTGGCCAATGAGCAACGCCTGCGCGAGCGTTTCGGCGAGCACATCCCTGCGGTCGCCCACCCGCTGATCCGCGATGCCGAAGCCTGTTATCGCTCGTCGTCCCTTGCCGTGGAATTGGCCAAGCGCCATGGCACGCGCCTGCATGTGCTGCACCTGACCAGTGCCCGCGAACTGGCATTGTTCGAAGACAAACCCTTGGCCGAAAAGCGCATCACTGCCGAAGTCTGCCTGCACCACCTGCTGTTCGATGACCGCGACTACCATCGCCTCGGCCACCAGATTAAATGCAACCCAGCGATCAAGACCCGCGCCGACCGCGACGCGTTGCGCCTGGCCTTGTTGAGTGATCGTCTGGATGTGATTGGCACTGACCATGCGCCGCATACCTGGGCGCAAAAACAGTTGGGCTATCGTGAAGCGCCGTCCGGGTTGCCGCTGGTGCAGCACGCGTTGCCGGCGTTATTGGAACTGGTCATCGACGGGCATTTACCCCTGACCACGCTGGTGGCAAAAACCAGTCACCGGGTGGCCGATTTATTCGCCATCCCGGACCGTGGTTACTTGCGTGAAGGCTATTGGGCCGACCTGGTGCTGATCAAACCCGAGCCCGAAGGCAAACCGGTGAGCAGCCAGCCGATCCTCGCCCGCTGTGGCTGGACACCCTTCGCCGAACGCAGCTTTCGCCACAGCGTGAGCACCACGCTGGTGTCTGGCCACCTGGCGTGGCACAACGGCCAGGTGGTCGACAGCTGCCAGGGCTTGCCCCTGCATTTTCTGCGCTGACCGACGCCAGCGGGCTCGCCTTAATGCCATTCAGTCAAGAAGGCTGAAGGGTAAAAAGTAACCTGTGGCGAGGGAGCTTGCTCCCGTTGGACTGCGCAGCAGTCCCATGCTTTTAAAGCAAAGAGCAGGGGCCTCTTCGCGGCCCAGCGGGAGCAAGCTCCCTCGCCACAGAGAAGGTGGCAACCTTCAATCGTTGTGCACCTGTGCTGCGATCAAGCCAACTCCCACAGCTTAAGCGCGGGGTTTTACCGTACCGCAATCGTTGCCCAGCCACTGGGCGTGGGTGTCCAGACTGCCCTTCTGCTGGACGCCGGTGGCATTGAAAGTACCGTTTACCTTGGTAGTGAATTCCTGCTGGCTTTGGAAGGTTGCAACGCCAGTGCCCTGGGCTTTCGGGCAACTGAAGCGGAATTTCCATTGGTTGCCGGTCTTGTCGGTCACTTCTTGCTTGCAGCCCGATTGCGGGTCGGTCAGCGGGATAGAATCCGAGGCGACCTGGGCAGGCGTCAGGCATACCTGCACGCCTTTACCGGCCATGGTGATGCCCTGTTTTTCCAGCATCGCACGCTGCTCAGGGGTCATCTGTTGCTTGAGCTGACCGAGGATCAGCGACAGGTCCGGCAAGTCCTGGTTATCGACTTTCATATTGCTGGTGGTCAATTCCCACAAGCCCGGCGCCAGCATCTGCGCCTGAGCCGCCACGGGCAGCGTCAATCCAACAACCATGGCCAAACCAAGCAGACGAGCATTCATCGAGTAACTCCTGGGTAATTGTGGGCGTTAGACGCCGCAAAGCCGCCAGTGTTGCACGGCAAATAAAATAGCGACATTCGCCGTGGAACATGGTCTGTTAGGCACTCGATTGCCTGGAGTGATGTCGTTCATGGATTTTTTTGGCCCGCACCTGCTCGCCTACTTCATTGCCACGCTGCACTTTCTCGGGACGCTGGCCGCGATCCACGCGGTACTGACGGTCAGGACCGCCCAAGGCTCGATCGCCTGGGCCTTGTCGCTGATGTTCATGCCTTACCTGACGCTGATCCCATACCTGATCTTCGGCCGCAGCACCTTCGACGCGTACATCCAGGCACGTCGGCAGGCCAACCAGGAAATGCACACCGCCATCACCGAGCTGAACTGGCGCCCCTGGGTCGATGAAGCCCTGGCCGCGCGCAACTCCAGCGCCTACGGTTCCTTGCGCGCCATGCCCAAACTGGGACGCATGCCGTGCCTGGCCAATAATGAAGTGCGTTTGCTGATCAATGGTGAGGCCACTTTCAGCGCGATTTTCGACGCCATTCGCAATGCCAAAACTGCGGTGCTGTTCCAGTTTTTCATCATTCATGACGACGAGCTTGGCAGACAGCTGCATGCACTGCTGAAGGAAAAAGCTGCCGAAGGTGTAGACATTCACGTGCTCTACGACCGCATCGGCAGCCACGCCCTGCCCCACCGTTATGTGCAATCGCTGCGCGACGCTGGGGTCAAAGTCAAAGCGTTCGCCACCCGCAGCGGCTGGCTCAACCGTTTCCAGGTCAACTTTCGCAACCATCGCAAAATCGTGGTGGTGGACGGCATTACCGGCTTTGTCGGCGGGCACAACGTCGGCGATGAATACCTGGGCAAAAAGCCGCCGCTGGCACCGTGGCGCGACACCCATGTGCAGGTCACCGGCCCAGTGGTGGCGTGCCTGCAGGAGTCGTTTGCCGAAGACTGGTTCTGGGCGGCGCGCGAATTGCCACCGCTGATTTTGCCGGACACTTACCCCGAAGACGGCGTGCTCTGCCAATTACTCGCCAGCGGCCCGGCTGATCCGTATGAAACGTGTTCGCTGTTTTTTGTCGAAGCCATTCATGCGGCCACCGAGCGCGTGTGGATCACCAGCCCGTATTTCGTCCCCGATGAAGCCGTGTTCTCGGCCTTGCGCCTGGCCGTGCTGCGCGGTGTTGACGTGCGGCTGTTGCTGCCGTCGCGCCCCGACCATCGCATCGTCTACGCCGCGTCCAGCCTTTATGCGATCGAAGCGGTACGCGCAGGCGTGCGGGTGTTCCGCTACAAGCCAGGCTTTTTACATCAGAAGGTGGTGTTGGTGGACAGCGAAATCAGCGCCATCGGCAGCGCGAACATGGACAACCGTTCGTTCCGGCTGAATTTTGAAGTGATGCTGCTGACGGTGGACGAGGCGTTTGCCAGCGAAGTGGAGCAGATGCTGCTGGACGACTTCGCCCTTGCCCATGAAGTCAGCCAGGAAGAAAGCCGCGAGACTCGGCGCCTGCAACAGCTGGGCATGCGCGTGGCGCGGCTTATTTCACCCATCCTCTAAGCAACAACACCATACAACTGTGGGAGCTGGCTTGCCTGCGATGGCGGTGTGTCAGGCAACTATCCAGTCCTGATACACCGCCATCGCAGGCAAGCCAGCTCCCACAGTTTTAGATCTTCAGTGCGTCTGAATCAGCGGTAAATATCTTCCCGCGTCCACGGCAGTTCATGGCTGCCATCGGCGTGAGGCTTCACCGCCAATATCTGATGCAAATTGATCCAGCCCCGCGCAAACGCATACGCGCAACCGGCCAGGTACAGCCGCCAGATCCGCAATGCCTGCTCCGGCACCATCTTCGCCGCCGCTTCGAGGTTGTCTTCCAGGCGCTCGCTCCAGTGGTCCAGGGTGCGCGCGTAGTGCAGGCGCAGGCTTTCGACGTCGACCACTTCCAGCCCGACTTCGCTGATTTCGGCGGTCATCATCGCCAGGTGCGGCAGCTCGCCGTTGGGGAATACGTAACGCTCGATAAACTCCCCGGCGCCACGCCCCACAGGTCGACCGTCGGTGTGCTTGGCGGTGATGCCGTGGTTCATCACGAGGCCACCTTCACGTACCGCGCCAAACAGCGTCTTGCAATACTCCGCCAGGTTGGCGTGGCCGACGTGCTCGAACATGCCCACGCTCACTACTTTGTCGAAGCGGCCGTCTTGCGGCAGGTCGCGATAGTCGAGCAGTTGCAGGTCGACCTGATCTTCCAGCCCTTCAGCCTTAACCCGTTCCCGAGCCAGCGCCAGCTGCTCCTTGCTCAAGGTAATGCCAAACACTTTGACTCCGAACTCGCGCGCCGCAAACCGCGCCAGGCCGCCCCAGCCACAGCCTACATCGAGCAAATACTCACCCGGCTGCAGCCGCAACTTGCGGCACAGATGGCGAAATTTATCTTGTTGGGCCTGGTCGATGGATTCGCTGCCGGTTTCGAAATACCCGCAGGAATACGCCATGTCCTGGTCCAGCCATAGCTGGTAGAACTCGTTGGACAGGTCGTAATGGTAGGAAATAGCCGCTGCGTCTGTAGCCTTGTCGTGGATCGAGCGCACCGGATGACTCCCCTCGTCGTCGTCGATCAGGGCGTGACTCAACTCGTCACATACCCGGATAACCTCGGAGATGGAGCCTTCCAGTTCCAACTTGCCCTCGACGAAGGCTTCGCCCAAAGCATCGAGCGTTGGATGAGTCAGCTTGGACACGACCGTGGGGTCCTTCACCACGATGGTCACACTGGGCTCGGGGCCCAAGTTGAATTCATGGCCGTCCCAGAGTCGAAGACGCAGCGGTAGCTGAAGATTCTGTAAGGCCGGTGGAAGTTGCGCGAGCATGAGTAGTCCCCCCTTGTTTCAGACGTCTGGAATGAGGGTAGACCATCAGAAGACAAAGTAGGAGGCTATCGATTTAATAGCCTTCTTCTATGGGGCTCGGCGCTCGAGCAAACCGTCCTGAATCCACTGTTTCAGCCATGTCACCGCCTGCAGTGGCGCACCCTCTGCATAAGTGACTACCAGCGCTTCGCACAGTTCTGAAAAATTCCAGCCGGTGGTCACCATTCCCGCCAAGGCACTGGCTTCCGCTGGCTCCAGGCTGCGGTAATGGCATACGTTCTGGTGGCGCCATACCAGGCAAATCTGCGCCAGCTCCAACGCGTGGCTGTCGGGAAAGTCCGACTCATCCTTGCTCGCCCGCCAGATTGCCACGGTATTGAAGTGACACAGCATCTGCTGCACCGAAGGTGCCAGGTTCACCTGCAACCCAGGCCAGTCTTCAGGCGCCAATTGCGCCATATCAGCAAGGGCCAGCGGCTCACCCTGCGGGGCATCAAACGCCAGGGTAAACGCCCATTCCAACCGCGCCAGCTCAGCCAGCGGCGCGCTCTGCTCAGCCACCAGGTGCTCAACGATAAACGCCGGGAACCGCTCCCCCAGCCAACGCAGGCTGTAATGGGCGGAGGGATATCGGCGCAAATAGGCTTCTGTCAGTAATGCGAACTCATCATCGCCGAGCCAATACCAAATGGCACCGAAGTCATGGCGCAGTACTTCCTGCAAGCGCGACAGGTAGGCGTTGTGATAAATCGCCAGGCCCGTGTCCACATCCAGGGTCGGCCCACCCAGCAAGGTCGCGGCGAAGCCACTGTTGGCGGCTGAGTCTTCAGATAACAAGTGCTGCTCAAAAGCCAACTGCCAATCGGTCAAGCGCATAACGACCTCCGGGCCAAGGCGGTCGCGCCCAGTTCACGGGCCTTGCTCAACTCGGTGAGCAGTTCTTCGAACGGTGGGAAATGGTCATCGCGTTCCAGCAAGGTCGACACCGGCCCCAGATGCTCAAGCGTCTGCTGATAAAGCGCCCAAACCGGGTCGCACACTGGATGGTCATGGGTATCGACCACATAGTCGCCGTAGTCCATATGCCCGGCCAAATGCAGCTGGCGGATACTCTCGGGCGGCAAACTACGGATAAAGGTCCAGGCATCAAACCCGTGGTTGCGCGAGCTGACATACACGTTGTTCACGTCCAGCAGCAGCTGGCACCCGGTCAGATGGGCCAGGGCATTGAGGAATTCCCACTCGGTAAATTCATCGGCCTTGGAGCGCACATAGCTGGAGACGTTTTCCAGTACCAATGGGCGCTGCAA
Organism: Pseudomonas sp. PA-6-3C; assembly: GCF_021605825.1. NCBI lineage: Bacteria > Pseudomonadati > Pseudomonadota > Gammaproteobacteria > Pseudomonadales > Pseudomonadaceae > Pseudomonas > Pseudomonas sp. PA-6-3C. Next base: position 193,774 of record NZ_WKDV01000002.1, read on the forward strand.
CACATCCTGCACTTGGCGCACGCGGGCAGCCACGTGGTAAAGGCTTTCTTCGGTGTAAGGCAGCGGCAGCAAATCGTGCAACTGATGGGCACTGCCGCGGCTCCAGCACAGGTGATCGGAGATCCACGCGGGCTGAATGCGCTCGGCAAGTTGTTTGATTTGTTTCAGGTAATCGCTATCGAGGGCATGCGGCCCACCGATGGACAGGGACACACCGTGCATCACCAGGGGATAACGCTCGGCTATCGCGTCCAGGTAGTACAAGGCTTTACCACCCTGGACCAGATAATTCTCGGAGATCACTTCGAACCAATCCACGGCCGGCGACTGTTCAAGGATCTGCTGGTAGTACTCACTGCGTAAACCCAGGCCGTAACCCAGACTTGTAAGGGAAGCGGACATCACACACTCCTGGGCAAAGTGCCCGCAGCGGCGGGGGGCGTCCGCTGCGGTTGCACCCGTTGCCGGTTATTCGCCGACTTTGCCACCAGCCTTGGTGCAAGCGTCTGCACTGGCCATAGCCTTGAAGCCCTGACCTTTGCACGAACCTTGACCTTTGCAAGCGTGGTCCTTGGTTTTGCAATCGTTCTGGCCTTTGCAAGCGTTGATGCCGTAGCAGTGCACAGCGGTGTCAGCGGCTTGAGCCTGAGTGACAACACCAGCAAACATGGTAGCGGCGGCCATTGCGAGGGCGGCACCAGCAGCAGCGGATTTAAAGTTCATTTTTGTATTCCTCATGATCGGTAGTGGAATCGGTCTGAACGGATTGTTCAGTCTCGACATACCACTAGAGTGAGGTCCATCACTGGCGTTACAGCTGTGTGCAAATATTTCTGAAAATTATTCATCCAGCTTCAAAAGCGGCTCCTGGAAGCGTAGCAAACGCCCGGCATTACCCAATACCAGCAGGGTGCTGAGGTTATGCAACACCGCCGCGATCATTGCGCCTGCTGCGCCCAGCCAGCCAAAAGCAGCAAACACCACGATGGCCAGCGTCCAGCCCAGGCCGATGATCACGTTGACCTGCAACGTATGTCGGCACTGGCGGCTCAAGCGCACACAGGTGCCAAGGCGACGCAGATCGCTGCCGATCAACACCACGTCCGCCGATGCCAGGGCGATGTCCGCCCCGCCGGCGCCCATGGCGACACCGACCACACCCGCCTTGAGCGCCAGGGAATCGTTAATGCCATCACCGACGACCATCGGCCGGAAACCGCTGCCAATTTCCCCCAGCACGCGGTTGAGCTTGTCCTCCGGCAAAGCCTGCGCTTCGACGTCGCTGATACCTACGTCGAGCGCCAGGCTGTCGGCCACGCTCTGGCGGTCGCCGGTCAGCAGCAGTTGACGGCCCAAACCGAGGTCGCGCAGCTCTTGCAGCGCCTGGCGTGCTTCCGGCTTCACGCTGTCAGCCAGCAACAGCCAGGCCAGGAACTGCCCGTTCAAGGCCAGCCCGGCAATCGGGCCGTCATGGTTCGGGACTGTCGTCGTGACAATACCCAACTGCTCGAACAACTCCGGTCGCCCCAGCGCCGCCTCGCCCTGCCCGGTTTGCGCCACGACGCCAAGCCCCTGGCGTTCGTGAATATCCGTCAGCACCAGCATTTGCTCTTGCGTGGCCAAACCGGCCAGCGCACGGCTGACCGGGTGACTGCTGGCCGAACCCAGGCTGGCGGCGAGATTCAACAACACCTGCCGATCCGGCGCTGTGGTTTCAATGGACTGCAAACGCAGCGTGCCGAAGGTGAGCGTGCCGGTCTTGTCGACCACCAACGAGGTCAGGTCCGCCAACTCCTCCAGAAACGCCGAGCTGCGAATCAAAATCCCATGGCGCGCCGCCACCGCAATCCCGGCAATCGCTGTGGCCGGCGCCGACAACACCAGGGCACACGGGCACGCCGCCACCAACACCGCCAACATTGCCTGAGCGTCATTGGTGACAAACCAGGTCACCGCCGCCAGCAGCAATACCAGCACCATATAGCTGCCGGCGTAACGCTCCAGCAGCCGCGTGATCGGTGGCTTGGAGCGTTCAGCGTTTTGCATCAGGGCGATGACCTTACCCAAGGTCGATTCATCGCCGGTGCGGGTCACCTGCAAGCGCAGCAACCCATCCAGGTTGATCGCACCGCCAAACACCTGCACACCGACGCTCGCTTCCAGCGGCACCGACTCACCGGTGATAGGCGCCGTGTCCAGGCTCGCCTGGCCCGACAGCACCACGCCGTCGGCGGGCACGCGATCACCGGCGCGCACTTCGACAATGTCGCCGGTGTTCAGCGTGCCGTTATCCACTTCAATAATGCTGCCATCGGCCTGCACCAACCGCGCATGGCTGCGGGTCAGTTTGCCCAGGGCGTGAATCGCTTCCTGAGAGCCGATCACGCTGCGCTCTTCCAGCACATGGCCGAAGATCATGATGATCGGCAACAACGCGGCGGTCAGCAGATCACCGGTGGCCCAGGCACCGAGCATCGCCAGGGCGATCAATTGGTCGGTGATGCCATGCAGGCTGGGGTAACGCAGGCTGTACCAGGCCGAGCGCATCACCGGCACGGCCACCAGCAAGGACGCCACGCCGAGGAGTAATTGGCTGACACCGGTCTGGTCCGGCGCGAGCCAGCGCCAGACCAGGCCGAGCACAAGTAAACCCAGAGCCAGCATGGCCAGGGTCAATTGCCGGGCAGCGCTGCGCTGCTCGGCGGAGGTCAACATGGGTGCGCTCATTGCTCGGCTCCCTGAATGATCAAGCGGGAGTCGTCTTTAGGGTCGACGGTGGTCACAGAACCTGCCTGGCCCAGAATCTTCGGCAAGCGCTCGCGATAAAGACGCAGCAACAAGCCAGGGTCTTTGACTTGAGCCAGGCTGGCGACGGTCGCGGTTTGCGCCTGGGCGTTGGCCAAGCGTTCACTGGCCTGGGCGTGGGCAACCTGCACCAGCCGATCGGCTTCCTGGTTGGCGGTCTGGGTGAGCTTTTCCGCTTCGGTGCGCGCATTGGCCACGGCTTTGTCGGCCTGCTGGCTGGCCGTCAGCACGGCGTTAAAAGCATTGACGGCCGGGCCTGGCAGACTTGATTGCACGTCGACGCGAGTGACTTCGATGCCCAAGCCCAACCCCGTCGAAGCCAGCTGCGCCAGGCGTTTATTGATGCCTTGCACCAGATCACCGCGCAGCCGCTCACGGCGCTCGGCGGCACCGTTGTCGGTGCCGATCAGTTCAGGGCGCGCCACCAGAATCGTGTCCAGGTCGCGCGCGGCGGTCAGGGCCACCGCGCTGCGCGTCACCAGCCGATCCAGGGCCGGCAGCACGTGCTCGCCCTGCAACACAAACGCGTAAGGCTCGGTGACCTTATAAAACACCCGCACATCCAACTGCACCACGCCGGCATCGCCCGTCAGCAAATAACCGGAACCGGCCAGCGCGTCACTCAAGGGCGTGGCAAAACTGGCCACGCGGTCGGCCTGGATCGCCGCCTCGGAGCGCAACAAGTTCTCCACTCGCCGCTCGATCACACGGTCCGCCGCCGGCAACAGCACCACTTGCTCGAAGGGCTGCGGCCACGCAAGCAAAAGCCCGGCGTTCTGGATGCGGTCAAGCGCGCCGAAGTGCAACACCACGGCGCGGTTCTGCGGGTCGATCTGGCGCACATTCGAAAACGCCCAGGCCAACGCCGCCAATACCGTCACCGCGTACAACGCCAGGAAGGTCAGACGCCCGGCCTGGATCCACGGGCTGTCCGGGCCGTCACGCTCGGTCATGGCTGAACGTCCTTAGGCCCGTCTACCAGTGCACGGAACGGCGCAGCATCGGTGCGCAGGATGATCTTGGTGCCCGGCGTGACCACCGTGCCCAAGGTATCGAGCGAACGCAGCAGGTTGTACAGCTGCGGGTTGCCTGCATAGGCACGCCCGTAAATCTGCGCTGCCTCAACCCGCGACTGGGCTTCGATATCAGCGGCCTTCACCGTGGCATCGGCCTGCACGATGCGCGCATCACGCTCGGCAGCGGAGCGAATCTGCGCCGCTTCACGCTTGCCCACGGCGGTGCGTTCAGTGGCGATGGTTTCGCGCTCGGCACGCATGCGGTCGACGGTGGCGGTCAGGGTGACGGAAGGCAACGTCAGGCGCTCGACACCCACTTGCGCCACGCGCACGCCATAGGTAGTGAGCAATTGTTGATCAATCTGTTGGCGCAGCTGTGCTTCAAAATCAGCAATGCGCACCTGGCTGGCGTCGGTGTTGATCAGGCTGGACAGGTCAAAGCTGGCAGCGGTGGTTTCCAGCGCCGAGCCGACGAAGGTGCGAATCTGCCGCGCCGCTTCATCAGGCTGGTTCTGCACCGCACGCATAAAGCGCTGCACATTGTCGGCATCGCCTTGCACCTGCCACGCCACGTAGGCCTGCACGATGATGCGCAGGCCATCGCGGGTGCCCACATCCTGCAAACCGCTGGAGGTGGTGCGCAGGCGCAAGTCCACCGGGATCGCCGCTTCGAACGGCGCCGGCCAGCGCCAGCCCAGGCCCGGCTCCAGCAGTACCCGCGCCGGGTTGCCGAAGCGGGTAATCACCGTGGCTTCACCGGAGCGCACCTGCACCAGGCTCGCCGCAGCAACGGCAAACAACACCAGCAATACCGCCCAGGCCATGCGCCGCCATGGGAATGGGCCAGCAGCCTGTTCGTCGCCATGATGGTGATGGTGGTGGCCATGATGATGGTGATGACCGTGATCGTGAGAATGAGCGCTCAACAGACAGACTCCTTATTGAACGGCTTTACGCGGCGCCATCGGGTCGGCCGGCAAAGTAAAAGAACGCAGATCGATCGTCGGCGCGCCATCGGCGCCCAGGCGGTGATCCAGAATAAGCAGCTTGGCGTGGGCCAGGCCTTGGCTGAGTTGGCCCAGGTACTGTTCCAGCACAAAGGCACGACCCGCAGTGGCGTAGGCTTTTTGTTCGGCGGTAAAACGCAGGTCGGCCGCCTGGGCGCCCGCGTTTACTTCACGGGCAGTGGCCACCGCCTGATCGCGAGCAGTGCTGGCTTGCAACAACGCCTGGTTGGTTTGCTCGCTGGCAGCCCCGCGTTCGCGGGAGATCAGCGCCTGGGCGCCAATTTGTGCCGCCTGCACACCGTGATAAGCGTTGGCAGCACCGGCTGGTGGGTGAATCGCTTCTACGACCGTGGCCAAAATCTCCACGCCGCTGTCGAGCTTTTGCAGGTCTGCCTGCACGGCGCGACCCACTTCATCGGCGAGGCTGGTGCGTTGCTCACCGAGCAATTCGTCGAGGGTACGCGAAGCAAAGTCATGCACAAGGATGCGGCTGGCGGTGCTGCGAATCAGCGTCGGTATATCCGCGCTGTTATAGGTGGCGGCCAGCGCAGCCTTGTCCGTCAGGCCGATGCGGTAGACGAAACGCACATCCATATTGACGATCTGGAAGCTCTGCTTGTCGCCGCTGCTGCTGGCGATCACTTGGGACTTGTCATTCACATGGCTGGCGTCCCACAAACGATTGGCGATGAGCGGCGCCGGGCCTTCCGCCGAGGCCAACTCCGGTGCGGCGGCCTCGCTGACGCTGGTCGCCAGTTCATGCACCACGCCGTTTTCCACGCTCAGCACGCGCCCCAATGGCCAAGGCAACCCGGCATGCAAGCCAGGCCCGAAAACCTGCACGGGTTTGCCGAAGCGCTCATAAATCCCACGGCCTTGCAGGGGCACTTCGTGCACGCCGGTCAGCGCCCAGCCTACCGCCAGCACCACCAGCAGCACCGGCAAAAACGCCCGACGCATGTAGGTAAACGCCCAGATCTGACGCAGATCGATGCCAAAGCGGTTGTGCAATTCGTGCTGCAACGCCAGCAAAGGTTGGGGTGGCCAACGCAGCAGGCCCGCGATAAAGCTTTGCGCCATCAAGCGCGGTTCGAGGCGCGGCTGGCGCGGGCTGAACAGTGACAGCACGCCCCTTAGCAGAAACTCCAGCGCCACCAGCGCGGGCAACAGCCCCGTCAACACAGCCAGACGCAGCGGCCACACGGATTCGGCACCGGCAAACAGCAGGCAGATCGCACTGACCACCAGGCTGATAATCGCCACGCGGCTCAACTGCGCCAGCTGTGACGCTTCCGGCCATTGCGCGGCGGTTTCCTGGGCCAAGCGGCGCTCGAACACCAGCAAGCCAAAGGCCAACGCCAGGGCCACCGCCGCGCCGATGCTCGCCGATTGCCCCACCGCGGCAGCGGGCAAGGCCAGGTTCCAGAACTCAATGATGCTGATCAGCGCCAGCAACGACCAGCCGCACAGCCACACCACTGGCGCGCCAATCTGTGCCAGCACACCGCTGCCAAACCGATTGATCGCCCGTGCAAGCGCGCCAACCTCTTCGTCGGGAGCTTCGATCAGTTCAGCCGTGGGCGTTTCCAGCGCCTGGGCGCGCCAATCCGCCACCCACCACGCCGACTGCAACCCGGCCACCAGCACCAGCAAGGCCGACGCGCAGTTGATCAGCACCACCGGCCAGATCGACAGCGGCGCAAACAGTGCCACGAACAGCGCCAGCACCCAACCGGCCAAGGCCAGGGCGGTCAGGCTGATGCCCGCCTGGCGCAATCTGCGGGCATGGAACAACCCTTGTTGAAAACGCGGAAGGCCTTCAACCGAAGCGCCGTCAGCTTCCAGATCCACTTGCATCCACTTAACGTCCGCTACACACAATTGGTTACGATATAACACGCAGCGTGAAATTTTTGTCCGAAAACAGCGCAAATCCCCTATGGGAGCGGGCTTGCCCGAGATAGCGGTCTGCCAGTTTTTGATGGTTGGCCTGATACACCGCCATCGCAGCATAGATATCTACACAACTTTTGAAGGCCGCCACTTTCTCCTGTGACGAGCAGGCTTGTCCTGCGTTGGGCTGCGAAGCAGCCCCAGTGAAGGCACTGCAATTTTCCTGAAAGTACTCAGTGTCTGGGTTTGGGGCCGCTTCGCAGCCCAACGCAGGACAAGCCTGCTCGCCACAACGGCTCACCTGCCACAGATTTCGTGTCAACCGGCTGTGTAGATACCTATGCCCATCGCAGGCAAGCCAGCTCCCACATTTATTCTGTGGTGCTCTCTGGAAAGTGATTAAACCCCCAGAAACACAAGCCATCACTGGTGCAGGCACAGATTAATCGGCACACTCCAAAACAGTTTTTCGCGGGCCCATGGACAAGGAAGCGTCATGATTTCGATCTACCAGCTAAAACCGCGTTTTCAGAACCTGCTGCGCCCTCTTGTGCAGCGTCTCTACGACAATGGCACCACCGCCAACCAGATTACCGTGCTGGCCGGCGTTGTTTCCTTGCTGGTCGGCCTGCTGATCGCCAGCTTTGCCCAACACCTCTGGCTGTTTGCGCTGATCCCGCTGTGGATGATCCTGCGCATGGCCCTCAATGCCATCGACGGCATGCTCGCGCGCGAATTCGGCCAGCAATCACGCCTGGGCGCCTACCTCAATGAACTGTGTGACGTGATCGCCGACAGCGCCTTGATCCTGCCCTTTGCGCTGATTCCGGGCGTGAGCCTGGCGCCGGTGCTGCTGGTGGCGTTGCTCGCCGTGTTCAGCGAATACGCCGGTGTACTGGGGCCGATGGTGGGTGTCTCACGGCGCTATGACGGGCCGATGGGCAAAAGTGATCGTGCGTTCGTGCTCGGTGTGCTCGCCACTGGCGTGGCGTTGGGCTGGCTCGGCGCGGGCTGGGTCGATGCGGTGATGTGGCTGGTCGCTGCCCTGCTCGCCTACACCTTGGTCAACCGGGTGCGTCAGGGCCTCAAAGAACAACAAGAAACCTCTCCGATTGCATAAGGATTTTTGCGATGCGCGAACAGCAAGAGCACACCTTCAGTACCCATGATGACGTCGAGCTTTTTTATCGGCACTGGCCGGCCACTGCGCCTGCGGGCGACGAGCCGCGCAAGGCGATCCTGCTGTTCCATCGCGGCCATGAGCATTCGGGCCGTATTGCCCACCTGGTCGATGAACTCGACCTGCCGCAATTCGATTTCTTTGCCTGGGACGCCCGTGGCCACGGCCAATCGCCGGGCGCCCGCGGTGACAGCCCAAGCTTCGCCACCAGCGCCCGCGACGTGCAGACCTTCTGCGAACACATCGGCGCCACTTACGGCATAGAAGAACAAAACTTCGCCGTTATCGCCCAAAGCGTCGGCGCGGTGATCGCGGCCACTTGGGTACACGACTACGCGCCAAAAATCCGCGCACTGGTGCTCGCCTCCCCGGCGTTCAAGGTCAAGCTGTACGTGCCCTTTGCCCGGCCTGGGCTGGCGTTGATGCGCAAGTTTCGCGGCAACTTTTTCGTCAACAGCTACGTCAAGGCCAAGTTCCTCAGCCATGACCCTGAGCGCGTCGCGTCCTACGACAGCGACCCGCTGATCACCAAAGCGATTTCGGTGAATGTGCTGCTCGGTTTGTACGAAGCCGCCGACCGGGTAGTCGCCGATGCCCAGGCGATCCAGGTGCCGACGCAATTGCTCATCTCCGGCTCCGACTTCGTGGTGCACCGCAAACCCCAGCAGCAATTTTTCGACCGGCTTGGCAGCCTGAAAAAAGAGCTGCACATCCTGCCCGGTTTTTTCCACGACACCCTCGGCGAGCGCGACCGCGCCACGGCCGTAAGCAGCGCTCGGCGTTTTATCCTGCAGAACTTCGCCCATCCGCTGGACCGCGCGGCCCTGCTCGACGCCGACAAACTCGGCGCCACGTGCGCCGAATCAGAAGCCCTCGCCGCGCCGCTGCCGCGTAATTCCCTGCGCGACCTGTACTGGCGCATCACCCGCGCCAGCATGGGCCTGGGCAAGAACCTGTCGGACGGGGTGAAACTGGGTTTCGACACCGGCTTCGACTCCGGCAGCACCCTGGACTACGTGTACCGCAACACGCCCACCGGCAAGGGCGGCTTGGGGCGGATGATCGACACCAACTACCTCAACTCCATCGGCTGGCGCGGCATTCGCCAGCGCAAGCTGAACGTCGAGGAACTGCTACGGCTGGCCATGGCCAGGTTGCGCGATGAACATCGCGAGGTGCGCATCGTCGATATCGCCGCCGGCCACGGGCGCTACATTCTTGAAGCCTTGCAAGGCGTTTCGCCGCTGCCGGAATCGATCCTGCTGCGCGACTACAGCGACATCAACGTGCGTGACGGCGGCGCGCTGATTCGTGAAAAAGGTCTGGGGGACATCGCGCAGTTCGTGAAAGGCGATGCATTTGATAGAGCAGACTTGGCGGCACTGACGCCCAAGCCGACCCTGGCAGTGGTGTCCGGCCTGTATGAGCTGTTTGCCGATAACGGCATGGTCGGCGGTTCGCTGGCCGGTCTTGCCGAAGCGGTGGAGCCCGGCGGGTACCTGGTCTACACCGGCCAGCCGTGGCACCCGCAACTGGAACTGATCGCCCGCGCGTTGACCAGCCATCGCCAGGGCCAGGCCTGGGTAATGCGCCGTCGCAGCCAGGCAGAGATGGATCAATTGGTCGAGGCGGCGGGCTTTCGCAAAATCACCCAGCGTGTGGATGAGTGGGGCATTTTCACCGTGTCCCTGGCACAGAAGATCTGAGCATGCGCGAACCCGGTTTATTGAAACCCGCAGTCCTGTGGCTATTGCTGTTGGCGCCGCTGTTTTTCAGCACCTACGGCTTTGCCACCTGGGTCACCAGCCAGCGCAGCGATGTGGGCACGCTGGTGTTCGGCTGGGAAACCCATATGCCGTTCTGGGCGTGGACCATCGTGCCCTACTGGTCCATTGACCTGCTGTACGGGTTTTCACTGCTACTGCCCAATACTCGCCATGAGCTGAAACAACACGCGTTGCGCCTGCTCAGTGCGCAGGTCATTGCCGTGAGCTGCTTTTTGATCTGGCCGCTGCGTTTCACCTTTGAACGGCCGGAGCTGGATGGCGTATTCGGCTGGCTGTTTGCAGTGCTGGCCGGGTTCGACAAACCCTTTAACCAGGCGCCGTCGCTGCATATCGCGCTGCTGGTGATTTTGTGGGTCATGTATCAGCGCCACACCCAAGGGTTTTGGCGTTGGCTGGTGCATGGCTGGTTTGCGTTGATAGGTATTTCAGTGCTGACCACTTATCAACATCACTTTATCGACTTACCCACAGGCGCCCTGGCCGGTTGGTTGTGTGTGTGGCTGTGGCCGGTGGAACATCCAAGCCCGCTGTTGAATGCACGGCTGACGCGGGACACAAAACGATGGCGACTGGGCATGCGCTACGGCCTCGGCGCTTTAGTGCTGGTAATCCTGGCCTTGGTGCTGCGCGGCGGGTGGTTGTGGCTGCTTTGGCCAGCGGTTTCCTTGGGTTTGATCAAGGCGAACTACTTTGTACTCGGCGCGTCGGGCTTCCAGAAGCGCAAAGACGGCCGGCTCACTCCTGCCGCGCGCTGGCTGTATGCACCCTATTTAGCGGCTGCGTGGATAAATTCCAGGCTGTGGACACGTAAACATCCACAGCCTGACCAAATTGTGGATAACGTCTGGCTTGGTCGAATTCCTGCCAACGGCGAGCAAGGTTCCTTCAAGGCTATCGTCGATCTGTGCGCCGAATTGCCGATTAATCCACAGGGCCGCGCCTATGAATGCGTGCCCGTGCTGGACCTGATTGCCCCGTCTCCCGCCGAGTGCCAGCAAGCCGCCGAAGCCATTGAACGCCTGCGTTCAAACGGCCCGTTGCTGGTGTGCTGCGCCCTCGGCTACTCACGCAGCGCCACCGCCGCCGCCGCGTGGCTGCTGCACAGCGGACGCGCCGCAACGGTCGACGAGGCACTGGCTATTATTCGTACAGCACGGGCCGAAGTGGTCCTGCATCCTGCTCACCGTAAAGCGTTGGAGGGTTTGCCCCATGCCCGCTGATATGGAACTTCAGGTCGTTGCCAGCCTGCTGCGCCGTGGCCGTTCGCTGGATCAGTTATCCACAGGCCTGACCGTGGCTGGCGTGTTATTTGGCCTCGCACAGTTGCTGTTGGCCAGCGTTTCGACCCTGTGCCTGCTGCTCAGCCTGTGGATGATTATTCTTGGCTTGCTGCAAAAGTACTGGGCCTTGCGCGTGGCCTTCGACGCCGACCTGTTCGCCCTGCTGGCCCGCGACACCGAGCGCACGGCCGATCTCGACCAAGCCTTGCAGACCCTCGGCCTGCAATCGCCCAAACGCGCCGGCCGGCCCTGGATCGAACGCCGTCGCGGCGCGCTCAAACTGCTGCGTAAACAAGCCTGGTTGCTGGGCGCGCAAGCGCTGCTGACCCTGGCCGTCATCCTCGCCAGCCCTTGGCTACCTTTCGCCGGATAAGGAATCCCCATGTTCGAACCCGTGGTCGCCACCCTGATTACCTCGATGGCCCGCACCGTCACCGGCGCCCGCAGCCTGTGGCTGGGCTGCGCACCAGTGCCGGTGCAGCGCATCTACTTCGCCAACCACAGCAGCCACGGTGATTTCGTCTTGTTATGGGCGTCGTTGCCGCAAAACCTGCGCAAATTCACGCGCCCGGTGGCCGGCAGTGATTACTGGAACCAAAGCGCACTGCGCCGCTACATCATCAACCGCGTGTTCAACGGCGTGTTGATCGACCGTGAGCGCAAAGACCCTGTGGATAACCCCTTGCAGCCGATGCTGGCCGCGCTGGAAGGCGGCGATTCCTTGATCATCTTTCCCGAAGGTACGCGCAACCTGGAGGACGGTTTGCTGCCGTTCAAAAGTGGCCTGTATCACCTGGCCAAAAGTTACCCACAGGCCGAATTGATTCCGGTGTGGATCGCCAACCTCAACCGGGTCATGCCCAAGGGCCGCGTACTGCCGCTGCCTTTGCTGTGCACCACCAGCTTCGGCGCGCCGCTGCAACTGGAAGACGGTGAAGACAAATCCGCCTTCCTCGCCCGCACCCGCGATGCCCTGCTTGCCCTCGCCCCGGAGCATGTCTGACATGGATAGCCAAACCCTGATGTTGTTCGGCGGGATCGGTGCGATTCTGGTGCTCGCCTCGCTGATCGGCCTGATCCTCAAACTGCGCACCCGTGGCACACCGAATGCGGTGGTCGACAACCTTAACGCCCGCATCAATGCCTGGTGGGTGATGGTGGTGGTGATCGGCATCGCCTTCTGGCTCGGCACCGGCGCGGTGATCCTGCTGTTCTACGCGGTGTCGTTCTACGCCCTGCGCGAGTTTCTCACCCTCACGCCCACCCGCCGCAGCGATTACCCAGCGCTGGTGGCGGCGTTCTATCTGGCGCTGCCGCTGCAATACCTGCTGATCTACGCCGACTGGTACGGGCTGTTCTCGATCTTTATCCCGGTGTACGTGTTCCTGCTGCTGCCGATCCTCGCCTCACTGGGCGGCGACAGCACGCACTTTCTGGAGCGTGCGTCGAAGGTGCAATGGGGCCTGATGATCGCGGTGTTCTGCGTGTCGTTCGTGCCCGCCCTGCTGACGCTCGACATTCCCGCCTACGAGGGCCGCAACCTGTTGCTGATCGCTTACCTGGTGATCGTGGTGCAGCTGTCGGACGTGCTGCAGTACGTGTGTGGCAAGCTGTTCGGCAAACACAAGATCGCGCCCAACCTGTCGCCGTCCAAAACCGTGGAAGGCTTTGTCGGCGGGATTCTGCTGTCGTCCCTGATCGGCGCGGCGCTGTGGTGGACCACGCCGTTCAACCCGTGGCAGTCATTCCTGATCGCGCTGCTGATCAACCTGCTGGGCTTCGCCGGCGGCATCGTGATGTCGGCGATCAAGCGCGACCGGGGCGTGAAGGATTGGGGGCACATGATCGAAGGCCACGGCGGGATGCTGGATCGCCTGGATTCGGTGTGCTTCGCCGCGCCGATTTTCTTCCACCTTGTGCGCTACTGGTGGACTTGAGACACACACTCTCTCTCAAGCCCAACACACATCAATTGTGGGAGCTGGCTTGCCTGCGATAGCGGAGTGTCAGCCAACATCACTTTTTGGTGTGCCACCGCCATCGCAGGCAAGCCAGCTCCCACAGGGTTTTGTGGTGTATTGGGAGGCCCCGCTCAATCCGAAACCTTGCTTCACGGCCAACCTTTCGATCGGTTTTGCGGTACGCCTCACCTTTGTGCAACACGCCTGAGCACGCTGACCACTTCACGTCATCTTTTGTATCAAAGACGCGTGTAAGATAGGCCGCACTTTGCCAGGGATGCTCACCATGTTCGATTCGTTGAAAGCGATCAGCCGCCGAATTCTCGGCGCTTTACTGACTGTGGTGAGTGCCATCTTTGGCCAATGGCAGCCGCCCGCCTGGCTGCGAGCCACGGGCCGTGGCGTGGGGAGCCTGGGCAATAAGGCCCGCGCCTATCCGCGCCAGGCGGGTGCCGGGGTCTTGGGCCTGCTGCTGCTGGCCGCTGCTGGTTTCTACGGCTGGCACTGGTATTCGAATTTGCCGCAGCCCCACACCGTGGGTTATTCGCTGCATAAGCCGAACCTGACCGATTACACCCAGCAGCCTCCGATTGTGGATAACTTGCAGGTGCGCTTTGCCGAGTCCGTGGCTCCGTTGGCAGCCATTGGCAAGCCGGTCACTGAAGGCATTACCCTTAAACCCGCTGTAGCCGGTGCTTGGCGTTGGTCCGACGACCGCACGTTATTGTTCGTGCCGGAAAAAGACTGGCCCGTCGACGCCCATTACACGCTCGACCTGGCCAAGAAACAGCTGCTGGCTGACGGCGTGCTGCTCAGCCAATACAGCAGCCAGTTCTCCACCCAACCGTTCCGCGCCACCCTGGCGCAAAACGAGCTGTACCAAGACCCGTCCAACCCCACACTGAAACAGCTGGTGGCGACCTTCCACTTTTCCCACCCGGTGGATGAAGACAACCTGCGCAAGCGCGTCTCGGTAACCCTCGGCAAAGGCCTGGCCTACCGCGACGCCCAGCTGCCCAACCGCCCGGAAATCACCTTCGACGACCTCAAGCTCAATGCTTACGTGCGCTCCGCCGCCCTGGCCACGCCACTGGAAAGCACGCCGGTCAGCGCCAAGCTCGATGAAGGCATCAAAGCCCGTGACGGCGGCAATGCCAGCAACGCGCCACTGGTGGCGGAAGTCACCGTGCCCGGCCGTTATCGCCTGACGTTTACCGGTGCCGAAGTCAGCTTTGTCGACAACGAGCGCGGCGAACCGGAACCGGTGTTGATGTTCAGCAGCTCCAGCGCCGTGGCCGATGACACCATCGCCGGTAAGGTCCAGGCCTGGCTGCTGCCGGCCAAGGCTGAAGACGACACGCGCCCTTACACCAGCAACGACATCGACGACGCGATGCTGGCGCGCAGCACCAAGGTCAGCCTGACCCACGTGCCCAGCGTCGAGCCGCTGAACACCCTGCATGCGTTCAAGTTCAAGGCTCCGGCCGGCCGCGCGCTGTATGTACGCGTGCCCGCCAACCTGGAAGCCATTGGCGGTTATCTGGCGAAAAACCCTACCGCTTCGCTGATCAGCATGCCGGCGTACCCACGCACCTTGCAGTTCCTGTCGGACGGCGCGCTGCTGAGCCTCAACGGCGAAAAACGCCTGGGTTTCATGGCCCGTGGCGTGCCCGGTGCCCATGTGGAAATCGCCCGCCTGCTGCCCAACCAGTTGCAGCATTTGGTCGACCAAAGCAGCGGCAGCTTCGCCCGGCCGAATTTCGGCAATGAATACTTCGACCGCATGGTTGAGCGTCAGTCGCTGGATATTGCGTTGTCGTCCAATGACCCGGCGAAAACCGTCTACGACAACGTCGACCTCAGCCACTACCTCACTGCCAATGGCGGCCGTCGCGGTATTTTCGTGCTCAAGCTGAGCCCGCAGGATGACCCGGCCGAGCGCACGTTCGAGTACGAACGCAACAGCACCAGCGACCTGCGTTTTATCGTGGTTACCGACCTTGGCATCATCGCCAAGCGCTCCAGCGACGGCAGCCACGATGTGTTTGTGCAGTCCATCGGCAACGGCTCGCCGGTCGCCGATGCACAAGTCGATATCATGGGTCGCAACGGTCTGCCGGTCGCCAGCGGCCGCACCGATGCCGAAGGCCACGCGCATTTCGCCAAGCTGGATGAACTGCGCCGTGAGAAAACGCCGCTGATGTATGTAGTCACGCGCGGCAATGACCAGTCGTTCCTGCCGATTGCCCGTCAGTCCCAGCAGTTGGACTTTTCACGCTTCGATGTAGGCGGTTTGGAAGAAGACGGCGCGATTAATCGCCTCAGCGCGTATATGTTCACCGACCGTGGCCTGTACCGCCCGGGCGAGACCGCGCACCTGGGCATGATCGTGCGCAGCGGCGACTGGAAAGGTGCGCTGCAAGGCCTGCCGGTTGAACTGCAAATCACCGACCCGCGCGGCCTGGAAGTGATTCGCCAGCCGCTCAAACTGTCCACCAGCGGCTTTGAAACCTTTGATTTCCCCAGCAGTGAAGTCGCCCCCGCCGGTGAGTACACCGCGACTTTGCAGCTGATCGGCCAGAAAAACACCCGCACCGACCTCGGCAGTGTCAGCTTCAAGGTCCGCGACTTCGAGCCGGACCGCATGAAGGTCAGCCTGAGCCTGCACGACACGCCGGTGTTGGGCTGGATTCCACCGGACCAGGTGGTGGCCAAAGTCACCGCGATGCACTTGTTCGGCGCGCCGGCAGCCGGCCGACGTGTCACAGCGAAGATGTCCCTGAGCCCGACGCTCGCGGCCTTTGACCGTTACCCCGATTACCGCTTCCGCCTCAACGACGCCCTGGAAGAAGCCAGCACCGAAGACCTGGCTGAAACCACCGTCGACGACAACGGCCAGGCCGTACTCGACCTCAACCTGCAACGCTTTGCCAGCAGCACCTATCGCCTGCAGGTGATGACCCAGGTGTTCGAGGCCGAAGGCGGCCGCAACGTGGCGGCGCAAAGTGCGCTGCTGGTGTCGTCCGCGCCTTATCTGGTCGGTGTGAAAAGTCAGGATTCGCTGTCGTACGTCGCCAAGGACGCCCCGCGTCAGGTGCAATGGCTGGCCGTCGCGCCGGACCTCACGCCGATGGCCGTGGATGGCCTGACCAGTGAAGTGGTCGAACACCGTTACGTATCGGTACTGGTGAAACAGTCCAACGGCACCTACAAATACGAGTCGCGCATCAAGAACATCAGCCAGCCGGCCTCACCGCTGACGATGACCAAGGACGGCGCCAAGCAGACCCTGAACACCGGCACGCCGGGTGATTTCACCCTGCAGGTCAAAGACGCCAATGGCCGCCTGCTCAACCAGATCGACTACAGCGTGGCCGGGCGCGGCAACACCTCGCGCTCGCTGGAGCGCAACGCCGAGCTGCAACTGCGCCTGGATAAACGCAGCTATGCCACCGGTGATGAGATAGCGATCAGCATCCGCGCGCCTTACACCGGTGCCGGCTTGATCACCATCGAGCGTGACAAGGTTTACACCCAGCAGTGGTTCAAGGCCGACAGCACCAACAGCGTGCAACATATCCGCGTGCCTGCCGGGCTTGAGGGCAATGCCTACGTCAACGTGCAGTTTGTGCGCGACATGGGTTCGCCTGAGGTCTATATGAGCCCGCTGTCCTACGGCGTGGTGCCGTTCAGCATCAACCTGGATGCACGGCGCATGGCGCTCAAGGTTGAAGGCCCGGAGAAGATCGAGCCGGGGCAGACCCTGGATATCAAGGTAACTGCCGACCGCCCAGGCCGCGCGGTGGTTTACGCGGTGGACGAAGGCATCCTGCAAGTGGCGCGTTACCAGACGCCCGACCCGTTGGGCTTCTTCTTCCAGAAACGCGCATTGGAGGTTGGCACCAGTCAGATCCTTGACCTGATCCTGCCGGAATTCAGCCGCCTGCTCAGTGGCGCAGCGCCCGGTGGTGACACCGAAGGCGCGCTGGCCAACCACCTCAACCCGTTCAAGCGTAAACACCAGCCGCCCGTGGCCTGGTGGTCCGGGTTGGTTGACCTGCCGGCCGGTGAAACCGTGCTGCATTACCAGGTGCCGGACAGCTTCAACGGCAAGCTGCACCTGTTTGCGGTGGCAGTGGACAGTGACAGCGTGGGCGTCAGCGAGGCCAATACCGAAGTGCGCGGGCCGATTGTGATCACGCCGAACGTGCCGGCCTTTGTGGCGCCGGGGGACGTGTTCAATGTGAGCGCCGGGGTGTTCAGTAACCTCGACGCGGCAGCGGACGTGAAGTTTGAAGTGCAGACCAGCGACGGGCTAAACGTGCAGGGCGACAAAGGCAGTACCCTGTCGCTGCAACCGCGCAAGGAAGGCACTGCCGAGTTCAAGATCAAGGTCGGTGAAACCCTCGGCTCCGCGGACCTGCGTTTTGTCGCGGTACTGCCGAACGGCAAACGTATCCAGGTCGCAGAAACCACGTCGATCCGCCCACTGAGCGAGCATCGCGTGGCCTTGAGCCTGGGCCGGTTCGACAGCACCAGCAAAGAGCTGAAACCGACGCGTGAGCTGTTCAGCCAATTGCGCGATGTGCAACTGGGTGTGGCTGCCTCGCCGCTGGTATGGGCCAACGGCCTCAAGCATTACCTGGATGACTATGGCTACGCCTGCACCGAGCAATTGGTGTCCAAGGCCATGCCGGCGTTGATCTGGGGCGGTACCGCGCCAGAAGCCGAACAAGCCTTCAGCGGCGCGGTGCGCATGCTGCGCCAGCGCCAGAACTCGGCCGGTGGCTTTGGTTTGTGGGCCGCCAACCCGGACGTGGCGCCGTATGCCAGCCTGTACGCCACCGACTTCCTGATCGAAGCCAAGGAACGCGGGCTGCCGGTGCCGGAAGACCTGCTGGCGCGCTCCAACGCCTACCTGACCGACTTGGCCAATGGCCCAAGCGAAGGTCTGTCGGAATTGCGCAACCGTGCCTACGCCAGTTACCTCTTGAGCCGTCAGGGAATTCTGGTGAGCGGCGCCTTGAGCGATATCCGCGAGCGCTACGAGAGCTACTTCAAAGACACCTGGCAGAACGACCTGGGCGCCGCTTACCTGGCGGCCAGTTACAAGCTGCTCAAGCAGGATCGTCAGGCCGACACCTTGTTCCGCAAAATCCCGTGGCGTTCGCTGGTGGATAAGTGGGACAGCGACGGCCTGTATTACGACCCGCTGGTACACGACGCCGAGCACTTGCACCTGCTGGCGCGCCACTTCCCCGAGTTGCTTGACGATGTACCGACGGCGCTGCTGGATAAACTCGGCAAGCGCCTGAACGAACAGCGTTACAACTCGCTGTCGGCCGCCCTGCTGCTGCGCGCCCTGGACAATTATGGCCAGCGCGCCCAGAGCGACATGACCCTCAAGGCGACCGCCTGGCTGGGCGACAAGCAACAGCAATTGCTGGAGATGGCCGGCCAGCCACCGCGCGCCGCCGTGCCGGGTAAAACGCAGAAGCTGGTGATGGAAAAAACCGACGGACCGGCCGCCTTCTACATGCTCAGCGAAGCCGGTTTCGACAAGGGCGCCAAGCTCAAGCCCATCAACAATGGCCTGGAGATCATCCACGAATACCTCGACCTCAAAGGCGAGCCAGTGAGCAAAGTCGCGGTGGGCGACGAGTTCCTGGTGCGCCTGCGCCTGCGCGCCACCGACCGCGACCAAGTGCAGCAAGTGGCCGTGGTCGATCTGCTGCCCGGTGGCGTCGAGCCTGTGTATAACTTGCCGCCGGAGCCGGAAGCGGCCGCCAGCAACGAAGAAAGTGAAAGTGAAGGCGACGATTCCGAGTACGTGGAAACCGCAGACGGTGACGAAGCCGATACCTGGCAGGCGCCGATCGGCGAAACCGAGCTGAGCAACTGGCAGCCGGACTACGTGGACGTGCGCGATGATCGAGTGGTGTTGTACGGCACCGCGCTGCGTGATGTAGGCACTTTCGTGTACCGCGTGCGCGCCACCAACGCAGGGACGTTCAATACGCCACCGGCCTACGCCGAAGGCATGTACGAAACCACCCTGCAAGGGCGCGGCAAAGTAGGCCAGCTTGAAATTACCAAGCCTTAAACGCCTGACGCCGCTGCTTGCAGCGGCGGTACTCTTTACAGGCACGCTGGCGGGGCTGCGATGGTGGCCCCATGCCCCGCTGGAACAGGCCGTCACCTCGTCCCGCGTGGTGTTGGCCGATGACGGCGCGTTGCTGCGCATGACCTTGGCGCAGGACGGGCAATATCGCCTGTGGCTGCCGCTGGAGCGCATGTCGCCGTCACTGGTCGAGGCCTTGCTGCTAAAGGAAGACCGCAATTTCTATTGGCACCCGGGCATCAACCCCCCGGCGTTGCTGCGCGCGGCCATGGCCACCTACAGCGGCGGCCAGCGTCAGGGCGGCTCGACCTTGAGCATGCAGCTGGCGCGGCGGCTGTGGGACCTCAACACCCGCCAAGTGCCGGGCAAATTGCAGCAGATGGCCCTGGCGCTGTGGCTGGAAGCGCGCTACAGCAAGCACGATATCCTTGAGGCTTACCTGAACCTGGCGCCCATGGGTGGCAATATCGAGGGCGCCGAAGCGGCCAGCCGGATTTACTTTGGCAAGTCGGCGGCGCAGTTGTCGTTGTCCGAAGCCTTGGCGCTGGCGGTGATCCCACAGCAACCGGGGCGACGCGCGCGCTTCGGGCCGTCGCTGCAAAATGCGCGGCTGCGCTTGATGGCCGACTGGCGCGAAACTTATCCACAGGACCCGCGTAACGACAGTTTGCTCGACTTGCCTCTGGAGGCGCGCAACCGCCAGCAGATACCGTTTCTGGCACCGCACTTGAGCGAACAGCTGCTGGCGTCGCAACCCGGCAACGAACTCAACTCAACCCTCAACCTGCCTTTGCAGCAACTGCTCGAACGCTTGATCACAGGCTTTATTGCCGAGCGGCGCAGTACCGGTGTGGAAAACGCCACGGCCATCCTTGTGGACAGCCGCGACCAGAGCGTCAAGGCGCTGGTAGGTTCGGCGGATTACTTATCCACAGGCATCCACGGGCAGGTCAACGGCGTGTTGTCGCGGCGCTCGCCGGGGTCGACGCTCAAGCCGTTTCTGTATGGGTTGGCGCTGGATCAGGGGGTTATCCACCCCATGAGCATCCTCAAGGATTTACCCAGTAACTTCGGCTACTTCCAGCCGGAAAATTTCGACGGCAGTTTTGTCGGGCCACTGACAGCGCGGGATGCGTTGATCCGTAGTCGCAATATTCCGGCGGTGTGGCTCGCCAGCCAAGTGCAGTCGCCCTCGCTGTATGGCTTGCTGCAACGCGCCGGTATCAAAGGCTTGCGTGGGGAAAGCCACTACGGTTTGGCCCTGGCCTTGGGCGGCGGCGAGATGACGCCGGAGGAACTGGCGCGCCTGTATGTGATGCTGGCGGGTGACGGGCATTTGCGGCCTTTGCGCTATTTGCAGGAACAGCCGCAAACCACTGGAGCGCAACTGCTCACGCCCCAAGCGGCGTTTATGGTGCGCGACATGCTGCGCCGCAACCCGCGCCCGGATGGTCTGCCCGGCCGCCACTGGCGCACGGCCTGGAAAACCGGCACGTCGTGGGGCTTTCATGATGCCTGGAGCGCAGGCCTGGTCGGGCCGTATGTGCTGGTGGTGTGGGTGGGTAATTTTGATGGGCGGCCGAACCCGACGTTTATCGGCGCCAAAACCGCCGCGCCGCTGTTCTTCCGTATCGCCGACGCCCTGCCGCTGGCCTTGCCCAACGTGGTGATCAAGCCCGACAAGCCGCCCGCCGGGCTGGTGCGCATCGACGTGTGCGCGGCCTCCGGCGAATTGCCCAACCGCTGGTGCCCGCAAACCCGCAAGACCTGGTACATCCCTGGCGTGTCGCCGATTCGCGTGTCCAACCTGCACCGCCCGGTACTGATCGACACCCGCACCGGCAAGGCCGCATGCCCGCCGTTCGACCCGCAATACACCCGCGAAGAAGTCTTCGAATTCTGGCCCAGCGACGTGCAGCGCCTATACCGCGCCGCCGGCCTGCCCCGGCGCACGCCACCGAACGTGATGAAAAATTGCCAACCCAACCGCATCAGCGACCAAAGCGAAGCGCCGCAGATTCGCTCGCCGCTGACACAGGTGAGCTACCAGTTGCGCCTGTCCCAGCCGCAGGAAAGCATTCCGCTCAATGCCAACGCGGCCAGTGATGCGACCACGCTGTACTGGTTTGCCGACCAGACCCTGATCGGCCAAGGCCCGCCGCAAACCACCTTGAACTGGCGGCCGGGCAAGTCGGGCGAGTATCGGTTGCGGGTCAGTGATGATCAGGGCCGCAGTGCGAGCCGCGGGTTACGAGTAGAGTTTGTACCTTAGGTCAACTCGGTTTTGAAAACGCTCGCCACCAACGCCTGCAACGCGCGTATTTGGGTAGTGGAAAAGATCAAAGCGACAATAATCACGCTCAGCCAGATCAAAAGGATCTTGAATGGATCGAACTCGAGCGCCACCAATGCCCACGTCACCAGGCCGCCACCGATCACGCCAACCACTCCCCAGGCGATAAGTATGGGCTGAACCCGCTTGTGGATATCTCGATAAAGAAACACCCGTGCAACGCACATCAGCACGAATACTATGCCCATCCAACCGAAGGCAGCCAACAACGGCAGCGATAAACCTTGGCGCTGATACAACAAAGCCACCCATTCATGGAATGGCCCCAATCCAGCCATTTGCTGGAACGTATCGCGGCTGGGCAACTGCCACTGCATCCATTGCGCCGGATCTATAAGCAGTAGCGCCATACTGAACAACACCACCAACGCACTGCATAACCCCAAGGCGCGCCACGCTGGCACAGCGAGACGATAGTTGTTCACAGTGCGCAGCCGCTCCACACCAAATACCGTATCGGCCTCCTCACCCCGGACGATCACCGTTTTACCGTTACGCTGTATTGCAGTACCGATAACCATGACCTCCAGGCTTTCGCTGAGCAAGATTTCTCCTTGTTGGCGGCCCGGTCCTGCGGTGTAACGATAGTCCCCTAGCTGTGGCACTTGGCCTGAAAACAACTCAATGCCTTCGGCGATGATATCCACAGTGCCGTGGGCATCCTTGAGCGCAAAGTCATTGCATTGTGCGTCAGTAAATACTGTCCGCCATGCATCCCTTTCGCCGCTGTCGCGGTAGCTCTCCTGGATCTGCAGTGAATACCCGGCACAGGGCAAGCCATCCACTGGGGATAAGCGCGACTCTTTGAGCATCACAGTGCCACAGACTTTTACCAGACCAGGTCTCAGCGAGTACGAAAGGCTGAGCGGCAAGCGTTTGTCCGCACGGTAGAAACCTCTGTTCATAGTGATGACACCCCTGTCTGGCTATCCATAAGGCTGCATTCTAGGGATAAGGTGGCCGCTAATGCACATCAATGAGGCAGGGAGCATGGGGGTTCTCGGCGGGCTACCTCATGCAGTCAACTCGGTGTAATTCGACTCGCCGCCACCTGTCGCGCCCGACAACCAGCCCCAAACAAAGCTCAAGGTTGTGCGCCCTGACGCGTCGACACCCACTGTACCTCTCGACCACCCGGCAAGTAGTTGCTCGTCCACTGTCACACAGTAAAAAAGCAGCTCAAAGGTGTTGTGACCTGTCACCTGTCCGACCTGCGCTCCCAAACGAATCCGACCGCCTTCGTAAGTACTCGAAATAACGCCATCTTCGACCAGGTAATGAAATACCGTACCGACACCGGACAGTCCTTGGGCGTTGTTCGCCACCGCAAATCGGCGATTGTGCAAGCGTGCGTGTACGATTGTAGAGAGGCTTTGCATAAACGGGCGTCCTTGAGTTGGCGGCTCCAGCATGTAAAAAGGGGCTATTGAAATAGCCCCTTCCGATACGCCAGCAGCGCTTACTCCACCGTCACCGACTTCGCCAGGTTACGCGGCTGGTCAACGTCAGTGCCCTTGAGCACAGCAACGTAATACGACAGCAGCTGCAACGGGATGGTGTAGAGGATCGGCGACAGGGTGTCGTGGATGTGCGGCATGTTGATCACGTGGGTGCCTTCGCCATTGGTCATGCCAGCCTTTTCGTCGGCAAACACGATCAACTGGCCGCCACGCGCGCGTACTTCCTGCAGGTTGGATTTGAGCTTTTCCAGCAGTTCGTTGTTCGGCGCGACGGTGACCACCGGCATGTCGTCATCCACCAGGGCCAAGGGGCCGTGTTTGAGTTCGCCGGCCGGGTAGGCTTCGGCGTGGATGTACGAGATTTCCTTGAGCTTGAGTGAGCCTTCCATCGCTACCGGGTATTGCGCGCCACGGCCGAGGAACAGGGTGTGGTTTTTGTCGGCGAACAGTTCGGCGACTTTTTCCACGGTGCTGTCCATGGCCAGGGCTTCGCCCAGACGGGCCGGCAGGCGGCGCAGTTCTTCAACCAATGTGGCTTCGACGCCTTCGGCGAGGGTGCCGCGCACCTGGCCCAGGGACAGGGTCAGCAGCAACAGGCCAACGAGTTGGGTGGTAAAGGCTTTGGTGGACGCCACGCCGATTTCGCGACCGGCCTGGGTCAACAGGGTCAGGTCGGACTCGCGCACCAGCGAGCTGATGCTGACGTTGCAGATTGCCAGGCTGCCAAGGAAGCCGAGTTCTTTGGCATTACGCAGCGCGGCCAGGGTGTCAGCCGTTTCGCCGGACTGGGAGATGGTCACGAACAGGGTGTCGGGCTGCACCACCACCTTGCGGTAGCGGAACTCGCTGGCGACTTCGACCTGGCACGGGATGCCGGCCAGTTCTTCGAGCCAGTAACGGGCAACCATACCGGCGTGGTAGCTGGTGCCGCAGGCGACGATCTGCACATTGCGCACTTTGGCGAACAGCTCGGCGGCTTGTGGGCCGAAGGCGTTGACCAGCACTTGGTTCTGGCTCAGGCGGCCTTCCAGGGTGCGTTGCACCACAGACGGTTGCTCGTGGATTTCCTTGAGCATGAAGTGGCGGAATTCGCCTTTATCAGCGGCCTCGGCACCGTCGCGGTATTGCACAGCTTCGCGCTCGACCGGCACGCCGTTGACGTCCCAGATCTGCACACTTTCACGGCGAATATCGGCGATATCACCTTCTTCCAGGTACATGAAGCGGTCAGTCACTTGGCGCAGGGCCAGTTGGTCGGAGGCAAGGAAGTTTTCGCCCAGGCCCAGGCCAATCACCAACGGGCTGCCACTGCGCGCAGCCACCACGCGGTCGGGTTGGCTGGCGCAGACCACGGCCAGGCCGTAGGCGCCGTGCAGTTCCTTGACCGTAGCCTTGAGCGCGACGGTCAGGTCGCCGAGGTCCTTGAGCTTGTGGTTGAGCAGATGGGCGATGACTTCGGTGTCGGTGTCCGAGGTGAACTCATAGCCCAGGCCCTTGAGCTGTTCGCGCAGCACTTCGTGGTTTTCGATGATGCCGTTGTGCACCACGGCCAGGTCGCCGGAGAAATGCGGGTGAGCGTTACGTTCGCACGGTGCACCGTGGGTGGCCCAACGGGTGTGGGCGATGCCAAGACGACCCACCAGCGGCTCGCCGAGCAAAGCTTGTTCCAGCTCGCTGACTTTGCCTGGGCGGCGCATGCGCTCGAGCTTGCCGGCGTTGGTAAATACGGCTACACCGGCGCTGTCATAGCCGCGGTATTCCAGACGTTTGAGGCCTTCAAGCAGGATGGCGGTGACGTTGCGTTCAGCGACTGCGCCTACAATTCCACACATGGTGTATCTCCTAGATGATTGCCGCGCATATCAGCGTAATGCCGCGGGCTTGGATCTGGTCGCGGGCCTCAAGCGGCAGGCGATCATCGGTAATAAGGGTATGGACGCTGCTCCAGGGCAGCTCCAGGTTGGGGATCTTGCGGCCGATCTTGTCGGATTCGACCATCACCACCACTTCACGGGCGACGTCGGCCATTACACGGCTCAGGCCCAGCAGTTCGTTGAAGGTGGTGGTGCCACGTTCCAGATCGATGCCGTCGGCGCCGATAAACAACTGATCAAAATCATAGGAACGCAGCACTTGTTCGGCGACCTGGCCCTGGAATGAATCCGAATGCGGGTCCCAGGTGCCGCCGGTCATCAATAACACCGGCTCATGTTCCAGCTCGCTCAGCGCGCGGGCCACGTGCAGGGAGTTGGTCATCACCACCAGGCCCGGCTGGTGGCCGAGCTCCGGGATCATGGCGGCGGTGGTGCTGCCGCTGTCGATGATGATGCGCGCGTGTTCACGCAAGCGCATGACGGCCGCCCGGGCGATGGCGCGCTTGTACGCCGAGATGGGCTGGGCGGCATCACCGACCAGCTCTTGGGGCATGGTGATCGCGCCACCGTAGCGGCGCAGCAGCAGGCCATTGCTTTCGAGGGCGGCGAGGTCCTTGCGGATGGTCACTTCCGACGTTTCGAAACGTTTGGCCAATTCGTCCACGCTGACTTCGCCCTGTTCATTGAGCAGGGTCAGAATGTTGTGGCGTCGTTGGGGTGTATTTCGTTTCGACATGGTAGTGATAAGTTTCGTTTCGAAAGATAACGAAGACAATCAAAACCTATTGGCGAAAGATCGTCAAGCGGCAAGCTGTAATTTTTACGCTGATTTTTACTAACACCACTCAACCAATGTGGGAGCTGCCTTGCCTGCGATGGCGGAGTGTCAGGCAACATTCATCGTGAATGCCAGACCGCTATCGCAGGCAAGCCAGCTCCCACAGGAGATAGCATTAGCTGGTGAGGTTGTGGATAACTCAGGTCTTTTTGATTTTGACCGGGCGTTTCCAGCCGTCGATGTTGCGCTGGCGGGCGCGGGCAACAGCCAGTTGGGACTTATCCACATCCTGGTTGATGGTCGAACCTGCCGCAGTGTTTGAACCATCCCCAATGGTGACCGGCGCAATCAGCGAGTTGTTGGAGCCGATAAATACATCCTCACCAATGGTGGTCTGGTACTTGTTGGCGCCATCGTAGTTGCAGGTGATCGCACCGGCGCCGATGTTGCTGCGCGCGCCGATCACCGCATCGCCGAGGTAGGCCAAGTGACCGGCCTTGGCGTCGTCGCCCATTTTCGCGTTCTTGAGTTCAACGAAGTTGCCGACGTGCGCACGGGCACCCAGCACACTGCCCGGACGAAGGCGCGCAAACGGACCGGCATCACTACCCTCGCCCATCACTGCACCCTCAAGATGGCTGTTGGCCTTGACCACCACGCCTTTGCGCAAGGTGCTGTCCTTGATTACGCAGTTAGGGCCAATTACCACGTTATCTTCGATGATCACACGACCCTCGAGGATTACGTTGATGTCGATCAGCACGTCGCGGCCCACGCTGACTTCACCGCGCACGTCGAAACGCGCCGGATCACGCAGGGTTACGCCCTGGGCCATCAGGCGGCGACCTTCACGCAGTTGGTAGTGGCGCTCAAGCTCGGCAAGCTGCTTGCGGTCGTTGGCGCCCTGCACTTCCATCGGGTCATGGGGCTGCTCGGTGGCAACCAGCAGGCCGTCACTGACGGCCATCTCAATGACGTCGGTGAGGTAGTACTCGCCCTGGGCATTGTTGTTGGACAAGCGGCTCATCCAGTCCGCCAGCATGTTGGCCGGCACGGCGAGAATGCCGGTGTTGCCTTCAGTTATCGCGCGTTGGGCTTCGCTGGCGTCTTTGTGCTCGACGATGGCCGCAACCTTGCCGCTCGCATCGCGCACGATGCGGCCGTAGCCGGTTGGGTCATCCAGCTCAACGGTGAGCAGGCCCACCTGGCCAGGTACCACTTGCTTGAGCAGGCGTTGCAGGGTTTCGACTTCGATCAGCGGTACGTCGCCGTAGAGGATCAGTACGGTGTCGCCGCTGATGAACGGTACGGCCTGCGCAGTCGCGTGGCCGGTGCCCAGTTGTTTGTCCTGCAACACGAAATTCAGGTCATCCGCGGCCAGGCGTTCACGCACCACGTCGGCGCCGTGGCCGATCACCACGTGAATACGCTGGGGGTCCAGTTGCCGGGCGCTATGGATAACATGACCGAGCATGGAATTGCCTGCGACCGGATGCAGAACCTTGGGCAGAGCCGAACGCATGCGGGTGCCCTGGCCTGCGGCGAGAATGACGATTTCAAGAGACATGAATGGCTACCAATCCTGGGCGGTCCGACTTCAGACCAGAGAAGTGTTTTGCTGAAAAAGAAAAAGGGTAGCCGAGGCTACCCTTTTTAATCAATCGCGCTAGAAGTATTGCGGCTAGGCCGCTTACTTCTTGCGGATCTGCTGGAGCGTGCGCAGCTGGGCTGCAGCCTCGGCCAGACGTACAGCAGCAGCGCTGTAGTCGAAGTCCGCACCCTTTTCGTTCAGGGCCTTCTCGGCAGCCTTGACGGCTTCCTGAGCGGAGGCTTCATCCAGGTCGCCAGCACGTTGCACGGTGTCGGCAAGTACCTTGACCATGTTCGGCTGAACCTCGAGGAAACCGCCGGAGATGTAAAACACCTCACGTTCCCCGCCTTGCTTGGTCAGAGTGATCGGACCTGGCTTCAAGCTGGTGATCAACGGTGCGTGACCCATGGCGATACCAAGATCACCCAGATCGCCGTGTGCAATCACCATTTCTACCAGACCGGAGAAGATTTCCCCTTCCGCGCTGACGATATCGCAATGGACTGTCATAGCCATCTGATTGCCTCAACCTGATGAGCGCCCGTTTCCGGGCGCCGAGATTACAGTTTCTTGGCTTTCTCGATCGCTTCTTCGATGCCGCCGACCATGTAGAACGCTTGTTCTGGCAGGTGGTCGTAGTCACCGTTGAGGATGCCTTTGAAGCCAGCAATGGTGTCTTTCAGGGAAACGTATTTACCCGAAGCACCGGTGAAGACTTCAGCCACGAAGAACGGCTGCGACAAGAAACGCTGGATCTTACGAGCACGGTTTACCAACTGCTTGTCGGCTTCCGACAGCTCGTCCATACCCAGGATCGCAATGATGTCCTTCAGTTCTTTGTAACGCTGCAGCACGTACTGAACGCCGCGAGCGGTGTCGTAGTGCTCCTGGCCGATCACGTTCGGGTCCAGCTGGCGCGAAGTCGAGTCGAGTGGATCGACCGCTGGGTAGATACCCAGGGAAGCGATGTCACGGGACAGAACGACGGTGGCGTCCAAGTGGGCGAAGGTGGTCGCAGGCGACGGGTCAGTCAAGTCATCCGCAGGTACGTATACCGCTTGGATCGAGGTGATCGAACCTTCTTTGGTCGAAGTGATACGTTCTTGCAGAACGCCCATCTCTTCGGCCAGGGTCGGCTGGTAACCTACTGCGGAAGGCATACGGCCCAGCAGTGCGGATACTTCAGTACCGGCCAAGGTGTAACGGTAGATGTTGTCGACGAACAGCAGAACGTCGTTACCTTCGTCACGGAACTTCTCGGCCATGGTCAGGCCAGTCAGTGCTACGCGCAGACGGTTACCCGGCGGCTCGTTCATCTGACCGTAAACCAGTGCCACTTTGTCCAGAACGTTGGAGTCCTTCATCTCGTGGTAGAAGTCGTTACCCTCACGAGTACGCTCACCCACACCGGCGAACACGGAATAACCGCTGTGCTCGATGGCGATGTTACGGATCAGTTCCATCATGTTTACGGTTTTGCCTACACCGGCACCACCGAACAGACCGACTTTACCGCCTTTGGCGAACGGGCAAACCAGGTCGATAACCTTGATACCGGTTTCGAGCAGATCGTTGCCGCCAGCTTGTTCGGCGAACGAAGGTGCTGGACGGTGAATGCCCCAGCGCTCTTCGGTGTCGATCGGGCCAGCTTCGTCAATCGGGTTGCCCAGTACGTCCATGATCCGGCCCAGGGTCGCTTTACCGACCGGTACGGAGATGGCAGCGCCAGTGTCGACAACGTCCAGACCGCGCTTCAAGCCTTCGGTGGAACCCATCGCAATGGTACGAACCACGCCGTCGCCCAGCTGCTGCTGAACTTCCAGAGTGGTTTCCGCGCCTTGTACTTTCAGCGCGTTGTAGATGCTCGGTACGCTGTCGCGTGGGAATTCCACGTCGATAACGGCGCCGATGATTTGAACGATACGTCCGCTACTCATAGCTGGATCCTCTGAATATTTGAACCGTTAAACCGCGGCAGCGCCGCCGACGATTTCCGAGATCTCTTGGGTGATCGCAGCCTGACGCGCCTTGTTGTAGATCAGCTGCAAATCGCTGATCAGATCACCGGCGTTATCGGTAGCGTTTTTCATCGCGATCATCCGCGCCGCTTGTTCAGCTGCGTTGTTCTCGACCACCGCCTGGTACACCTGCGACTCCACGTAGCGCACCATCAAGCCGTCAAGCAGCTCTTTGGCGTCTGGTTCGTAGAGGTAGTCCCAGTGGTGCTTGAGTTCCTGATCCGGAGTCGCCACCAGTGGAATCAATTGCTCCACGGTTGGCTGCTGGGTCATGGTGTTGATGAACTTGTTGGATACCACGGACAGGCGGTCAATCCGGCCTTCCAGGTACGCATCCAGCATCACCTTCACACTGCCGATCAAATCATTGATCGACGGCTCTTCACCCAGGTGGCTGATAGCTGCAACGACGTTACCGCCGAAGTTGCGGAAAAAGGCCGCACCCTTGCTACCAACTACACACAGATCGATCTCGACGCCCTTTTCGCGGTTTACCGCCATGTCCTTGACCAGGGCCTTGAACAGGTTGGTATTCAGACCACCGCACAAACCACGGTCACTGCTCACTACTACATAACCCACACGCTTAACTTCGCGGTCGATCATGAACGGGTGGCGGTATTCCGGGTTGGCGTTAGCCAAATGCCCAATTACCTGGCGGATACGCTCCGCATAAGGACGGCTAGCAGCCATGCGCATTTGTGCCTTGCGCATTTTGCTGACCGCCACTTTTTCCATGGCGCTGGTAATCTTTTGCGTGCTTTTGATGCTCGCAATCTTACTGCGAATCTCTTTTGCGCCTGCCATGTAACACCTATCAGGTTAGCAAGCGGGAGCCTTGCGGCTCCCGCTGCGGCTTACCAGGTTTGGGTGGCCTTGAACTTCTCGATACCGGCTTTCATGCCAGCGTCGATTTCGTCATTGAAGTCACCCTTCACGTTGATCTTGGCCAACAAGTCGGCGTGATCGCGGTTGAAGTAAGCAATCAGCGCTTGTTCAAAGCTGCCGACCTTGGTGATTTCGACGTCAGTCAGGAACCCACGCTCAGCGGCATACAGCGACAACGCCATGTCAGCGATCGACATTGGGGCGTATTGCTTCTGCTTCATCAGCTCGGTAACGCGCTGACCATGCTCAAGTTGCTTACGGGTCGCTTCGTCCAGGTCAGAAGCGAACTGGGCGAATGCCGCCAGTTCACGGTACTGAGCCAGAGCGGTACGGATACCACCGGAGAGCTTCTTGATGATCTTGGTCTGAGCGGCACCACCCACACGGGATACCGAAACACCGGCGTTCACAGCAGGACGGATCCCGGAGTTGAACATGGCCGATTCCAGGAAGATCTGACCGTCGGTGATGGAAATCACGTTGGTCGGAACGAACGCGGAAACGTCGCCAGCCTGGGTTTCGATGATCGGCAGTGCGGTCAGGGAACCGGTTTTGCCGGTCACTGCGCCGTTGGTGAACTTCTCTACGTATTCTTCCGAAACGCGGGATGCGCGCTCCAGCAGACGGGAGTGGAGATAGAACACGTCGCCTGGGTAAGCTTCACGGCCTGGTGGACGGCGCAGCAGCAGGGAAATCTGGCGGTAAGCCACTGCTTGCTTGGACAGATCGTCATAAACGATCAGCGCGTCTTCACCGCGGTCGCGGAAGAATTCACCCATGGTGCAACCGGAGTACGGTGCCAGGAATTGCAGCGCAGGAGATTCCGAAGCACTGGCAGCCACGATGATCGTGTTGGCCAGGGCGCCGTTTTCTTCCAGCTTGCGAACCACGTTGGCGATGGTCGATTGCTTCTGACCAATGGCTACGTAGACGCAGAAAATGCCGCTGTCTTTCTGGTTGATGATCGCGTCGATCGCCAGAGCGGTTTTACCGATCTGACGGTCACCGATGATCAGCTCACGCTGGCCACGGCCGACTGGGATCATGGCATCGACAGCCTTGTAGCCAGTCTGTACAGGCTGGTCTACCGACTTACGCCAGATCACGCCTGGAGCAACTTTCTCGACCGCGTCGGTCTCGGTGTTGCCCAGTGGACCTTTACCGTCAACAGGGTTACCCAGTGCGTCGACTACGCGACCCAGCAGTTCCTTACCAACCGGAACTTCCAGGATGCGGCCTGTGCACTTGGCGCTCATGCCTTCAGCCAGACTGGTGTACGCGCCCAATACAACGGCACCTACGGAGTCTTGCTCCAGGTTGAGGGCCATACCGTAGACGCCGCCCGGAAACTCGATCATCTCGCCGTACATGACGTCGGCCAGACCGTGAATCCGCACGATGCCGTCAGATACGCTGACGACAGTGCCTTCGTTACGGGCTTGGGAGGTCACATCGAGCTTGTCGATGCGGCCCTTGATAATTTCACTTATTTCGGAAGGATTGAGTTGCTGCATTGCTCTGCTGCCCCTTCAAACTCAAGATTTCAATGCTTCGGCAAGTTTCGCGATTTTGCCGCGAATCGAGCCATCGATAACCAGGTCGCCGGCACGGATAACAACACCACCAATCAGGGATGCGTCCTCCGAAGCTTGCAGGCGCACTTCCCGATTGAGTCGTGCACTGAGAACCTTGGCGAGTTTGTCTTGCTGTTCTTGGTTCAATGCAAAAGCACTGGTCACTTCAACGTCTACCGATTTCTCTTCTTCGGCCTTGTACAGGTCGAACAGAGCGGCGATCTCCGGCAAAAGCGGGAGACGGTCGTTTTCGGCAACGACGTGGATGAAGTTCTGTACCTTCACATCAAACTTGTCGCCGCACACTTCAATAAAAGTGGCGGCCTTGTCTGCGCTCGTCAGTCGCGGGGCCTTGAGCACGCGCTGCATGGTGTCGTCTTGCGACACTGCTGCAGCCAGGCCGAGCATGGCTGACCAAGAGGCCAGCTGCTGGTGGGCCTGGGCGTGCTCGAAGGCTGCCTTAGCGTAAGGTCGGGCCAACGTGGTCAATTCTGCCATGATCGCCCTCGCTTAGATTTCAGCAGCCAGTTTGTTAACCAGCTCCGCGTGCGCGTTTTGATCGATTGTGGCACCCAGGATCTTCTCAGCACCGCCGACGGCCAGAGCACCCAGTTGGGCACGCAGCGCATCTTTGACACTGTTCAATTCCTGCTCGATCTCGGCCTGAGCCTGAACCTTCACACGGTCAGCGTCGATACGGGCTTTTTCAACAGCCTCTTCAACAATCTGATTACCGCGTTTCTTGGCTTGCTCAATGATTTCAGCTGCCTGTGCCTTAGCATCGCGCAGTTGATGGCCCGCTTTCTCTTGGGCCAACTCCAGGTCGCGAGCTGCACGGGTGGCAGCGTCCAGTCCATCCGCGATCTTCTTCTGACGTTCGTGCAAAGCTGCGATGACCGGAGGCCATACGAACTTCATGCAGAAAACGACAAAAATCAAGAACGCTAAGGACTGACCAATAATGGTTGCATTAATGTTCACGCCAATACCTCGCTCGTTCGTTGCACAACACACCAATCACTCGAAAAAACGAGTGATTAACCGGCGAGTTGACCAACGAAGGGGTTCGCGAAGGTGAAGAACAGAGCGATACCAACACCGATCATGGTCACGGCGTCGAGCAGACCGGCAACGATGAACATTTTAACCTGCAGCATTGGGACCATTTCTGGCTGACGCGCTGCGCCTTCCAGGAACTTGCCGCCCAGCAGGCCGAAACCAATGGCAGTACCCAGGGCGCCCAGGCCGATCAACAGTGCAACAGCGATAGCGGTTAGACCAACTACAGTTTCCATCTTTCCTCCCGACTTTTACGTCGTATGGTTTAGGTTTTTTAGATTTTAAAGCGGTAAAACAAATCGTTTCATAGCCCTGGTGGGCCACCTTCCCGTTTCACCGGGAAGGACATCAGACTAGTCGAGACCGGTCTTAATGGTTCTCTTCGTGCGCCATCGACAGGTAGACGATGGTCAGCATCATGAAGATGAAGGCCTGCAGGGTGATGATCAGGATGTGGAACACAGCCCACGCCCACTGCAGAACAATGCCCAGGCCGCTAAGCCAGAGCAGACCACTGCCGAACATCACAGCGATCAGAATGAACACCAGCTCGCCGGCATACATGTTGCCGAACAGTCGCAGAGCCAGGGAGATAGGCTTGGCGATCAGGGTGACGAATTCCAGCAGGAAGTTCACCGGGATCAGCAGGGCTTGAACGAAAATGTTCTTGCTGCCGAACGGGTGCAGGGTCAGTTCGCCGATGAAGCCGCCGATGCCCTTGATCTTGATGCTGTAGAAAATGATCAACGCGAATACCGACAAGGCCATGCCCAGGGTAGCGTTAGGGTCAGTGGTCGATACGGCACGGAATGGAATGTGCGGGTCGCCGCTGATCGCCATGGCGAGCTGAGGAATCCAGTCAACCGGGATCAGGTCGACGGCGTTCATCAGGAACACCCAGACGAAGATGGTCAGTGCCAGCGGTGCAATCACCGGGCTACGGCCATGGAAGCTGTCTTTCACGCTGCCATCGACGAATTCGACCAATACTTCAACGAAGTTCTGCAAAGCACCTGGCTGACCGGAAGTCGCCTTTTTTGCCGCCATGCGGAAAATCAGGACGAAGATCAGACCCAATGCGACCGACCAGCCCAGAGTATCCAGGTGGAAAGCCCAGAAACCCATTTCTTTGGCTTCTGCTGCGGTGTGGGCGAAGCCCCAGCCGCCGTTGGGAAGCTGACCGAAGGTCAGGTTCTGCAAGTGGTGCTGGATATAGCCCGAAGCGGTTGTTTCTGCCATGGTTGCCTCAAACGCCCTAAGGTTTCGAAAGTCTTGTTTTCATTAGCAGGGGAGCGAACCAGCTGACCAGTTGGGTCAACACGAAGACGCCGAATACAGCCAGCGGCGCCAATGGCTTCACACCTGCAAAGGTCAGTGCAAACAGCACTGCCGTCAAAATCAGTTTCCCCGCCTCGCCGGCATAAAATGACCGGACGATAGCCTGGGCTGCTCGGGCGCCGGAAAACCGAAAGGCCCTGTGAGCAAAATACATATTGGGCAGCAAGGCTATCAGGCCTCCGCAGAGTCCTGAATATCCGGCTACGACTCCATGCCAGTACCAAAGCGCCAACGCGGCGATCAGTAGAATGACAAATTGAGCCAATAAAACCGGGAAAACGGCCAAGCGATGGAACGGCAACGTGTTTGGCGTGCGGGTTTCCATCACTTTTGCTCCTCAATGGTCGGCTGCCGAGAATCAATAACTTGGCATAATTTGTGCCGACAAAATGCGCGCAGAGTATAGGGGCGGTTCAGCCCCTATTCAACTGTCGGGTAGTGTTTTCCGATCGCGCGCTACATAAGCAAATGTTTCAGCGGATGTGGGCAAGGACGCCCTGAAGCTCGTCAAGCGAGTTATATCCGATAACCAATTGCCCTTTGCCCTTCTTGCCGTGGCGAATTTGTACCGCAGAGCCCAGCCGCTCGGCCAGGCGCTGCTCGAGGCGTGCGATATCCGGATCAGGTTTGGCGGTTTCGACCGGTGCAGGTTTGCCGCTCAGCCACTGGCGAACCAGCGCCTCAGTCTGACGCACCGTGAGCCCTCGTGCGACAACGTGTCGCGCCCCTTCAACCTGTTGATTTTCCGGCAAACCGAGCAAAGCACGGGCATGACCCATTTCCAGGTCGCCGTGGGACAACATGGTCTTGATGACTTCCGGCAACGCGATCAGACGCAGCAAGTTGGACACCGTGACGCGGGATTTACCCACCGCGTCGGCCACTTGTTGCTGGGTCAGCTGGAATTCCTGCTGCAAACGCTGCAACGCGATCGCTTCTTCAACCGGGTTGAGGTCTTCACGCTGGATGTTTTCGATCAACGCCATGGCGATGGCGGTTTCATCCGGTACATCGCGCACCATCGCCGGGATGGTTTCCTTTCCGGCCTGCTGGCTTGCGCGCCAGCGGCGTTCGCCGGCGATGATTTCAAACCGACCGCCGCCGATCGGGCGCACCACAATCGGCTGCATCACGCCCTGGGCCTTGATCGAGTTGGCCAGTTCTTCCAGCGCCTGGGGGTCCATATCGCGGCGTGGCTGGTATTTGCCGCGCTGGATCAAGTCCAGCGGCAAATGTTGCAGCTCGCGCTCGTCGGCCTGTACCGCTTGTTCTTCAAGCGAAGTGACAGTCGGACCACTCAACAGTGCATCCAGTCCACGTCCGAGACCTCGTTTCTTGACGGCCATGGGGATTCCTTAAGTTGGCTGGGCTGCAGCGGTGCGTGAGTTGCGGCGTTGACGGCGAACCATCTCGCCGGCCAGTGCCAGGTAGGCAATGGCGCCACGCGATGATTTGTCGTACGCCAGCGCGGGCATGCCGTAGCTTGGCGCTTCGGCCAGGCGGATGTTGCGTGGGATCACGGTGTCGTACAACTGATCACCAAAGTGTTCCTTGAGCTGCGCCGACACATCGTTCATCAGGCTCAGGCGCGGATCGAACATCGTACGCAGCAGACCCTCGATCTGCAGGTTCGGGTTCAGCAGCTCAGCGATTCGCTTGATGTTATCCACAAGGTCGCTCAAGCCTTCCAGTGCGTAATACTCGCACTGCATGGGGATAATCACCCCATCGGCGGCAACCAATGCGTTGAGCGTGAGCATCGACAGCGACGGTGGGCAGTCGATCAAAATGTAATCGTAATTCTCGCGGATCGGCGCCAAGGCGCTGCGCAGACGGCTTTCTTTCATCTGCATTTCGAGCAGCACCACTTCCGCCGCGGTCAAATCGCGGTTGGCCGGCAGCAGTTGATAACCACCGTGCTCGGAGTAGTGCATGGCCTGGGCCAGGTCACACTCGCCGATCAGCAAGTCGTAGACCGAATTTTCCAGGCCGTGTTTATCCACACCGCTACCCATGGTGGCGTTGCCCTGTGGATCGAGATCGATCAACAGCACCCGACGCTTGGTGGCGACCAGGGATGCTGCGAGGTTGATGCAGGTGGTGGTTTTGCCCACGCCACCTTTCTGGTTCGCTATCGCGAATACCTTAGCCATTCTTGCTTGTGTTCCCAATCATGCCGTGCGGCGCAGTATCAGCAGATGGCGTTGGCCTTGGCAACCGGGTACGGCCAAGGCGTGTTCGCTATCGAGGTGGAAGTCTGTCGGCAATGCTAACAGCTCGTCGCTTGGATGAACGCCCTTCATTGCCAGCCAGCGGGTGTCGCGGTCGCCCAGGTGGCGAGTCCAATTGCTGAAGTTCTCCATGCTGCTGAATGCCCGGGAAACAATTCCATTGAAAGGCAGTTCAGGTGTGAACTCTTCGACCCGACTGTGGATAACTTGCAGGTTTTCCAGCTTGAGCTCGAGTTTTACCTGGGTCAGGAAGCGGGTTTTCTTGCCGTTGCTGTCCAGGCACGTCACTTGCGACTCGGGAAACAGGATCGCCAGCGGAATGCCTGGCATCCCACCGCCACTGCCCACGTCAAGCCAACGGCCGTTTTCGATAAACGGCATCACGCTCAAACTGTCGAGCAAATGACGCGAAACCATTTCGTCGGGGTTACGCACCGCAGTCAGGTTGTAAGCCTTGTTCCATTTGATCAACAGGGCCAGGTAGCCGAGCAGTAATTCGTGCTGGGCTGCAGTCAGGTCCACGCCTAACTGGCGCGCACCTGTGGATAATTCTTCGGCGTGTTGCGAGGTGACCAACGAACTCAAGCGCTTTGCTCCAACTGACGGCCCGCGCCGCGTTTTTTCAAATGAATCATCAACAGCGAAATCGCTGCCGGAGTGACGCCGGGAATACGTGAAGCCTGACCAAGAGTCTCCGGCCGAGTTATCCCCAGCTTGCTTTGGATTTCTTTCGACAACCCCGAAATCCCGGTGTAATCGATATCCACAGGCAGCTTGGTGTCTTCACTGGCGCGCAGGCGAGCGATCTCATCCTGCTGGCGGTCAATGTAACCGGCGTATTTGGTCTTGATCTCGACCTGCTCGGCAACCTGTGGGTCTTCTGCGCCCTGGCCTGTCACTTCGACCAAGCCAGCGTAGTCGATTTCCGGACGGGACAGCAGGTTCAGCAGGTTGTATTCGTGGGTCAGCGGCGTACCGAATTTTTCCGCAATCGCATCGCCCTGCTCGGTGCCTGGGCGAACCCAGGTACTTTTCAGACGTTGCTCTTCGAGCGTGATGCTTTCGCGTTTTTTGCAGAAGGCTGCCCAACGCGCGTCATCGACCAGGCCCAGCTCGCGACCTTTTTCGGTCAGGCGCAGGTCGGCGTTGTCTTCGCGCAGGATCAAACGGTATTCCGCCCGGGACGTGA
The DNA here is from genome assembly GCF_021605825.1 of Pseudomonas sp. PA-6-3C. Classification (NCBI taxonomy): domain Bacteria; kingdom Pseudomonadati; phylum Pseudomonadota; class Gammaproteobacteria; order Pseudomonadales; family Pseudomonadaceae; genus Pseudomonas; species Pseudomonas sp. PA-6-3C. The sequence goes on from NZ_WKDV01000002.1 coordinate 231,177, forward strand.
ACATCCGATACGGTTCCTGGGTGCCCAGGGTAATCAGGTCATCGACCAATACGCCGATGTACGCTTCATCGCGACGCGGGCACCAGCTGTCTTTGCCCTGCGCGCGCAGTGCTGCGTTGGTCCCGGCCAGCAAACCTTGGGCGCCGGCTTCTTCGTAACCGGTGGTGCCATTGATTTGGCCAGCGAAAAACAGACCGGCAATGACTTTGGTTTCGAGGCTGTACTTCAGATCACGCGGGTCGAAGTAGTCGTACTCGATGGCGTAGCCCGGACGCACGATGTGGGCGTTTTCCATGCCGCGAATCGACTGCACGATCTGAATTTGCACGTCGAACGGCAAGGACGTGGAAATCCCGTTCGGGTACAGCTCATGGGTGGTCAAGCCTTCGGGCTCGATGAAGACCTGGTGGCTTTCCTTGTCGGCAAAGCGATGGATCTTGTCTTCGATCGAAGGGCAATAACGCGGGCCAATGCCTTCAATCACCCCGGAATACATCGGCGAACGGTCGAGGTTCGCGGCAATGATCTCGTGGGTGCGGGCGTTGGTGTGGGTAATCCAGCAGCTCACCTGTTTCGGGTGCTGCTCTTTGGAACCCATGAACGACATGACCGGGATTGGCGTATCACCGGCTTGTTCGGTCATCACCGAGAAATCCACAGAACGCCCGTCGATACGCGGCGGGGTACCTGTTTTCAAGCGACCGACTCGCAGTGGTAACTCGCGCAGGCGTTTTGCCAGGGCAATCGATGGCGGATCACCGGCGCGACCGCCGGAATAGTTCTGCATACCGATGTGGATAAGTCCGCCCAGGAATGTGCCGGTGGTCAACACCACGGATTCTGCGAAGAAACGCAGGCCCATCTGGGTGACAACGCCCTTCACCACGTCCTGTTCGACGATCAGGTCATCGGCAGCCTGTTGAAATATCCACAGGTTCGGCTGGTTTTCCAGGGTTTCACGTACCGCAGCCTTGTACAGGATGCGGTCGGCCTGTGCCCGAGTAGCGCGTACGGCCGGGCCTTTGCGGCTGTTGAGCACGCGAAATTGAATACCACCTTTGTCGGTAGCCATGGCCATGACACCGCCAAGGGCATCAATTTCTTTAACCAGATGGCTTTTGCCGATCCCACCGATGGCGGGGTTGCAACTCATGGCACCGAGGGTTTCCACGTTGTGCGTCAACAACAGGGTTTTAACGCCCATGCGTGCTGACGCCAGTGCTGCCTCGGTACCGGCATGACCGCCGCCGATGACGATCACTTCAAAACGGGAAGGGAAATCCACCACGCACCTCGTGCCTGCTTATGTAGGTAATCAGGAATTGTTTGTTGAAAGAGTTTTAGAGCTATGGCGGCAAGTATAGGGACTTAGCCCTTCCTAAAGAACCCTTTGCACAAAATTTAACCAGCTGTGGATGAATCACAGACAATAGAAATTAAAAAAGAAGAAATTTATAAGATCTTTGTTTTTATGTTTATTTTTACTGAGCCTACTTTCTGTGGATAGATCTCTACAAGCCTCTATTTACATCGTGTACAGAGATTCAAAAGTCTGTGGTCATGTGCCAATGAGGCCCTTGGATAAGTGCTTTAAGCCTGTGGATTAAAGGGGTGGTTATCCACAGAGGGGGTTTTGCTCAGGTTTCAAGCCCTGTTATCAACTGGGCACAGGTGCGGTTATTCACAGGGCTTAATCCACAGAAAATGGCTTGCATGGCCAAATCTCGCCCACGCAAAAGCCACCTGCCTTTTAGGTAATGAGTCAAAAATGGGAATTGAATGCCCTGAGGCGGGCGAAACAGGCAGGCGCGAATGGCCTGCCTGTGGACAACGAAGGGTTACTTACCGATGCAGAAGCTGGAAAAGATCCTTCCGAGCAGATCATCGGAGCTGAAAGCGCCGGTAATCTCACCCAACAGCTGCTGCGCCTGGCGTAAATCCTCAGCCAGCAGCTCGCCAGCCCCCGCCAAGGTCAACTGAGCCCGACCGTGCTCCAACGCCGCGCTGGCATGGCGCAGCGCTTCCAGGTGCCTGCGGCGTGCGCTGAAGCTGCTTTCGGAGGTCTGCTCATAGCCCATGCAGGCTTTGAGGTGGTCGCGCAGCAATTCCAAACCATCGCCCGCTGACTTTGCGCTCAGGCTGATGGTCACGTGGCCATCGTCGCTGGTCTCCATGGCAATGGCTTCACCAGTCAAATCGGCCTTGTTGCGGATCAAGGTGACTTTGGCCGGGTCTGGCCGTTGCTCGAGAAATTCCGGCCACAGGGCAAATGGATCCGCAGCCTCTGGCGCAGTGGCATCCACCACCAGCAATACGCGGTCCGCTTCACTGATCGCCTTGAGCGCCCGTTCCACGCCGATCTTTTCTACCTGGTCTTCGGTATCGCGCAAGCCGGCGGTGTCGACCACGTGCAGCGGCATACCATCGATGTGGATATGTTCGCGCAAGATGTCCCGGGTGGTGCCGGCAATCTCGGTGACGATCGCGGCTTCTCGGCCAGCCAGCGCATTGAGCAGGCTGGACTTGCCGGCATTGGGTCGCCCGGCAATCACTACCGTCATACCGTCACGCAGCAAAGCACCCTGCCCGGCCTCGCGCAGTACGGTGGATAACTCGTCGCGAACTTTATCCAGCATCGCCAGGACGTGGCCATCAGCGAGGAAGTCGATTTCTTCCTCTGGGAAGTCAATCGCAGCCTCGACGTAGATGCGCAGACTGATCAACTGTTCGGTCAAGTTATGCACACGCAGGGAAAAAGCGCCCTGCAGTGAGCGCAACGCATTGCGCGCCGCCTGTGCAGAACTGGCCTCGATCAAATCGGCAATCGCCTCGGCCTGGGCCAGGTCCAGTTTGTCATTAAGGAATGCCCGCTCGCTGAATTCGCCTGGGCGCGCCAGACGGCAGCCCAATTGCAGGCAACGCTGCAGCAACATATCCAGCACTACCGGGCCACCATGGCCCTGCAGTTCCAGCACGTCTTCGCCGGTGAACGAGTTAGGGCCGGGGAAATACAGCGCCAGCCCCTCATCCAATACCGTTTCATCAGCATCCAGGAACGGCCCGTAATGGGCATATCGGGGTTTCAACTCACGGCCGCTGATGGCCTGGGCCGCCACGCTGGCCAGCGGCCCGGAAATTCTAACGATACCAACACCGCCGCGACCTTGAGCGGTAGCGACAGCAGCGATGGTTTCACGAGGAGCGCTCATCAGCAGGTTCCAGAACAAAAGTGACAGAAAGCAAAACGCCCCACTAGGGGGCGTCTTGAGTGGTTATCCACAGAGTAAATTACGCCGCAGCTTTTTTGGTAGCCGCTTCGATTTTACGTGTGATGTACCACTGTTGAGAGATCGACAACACGTTGTTGACCACCCAGTACAGAACCAGACCGGCTGGGAACCACAGGAAGAAGAAGGTGAAGATGATTGGCATCATCTTCATGACCTTGGCCTGCATCGGGTCCGGCGGAGTCGGGTTCAGACGCTGCTGGATAAACATGGTCGCGCCCATGATGATCGGCAGAATAAAGAACGGGTCTTTAATCGACAGGTCAGTTATCCACAGAATGAACGGTGCCTGGCGCATTTCGACGCTTTCCAGGAGAACCCAGTACAGCGACAGGAATACCGGCATCTGCACCAGAATCGGCAAGCAACCACCCAGCGGGTTGATCTTCTCTTTCTTGTACAGCTCCATCATGGCCTGCGACATTTTCTGCCGGTCGTCACCATGTTGCTCTTTCAGAGCGGCCAGTTTCGGCGCAACGGCACGCATGCGCGCCATCGACTTATAGCTGGCTGCCGACAGAGGGAAGAAAATCCCTTTGATCAGCATGGTCAGGAAGATGATCGAGAAGCCCCAGTTACCCACAATGCTGTGGATATGTTGCAGCAGCCAGAAAATAGGCTGGGCAATGAACCACAGAATGCCGTAATCCACAGTCAGTTCCAGACCTGGGGACAACTCTTTGAGCACAGCCTGGCTTTTCGGGCCGGCGTACAGGGTAGTGCTGGTTTCAGCCTTGGCACCTGGAGCGACGGTCAACGCCGGGCCAGTAAAACCAATGATGTAGTTGCCTTGGCTGTCTTTGCGGGTTTGAACCAGGTTGGCTTCACCCTTGTTCGGGATCCATGCGGTCACGAAGTAGTGTTGCAACCAGGCAACCCAGCCACCTTGGACGGTTTCTTTCAGCGCGCCCTTGTCGATATCTTTCATCGACACTTTTTTGTACGGCTCGCTACTTGTCCACAGGGCGGCGCCCAGGTAAGTCGCAGTGCCGGTGGCGGTGCTGGAAGAAGGATCGGCGCTGTTGTCACGCTTGAGCTGGGCAAACAGGTTGCCCGTCCATGGCTTGGCGCTTTCGTTGTCGATCAGGTAAGTGACCTTCAAGTCGTACAAACCACGGGTGAAGCTGAAACGCTTGATGTAGTTGACGCCGTCGAGGCTGAATTTCAGGTCGACATTCAACTGGTTCTGGCCATCAGCCAGTTGATAAGTCTTCTGTTCGGTCGAATAAACCGGACGACCGGTAGCACGAGCATCAGGACCGTCAGTGCCGGTCAGGCCGCTTTGCGCCAGATAAGTACGTTCACCACCGTTATCGAACAGTTGGAACGGAACATCTGGATGGTCTTGGCGACGTGGATACAGCGGCAGTTTCAACTGCGCGATATCACCACCTTGTGGGTCGATAGCCAGGTCGAGCACATCCGTTTTCACGTGGATGAGGTCTTTATTGGTGACCACTGGCGTTTCTAGAGGGGCGCTTGTCTCGCCATTCGCGCTGGGAACATCGGCACTCGCGGACGCATTGTTACCCAGCGGGGTGTCCGGAATAGCCGGCGCAGCCTGATTGGTAGCAACATTCTGAGTCGGCAGGGCAGCCTGGCCGTAGTCCTGGTTCCACTTAAGAACCATGACGTAGGACACGATTGCCAGGGCGACGATCAGGATCGTGCGTTTAATATCCATGATTACTCGGCCATCGAAGAAGAACGGGAGGTAGGGATAGGTGGAACCGGGTCGAAACCACCGGGATTCCACGGATGACAGCGGCCTAAACGACGAAAGGCCAGCCAGCCACCGCGCAGAAGACCATGATTTTCTATGGCCTCTAACGCGTAGCAGGAACAACTGGGGTAGAAACGACAGTGGTCGGCCATCAGAGGACTAATGGCATAACGGTAAAACTGGATCGGAACGAGTGCCAGTTTACGCATTGGTGCTGTCTACCCCTACAGTTTCGGTGCTGACTGCTGGTGCTGGCTTGTTGGTACGCGCCAAACGTTTCCAGAGCTTGCCGAAATGCTGAATCAATTCGGGGTTTTCTACATCCCCCAAGCCTTTGCGCGCGACGATAACAATATCCCAACCAACCAGAGTGTCCTGGTGGAGGCGAAACGATTCGCGCATCAGACGCTTGAGGCGATTGCGCTCAACGGAGAGCTTTACGCTCTTCTTGCCGATCACCAACCCGAGACGGGGGTGATCCAGATCGTTGTTACGCGCAAGGAGCAGGAGATTTTTCCCCGGAACCTTGCCGGTGGGGGAGTCAAAGACTGCCTTGAAATGCCGGGGGGTTAGCAGACGCTTTTCCCGACTGAAGTCCTGACTCACCACCAGTACCGGATTATCAAACTGCCAGACGCGCACGACCTTTGGCGCGGCGACGCGACAGGACAGCACGGCCGTTCTTGGTAGCCATGCGAGCACGGAAGCCGTGAGTACGGGCGCGTTTGATGGTGCTTGGTTGGAAAGTACGTTTCATGGCGTTGTTACCTGGTTCGTCCACAACGGGCCGGAATGGCCCCCGTTTTAAGAGACCGGCGATTCTAGAGAAAGCAAGCCTCTAGGTCAATTTCCAACCAGCTTTTCCTTCAATTAGATCTTCTACAGGTAATCGGTCCTTTTCTGTCGGCCGGGCTTTCACGAGCAATGCCATAGATATAAAAATAAAGAAGGAAGTTATTTAAAGCTTTTCTGTAAAGCTTATAAAAGCTAGGCAGGCGATCATCTGTGGATAACTGCCTTGAGGCCATATTCCACCTGCTGTACAGAGAATGACAAGTACGGGGGAAAACGGTGCTCTGCCTGTGCTGCGCTGTCGGATAAGCTGTGGGTGGAATGGGTTGTTATCCACAGGCCAGTTACCCACAGACTTTCGACCCCACTTGTGCAACGAGCTTAGGTGCGCTTATCCACAGAGCTTATGCACAGACCATTGGTCGGCTTTTTTGCACTTAACACGTTGATTTTGGCTGCTCTGTGAGCAACCTACATGTGGATAAGTGGGCGTCTGGCCGCTACAATGGCGGCTGTTTTTGCCTCACCGGCTTTCAACTTAGGGGATATCCGTGTCAGTGGAACTTTGGCAGCAGTGCGTGGAGCTTTTGCGCGAAGAGCTGCCTGCCCAGCAATTCAACACCTGGATCCGTCCGCTACAGGTCGAAGCCGAAGGCGACGAGTTGCGTGTCTACGCGCCGAATCGTTTTGTTCTCGACTGGGTCAACGAAAAATACCTGAGCCGCGTTCTCGAATTGCTCGATGAACACGGCAACGGCATCGCGCCCGTGCTTTCCTTATTAATAGGCAGCAAACGCAGCTCTGCACCTCGCGCTGCGCCGAATGCGCCGCTGGCTGCTGCTGCGTCGCAAGCCCAAGCAGCACCGGCACCTGTTAATAACTCGCCGGCGCCCGTGGCCCAGGCGCCGTCGAAATCCTCGTCGCAGAAAAACGCGCCTATAAATGAAGAACCGTCGCGTGACAGCTTTGACCCGATGGCCGGCGCCAGCTCCCAGCAAGCACCGGTTCGCGCTGAGCAGCGCACCGTGCAGGTGGAAGGTGCGCTCAAGCACACCAGTTACCTGAACCGCACCTTTACCTTTGAGAACTTCGTCGAAGGTAAATCCAACCAGTTGGCCCGCGCGGCCGCCTGGCAGGTTGCCGATAACCCCAAGCATGGTTACAACCCGCTCTTCCTTTATGGTGGCGTTGGCTTGGGTAAGACCCACTTGATGCATGCTGTGGGTAACCATCTATTAAAGAAGAACCCGAATGCCAAGGTTGTGTACCTGCACTCGGAGCGCTTCGTGGCTGACATGGTCAAGGCCTTGCAGCTCAACGCAATCAACGAATTCAAGCGTTTCTACCGTTCTGTGGACGCTTTGCTGATCGATGACATTCAATTTTTCGCTCGCAAGGAACGTTCCCAGGAAGAGTTTTTCCACACCTTCAACGCGCTGCTCGAAGGCGGCCAACAGGTCATCCTGACCAGTGACCGTTACCCGAAGGAAATCGAAGGCCTGGAAGAACGCTTGAAGTCACGCTTTGGCTGGGGCCTTACCGTTGCGGTAGAACCGCCGGAGCTGGAAACCCGCGTGGCGATCCTGATGAAAAAGGCCGACCAGGCAAAAGTCGACCTGCCCCACGATGCAGCCTTCTTTATCGCCCAACGCATTCGTTCCAACGTGCGTGAGCTGGAAGGCGCGCTCAAGCGGGTCATTGCACACTCGCACTTTATGGGCCGCGACATCACCATCGAGTTGATTCGCGAATCCCTGAAAGACCTGTTGGCTCTGCAAGACAAGCTGGTGAGTGTGGATAACATTCAGCGCACCGTGGCTGAGTACTACAAGATCAAGATTTCAGACCTGCTGTCCAAGCGCCGTTCGCGCTCGGTGGCACGTCCACGTCAGGTGGCGATGGCGCTCTCCAAAGAGCTGACCAACCACAGCCTGCCGGAAATCGGTGATGTGTTTGGCGGTCGCGACCACACCACGGTCTTGCACGCGTGCCGCAAGATCAATGAACTTAAGGAATCCGACGCGGATATTCGCGAGGACTACAAGAACCTGCTGCGTACACTGACTACCTGATGACACCAGCGCAGCTTATTAAGGCAAGGGACTAGACCATGCATTTCACCATTCAACGCGAAGCCCTGTTGAAACCCCTGCAACTGGTCGCAGGCGTCGTCGAGCGCCGACAGACCTTGCCGGTGCTTTCCAACGTATTGTTGGTGGTCGAAGGCCAGCAATTGTCCTTGACCGGTACCGACCTGGAAGTCGAACTGGTGGGTCGTGTGCAGCTGGAAGAACCGGCTGAGCCCGGCGAAATCACTGTGCCGGCACGTAAGCTGATGGATATCTGCAAGAGCCTGCCCAACGATGCGCTGATCGACATCAAGGTTGATGAGCAGAAGTTGGTGGTCAAGGCCGGTCGCAGCCGTTTTACGCTGTCGACCTTGCCAGCCAATGACTTCCCTACCGTCGAAGAAGGCCCAGGTTCGCTGACCTGCAGCCTGGACCAAAGCAAGCTGCGCCGTTTGATCGAGCGCACCAGCTTCGCCATGGCCCAGCAGGACGTGCGTTACTACCTCAACGGCATGTTGCTGGAGGTCGCTGAAGGCGTTATCCGTGCAGTGGCTACCGACGGTCACCGCCTGGCCATGTGCTCGATGCGTGCTGACATCGGCCAGCCGGACCGTCACCAGGTCATCGTGCCGCGTAAAGGTATTCTGGAACTGGCGCGTCTGCTCACCGAGCCGGATGGCAATGTCAGCATCGTCCTGGGTCAGCACCACATCCGCGCCACCACCGGCGAATTCACCTTCACGTCCAAGCTGGTTGACGGCAAATTCCCGGATTACGAGCGTGTGCTGCCAAAAGGTGGCGACAAGCTGGTAATCGGCGATCGTCAGGCGCTGCGTGAAGCGTTCAGCCGTACCGCGATTCTGTCTAACGAAAAGTACCGTGGTATTCGTCTGCAACTGGCCAACGGTCAGCTGAAGATCCAGGCCAATAACCCGGAGCAGGAAGAAGCGGAAGAAGAAGTCGGCGTTGAATACAATGGCGGCTCGCTGGAGATCGGCTTTAACGTGAGCTACCTGCTGGACGTACTGGGCGTGATGACCACCGAGCAGGTTCGCCTGATTCTGTCGGACTCCAACAGCAGTGCCCTGGTGCAAGAATCCGACAATGACGACTCGGCTTACGTTGTTATGCCGATGCGCCTGTAATCATGCTCAGCAGAAGCTAGATGTCCCTCAGTCGCGTCTCGGTCACCGCGGTGCGCAATCTGCACCCGGTGACCTTCTCCCCCTCCCCCCGCATCAATATCCTTTACGGCGCCAACGGCAGCGGCAAAACCAGCGTGCTGGAAGCCGTCCATTTGCTTGGGCTTGCCCGTTCCTTCCGTAGTGCTCGCTTGTTGCCGGTGATTCAATACGAACAACTGGCTTGCACCGTGTTTGGCCAGGTTGAACTGGCAGAAGGTGGGCACAGCGCCCTGGGGATATCTCGAGATCGCGGCGGTGATTTCCAGATTCGCATTGACGGGCAAAATGCTCGCAGTGCTGCACAGTTGGCAGAAATCCTGCCGCTGCAGCTTATCAACCCAGACAGCTTTCGCCTTTTGGAAGGTGCACCGAAAATCCGCAGGCAGTTCCTCGATTGGGGAGTGTTCCACGTGGAACCGCGCTTCATGGCCACTTGGCAGCGCCTGCAGAAGGCCCTGCGGCAGCGGAACTCATGGCTGCGGCATGGTACACTTGACGCCGCTTCGCAAGCGGCCTGGGACCGGGAACTGTGCCTGGCCAGTGACGAAATAGATGAATACCGCCGTGCCTATATCAAAGCCTTGAAACCAGTCTTTGAGCAGACCTTGAGTGAGTTGTTGGATCTCGAGGGCCTGACGCTGAGCTACTACCGTGGTTGGGATAAAGAACGTGAGCTGAGCGCAGTGCTCGCCACGTCCTTGCAGCGGGATCAGCAAATTGGCCATACCCAGGCAGGCCCACAACGTGCTGACTTGCGCCTTAGATTAGGCGCACACAATGCCGCGGATATTTTGTCCCGCGGTCAGCAAAAGTTGGTGGTGTGTGCACTGCGTATTGCCCAAGGGCATTTGGTTAGCCAAGCCCGGCGCGGTCAGTGTATTTATCTGGTGGATGACTTGCCGTCCGAACTCGACGAGCAGCACCGCCGCGCGTTATGCCGCTTGTTGGAAGACTTACGCTGCCAGGTGTTTATCACCTGTGTAGACCACGAATTATTGAGGGAAGGCTGGCAGACGGAAACGCCAGTCGCTTTGTTCCACGTGGAACAGGGCCGTATCACCCAGACCCACGACCATCGGGAGTGAAGGCATGAGCGAAGAAAACACGTACGACTCGACCAGCATTAAAGTGCTGAAAGGTTTGGATGCCGTACGCAAACGTCCCGGTATGTACATCGGCGACACCGATGATGGTAGCGGTCTGCACCACATGGTGTTCGAGGTGGTCGACAACTCCATCGACGAAGCTTTGGCCGGTCACTGCGACGACATCAGCATTATCATCCACCCGGATGAGTCCATCACCGTGCGCGACAACGGTCGCGGTATTCCGGTCGATGTGCACAAAGAAGAAGGCGTATCGGCGGCAGAGGTCATCATGACCGTGCTTCACGCCGGCGGTAAGTTCGACGACAACTCCTATAAAGTTTCCGGCGGTTTGCACGGTGTAGGTGTGTCGGTGGTGAACGCTCTGTCCGAAGAGCTTATCCTGACTGTTCGCCGTAGCGGCAAGATCTGGGAACAGACCTACGTCCACGGTGTTCCACAAGAGCCGATGAAAATCGTTGGCGACAGTGAATCCACCGGTACGCAGATCCACTTCAAGCCTTCGGCAGAAACCTTCAAGAATATCCACTTCAGTTGGGACATCCTGGCCAAGCGTATTCGTGAACTGTCGTTCCTTAACTCCGGTGTGGGTATCGTCCTCAAGGACGAGCGCAGCGGCAAGGAAGAGTTGTTCAAGTACGAAGGCGGCTTGCGTGCGTTCGTTGAGTACCTGAACACCAACAAGACTGCGGTCAACCAGGTGTTCCACTTCAACATCCAGCGTGAAGACGGTATCGGCGTTGAAATCGCCCTGCAGTGGAACGACAGCTTCAACGAGAACCTGTTGTGCTTCACCAACAACATTCCACAGCGCGACGGCGGTACTCACTTGGTGGGTTTCCGTTCCGCACTGACGCGTAACCTGAACACCTACATCGAAGCGGAAGGCTTGGCCAAGAAGCACAAAGTGGCCACTACCGGTGACGATGCGCGTGAAGGCCTGACGGCGATTATCTCGGTGAAAGTGCCGGATCCAAAGTTCAGCTCCCAGACCAAAGACAAGCTGGTGTCTTCCGAAGTGAAGACCGCAGTGGAACAGGAGATGGGCAAGTACTTCTCCGACTTCCTGCTGGAAAACCCGAACGAAGCCAAGCTGGTTGTCGGCAAGATGATCGACGCGGCGCGTGCCCGTGAAGCGGCGCGTAAAGCCCGTGAGATGACCCGCCGTAAAGGCGCGTTGGATATCGCCGGCCTGCCGGGCAAACTGGCTGACTGCCAGGAGAAGGACCCTGCCCTCTCCGAACTGTACCTGGTGGAAGGTGACTCTGCTGGCGGTTCCGCCAAGCAGGGTCGTAACCGTCGCACCCAGGCTATCCTGCCGTTGAAGGGTAAGATCCTCAACGTCGAGAAGGCCCGCTTCGACAAGATGATTTCCTCTCAGGAAGTCGGCACCTTGATCACGGCGTTGGGCTGCGGTATTGGCCGCGATGAGTACAACATCGACAAACTGCGTTACCACAACATCATCATCATGACCGATGCTGACGTCGACGGTTCGCACATCCGTACCCTGCTGCTGACCTTCTTCTTCCGTCAGTTGCCGGAGCTGATCGAGCGTGGCTACATCTACATCGCTCAGCCGCCGTTGTACAAAGTGAAAAAGGGCAAGCAAGAGCAGTACATCAAAGACGACGACGCCATGGAAGAGTACATGACGCAGTCGGCCCTGGAAGATGCCAGCCTGCACTTGAACGACGAAGCCCCGGGCATTTCCGGTGAGGCGCTGGAGCGTTTGGTTAACGACTTCCGCATGGTAATGAAGACCCTCAAGCGTCTGTCGCGCCTGTACCCTCAGGAGCTGACCGAGCACTTCATCTACCTGCCTTCCGTGAGCCTGGAGCAGTTGGGCGATCACGCCCACATGCAGAATTGGCTGGCTCAGTACGAAGTACGTCTGCGCACCGTCGAGAAGTCTGGCCTGGTTTACAAAGCCAGCTTGCGTGAAGACCGTGAACGTAACGTGTGGCTGCCGGAGGTTGAACTGATCTCCCACGGCCTGTCGAACTACGTCACCTTCAACCGCGACTTCTTCGGCAGCAACGACTACAAGACCGTGGTTACCCTCGGCGCGCAATTGAGCACCCTGTTGGATGACGGTGCTTACATCCAGCGTGGCGAGCGTAAGAAAGCGGTCAAGGAGTTCAAGGAAGCCCTGGACTGGTTGATGGCTGAAAGCACCAAGCGCCACACCATCCAGCGATACAAAGGTCTGGGCGAGATGAACCCGGATCAACTGTGGGAAACCACCATGGATCCTGCTCAGCGTCGCATGCTGCGCGTGACCATCGAAGACGCCATTGGCGCAGACCAGATCTTCAACACCCTGATGGGTGATGCGGTCGAGCCTCGCCGTGACTTCATCGAGAGCAACGCCTTGGCGGTGTCTAACCTGGATTTCTGATCAGGCTACCCGCTAAAACAAAAAGGCCAACGCTCAGCGTTGGCCTTTTTTATTGGGTGAAACTTAAGCGTTTTACAATTGCTCCACGTGGAACATCACTGTTTTTAACCTTGGGCCGCCGCCACACTCTCCAACCGATAGCCATACCCGTAGATGGTCAGCAGCTGCCAGCCCCGGTCTGCGGTCAACCCCAGCTTGTTACGCAGCCGATAAATATGTGTATCCAGTGGCCGTGAGGAGACCATTTCTTCATGGCTCCAAAACCGCTCATACAGGTATTCCCGAGACAGTGGCCGAGCCAGGTTGGCGAACAAGCAACTGGCCAGGCGGTATTCACGCTCAGTGAGATTGATCGGCTTACCCGCGCGCGTCACCGTCAGTTCGGCATCATCAAAGGTCAGGTCGTTGAAACTCTGCACCTCATTAGTCGCTGGCTTTTGCAGCCCATGGCGGCGTAGCACGGCGTTGACCCGAGCCTTGAGTTCGTTTGGCCGAAACGGCTTGCTGACGTAATCATCCGCCCCGCTGTTGAGTGCGGTGACGATATCGCTCTCGGCATCTCGGCTGGTCAACATGATTACGGCGGGAGGTGAGTCCATGTGCTCGCGCGTCCAGCGCAGCAATGCGATGCCCGTGATGTCGGGCAGTTGCCAGTCGAGTATCAACAGGTCAAAGGTTTCGCGGCGCAGTTGGCGCAGCAGGTCTTCACCGCGTTCGAAGAAATGCAGGGACCAGGGTTGCTCTGCGGTGCTGGGGATCTGTCGCAGCGTCTGTTCAACCCGACGCAATTCAGCGGGTTCGTCGTCCAGTATTGCGACACGCATGGGTGGGTCCTTTCTACAAAAAATACGACAGCCGACGGTCTGTTCAATCGCGTAGGTAATGCACAGATGCCTGTGGTTGAATCTGAATAATTATGGCCAGACTCAATGCTCACAGGATCTATCGGTACGCTGATATCAAAGGGCCGTAAACCCGTTTAAAGTCTTGCGTACCTACCAGGCGAAAGATACCGGCTCCTACCCTTGAGGAAAAGGATCAGCCGACACATGCGCTGCCGTAGACCTGTATGTGCTGAGGTCAGATGCCGTCTGAAACTACTCGGGTGATGAGCTCCATGACCTGTTCTGCCTATCGATTATGCTGTGCCCTACCTGCGTTACTGGCCCTGGTCATCGGTACAGCCCAGGCTGCAACGCCCTATCGCCCTGCTTATATTGACGAGCCGTTCCTGTGCCGTGCGCACCCGTTGCCTGCAGTTGTGCAGCATTTGACGGGTGAAGCCTGGAAGCTCGATGCCAAAGGCGGGGCGCAGCCTCTACTGGAAGGGATGAGCATTGATGAGCAAGAAGGCGTGAAGACTTCGACATCGGCTTTCGTCAGCCTGCGCCTGGGTGATGGTTCCAGTGTGGTGCTGCCCTCCAGTTCACAGGTGCGGCTGCACTGGGTGGAAAAACAGGCGATTCCCCAGGTCATTCTGGAACAGGGCCAGGTCGAGACCTATGTGATCAAACGGGCCAGTGACTACGACCGTTTTCAGATCGTGACGCCCGTCGGAGTTCTGGGCGTGCGTGGCACGCACTTTCGCGTGCGCAATGACGGCGAGCAATCCGTGCTGGAGGTGCTGAATGGCCAGGTAGCGGTTAACCGTGCAGCAAGCAACGCCGCAGCCGAAGTGAAGGTGGACGCACGCCAAGGTCTGCTGATCAGACAACAAGGTGAACTCAAGCCCGTGGCGCTTTTGCCCGCGCCTGTATTAATCGGCCAGGATGGCCAAAAAGGTCAGTCGCCAGTCTGGAGCCTGTACCTGCGGCCATTACCCGGTGCACAGCGCTACCGCGCCCAAGTCGCGACCGACTCAGCCTTTATGAACATCAAGCAGGAAAACTTTTCCAGTGAGCCGAAAATGCGCTTCACTGGGCTCAAAGCATCGTTTTACCACGTGCGTTTGTCCGCCTACGACGCGCAGGGCCTGGAGGGAGAAACCGGGGTCTATGACATCTTCTATTACCCACCCGCCACTCAGGTACAGGCCAGCGATGGTTAATCCATGATGCTTTGGCACAAGGCCGAGAAACGCCAGCCCACTCATGCCCAGCGCTTGTTCCACGGCCTGGTGCGCGAGTGGTTGTGGATAGGTTTGCTGTTATTGCCAATGACGGCCTACCTCTCGTTGAGCCCGGGCCTGGCGCTGAACAACCCGCTGTATGACAGCCTCAGGCGCCTGGCGCCGTTGCCGGTAGACCCGCGCATCGTGCTGGTGACCATTGACGATCCTAGCCTGAAAGAGTTGGGCCGCTGGCCCTGGCCGCGCAGTTTGCACGCCGACCTGATCGACCGCCTGAGCGCCGCGCAGCCAGCGGCCATCCTCTTCGATGTGATCTTCAGTGAGCCCGGTGTGCCTGCCAACGACCAACGCCTCGCAGCCGCCGTGTGCAACGCCGGCAACGTGGTACTGCCGTTGCTGCGTGAGGAAGCGGCGAACTACAGCACGCCGGACGCGCAAATGTTGCCGATGCTCAAGTGTGCTAAAGGTCTCGGGCATATCAATGTTGAAGCCGACAGTGACGGCGTGGTGCGCAGCCTGTTTATGCGTGAAGGCCCACCCGGTGACACCACGCCGCAGTTGGCGTGGGTGGCCTATGCATTGAGCGGCCAGGCCTCTGAGATGCCAGGAGAACCTCAGCAACCGATTAACCCGTCCTGGCACCGGGAGCACGCCATTCGGATCCCGTTCATCGCTGCCGACACCCGCTTTCCTACGGTCTCCTACGCCAGCGTTATACGCGGTGAGGTCGACCCTGAACGGCTGCGGGGTCGGCTTATTCTGGTAGGCGCCACTGCGTCCGGCATGGGCGATCGTTTCGTCACCCCACTCTCCTCGACTGTCGGCACCACGGCGGGTGTTGAGATCCAGGCCAACGTGCTCAACGGCCTGCTGCAAGGGCGCAGCATCGTTGATCTACCCGGCGCGGTGTCGGCCTTGATGGCGACTGCCTGGGTGGCATTGTTACTGGGCCTGTTGTTGTATCGCCCACGCTACGCGCTCTGGATGACCCTGGGCTGCATGGCCACCGCATTGCTCGGCGCGTGGGTGTTGCTGCGCCAGGGCCACTGGTGGTCACCGGCCGCGTGCCTGATTGGTTTGCTGCTCAGCTACCTGATATGGAATTGGCGGCGCCTCAGCGTGATCCTGGCCTACTTCGGCTGGGAGCTTGCGCGGCTGGATAACGAACCCAAAGTACTGCCTGAGCGTCGTCGTGCGCCCGCGAGCAAGGGCGATGTGCTGCAAGCGCGGATCTTTGCCCTGGAACAAGCGGTAAGCCGTACACGCGATACCCGGCGGTTTATGGCCGACGGTCTGGAGTGCCTGCCGGTGGCCACGCTGATTACCGACCCCAAAGGCAGCATCCTGCTGGCCAACCGGATTGCGCGTGAGGTGTTCAGTAATGAGTTGGTCAACCAAAACCTCCTCGAACAACTCGCCGACCTGGGTTATCCGCCGCTGCACAATGGCGTGCGCCCTGCTCTCTCAGCGCTGGAACTCGTTGAGTTTCGCGACATCCATCAGCGCAGCCTGCGCATTGAACTTGCCCCTTTGCTGCCGGCTGAAGGCGACGTCGCCCTCGGCTGGCTGATGAGCCTCACAGACTTGAGCAAAGAGCGCGAAGCGCAGCAGCACCGCGAAACCATGCTGCGCTTCCTGTCCCATGACCTGCGTGCGCCACACTCGGCGATCCTGGCGCTGCTGGATGTGCATGGCGGTGAGTCGCCGGTGTTTGCTCAGATCGAGCAACAGGTCAGGCGCGCGCTGAGCCTGACTGAATCCTTCGTACAACTGGCCAAAGCTGAGGCCGATGGCTACCAGTTTCAGCCCACGCTGTTTGCCATGCTGGTTATGGATGCTTTCGATCAAGTGGCGGTCATTGGCCAACTTAAAGGCATCCACCTGGTTCATGATCTGGACGAAGCCGATGAAGGCATGGTGTACGCCGATCAATCGCTGCTGACCCGAGCGTTGTTCAACGTGCTGGAGAATGCGATCAAGTATTCCCCTTCCGGTACTACCGTCACCTTGAGCCACGGCAGCGCGCAAGGATGGCTGGAATGCCGCATCAGCGATCAAGGACCCGGTATTGCGCCAGAGGATTTGCCCGAGCTATTCAGCCAATACCGACGCTTCGATTCGGCCCAAGGCAGTGAAGGTTTGGGGTTGGGGTTGACCATGGTCAAAGCTGTAGTGGAGCGCCATGGCGGTCGCATTCAGTGTGAAAGCGAGGTGGGTAAGGGTTCGACTTTCAGCCTGCAACTGCCGTTACTCGAGGATTGAAAAACGTACTTTTTCACGGCGCATAAAAAACCGGTCACAAGGACCGGTTTTTTTATGCGGGAAAAACTTATGCACGTTTTTCGCGATTTTATGAGCTTTGGAAATATGTAAGTAAATCAGCTTGTTATGAGGCAAAAACACCATTTCGCCAACAAACCGTACACAGGTTATCCACAGATCACTAAATCGCAGGTGTCTCGACTACAACCGGCTCTGGAGGCAGCGAACCCATGGCCCGTTGCTGCGCTTCATTCCACGCCTGTGCGCGGTCATTGAGTGCGGCAATGGCGCGTGGCCCTTCACCTTCGGCGTACATGGGCTCGCCAATGACCACAGTGATAGTGCCTTCACGCTTGGCCCAACCGGTCTTCGGCCAGAATTTGCCGGCGTTGTGCGCAATCGGCAGCACCGGCAGATGGGCGTTGACCGCCAAAGCAGTACCGCCGCGTGAGAACTTGCCCACGGTGCCAAACGGCACACGCGTACCTTCCGGGAAGATCAGCACCCAAACACCATCCTTGAGCAGCTCGTCACCCTTCTTGGCCACGTGTTTGAGCGCCGCCTTGGGGTTGTCACGGTCGATGGCGATCGGCCGCAGCATGGCTATCGCCCAGCCGAAGAACGGCACGTACAGCAGCTCACGCTTAAGCACCTGGCTCAGAGGCGAGAAGTACGCGGACAGGAAGAACGTTTCCCACGTGCTCTGGTGATTCGACAGAATCACGCAGGGCTGGTCCGGGACGTTTTCAGCGCCCTTGATCTCGAAACGGATGCCCAGGAATACCTTGGTCAGCCACAACGCACAGCGGCACCAATAAACGTTGATAAAGCGATAACGCGCCTTGAACGGCAGGAACGGCGCGATAAAAAAGCTCAGGGTGCACCACAGAAACGAACTGGTGCCCAACAGCAGGTAAAAGAAGAAGGTTCTGATGGCCTGCAAAATCGACATGGCAGCATTTACCGTTGCGGGACATGGCCCGCCTGCTAAAAGCACACTCCCGAGCGATCCTTGTTCAGGAAGTCGAGGGCGGCTAGTTGTTAATAAGTTCTGCGGCAACCGCCGCCAGATCGTCAAAAATCAGAGTGCCCACCGGCAGGTTTTTCGCCTGGGTCTTTTCGCCTTTCCCGGTCTTAACCAAAACTGGCTGAGAGTCGACGGCTTTGGCCGCCTCCAGGTCACCGAGGCTGTCCCCGACGAACCATAGCCCAGCTAACGGCACCTTGTAATGTTCTGCAATGGTTTTCAACATGCCAGGCTTGGGTTTGCGGCACTCGCAGCCTTCATCCGGCCCGTGGGGGCAGTACACCACCAGCCCCACCTCACCGCCCTGCTCGGTCACTAACGCGCGCAAACGCGCGTGCATGGCGTCCAGGGTGGCGATGTCGTAATAACCGCGGGCGATGCCGGACTGGTTGGTGGCGATGGCCACCGTCCAGCCGGCTTTGCTCAACTGCGCGATGGCCTCGATCGAGCCGGGCAGTGGAATCCATTCCGCCACCGACTTGATGTAAGCGTCGGAGTCGTAATTGATCACTCCGTCCCGATCGAGAATCAGCAGTTTCAACATGGTCAGCCCAGTACAGAAATGTCAGCGATGTTGATGAACAAGCCGCGCAGGCGTGCCAGCATGGCGTAGCGGTTTTTCCGCACGCCAGCATCTTCGGCATTGATCATCACCGCTTCAAAGAACGCATCCACCGGCTCACGCAAGGTGGCCAGGCGCGCCAGTGCTTCGGCGTAATTGCGTTCGGCGAGCAGCGGCTTCACCGCGTTTTCCGCTTTGGCGATGGCCGAGTTCAGCGAGAACTCCTTGGCATCGGCAAACAGGCCAGGGTCGACTTCGGCATTGCCGAGGTTGTCGGCCTTGCTCAGCAGGTTCGACACACGCTTGTTCACGGCGGCCAGAGCCTCGGCTTCCGGCAGCTTGCGGAAGGCTTGTACGGCCTGTACGCGCTGATCGAAGTCCAACGCCGAGCCCGGTTGCAGGGCACGTACCGACAGGTAGACGGAAACGTCCACGCCTTCGTCTTCATAACGCGCACGCAGGCGGTCGAACACAAACTCCAGCACTTGCTCGGCCAACCCGGCTTGCTTGACCTTGGCGCCAAACTGGCCGACTGCAAACACCACGGCCTGGGTCAGGTCGAGGTCGAGCTTTTTGTCGATCAGGATACGCAGCACGCCCAAAGCCGCACGGCGCAGGGCATACGGGTCTTTGCTGCCGGTAGGCAACATGCCGATACCGAAGATACCGACGAGGGTGTCCAGCTTGTCGGCGATGGCCACGGCCGCACCGGTCAGGGTGCTCGGCAGCTCAGCGCCAGCGCCGCGCGGCATGTACTGCTCGTTCAGAGCCAGGGCCACATCGTCCGGTTCGCCGTCGTTGAGGGCGTAGTAGTAACCGGCGACGCCTTGCATCTCCGGGAACTCGCCGACCATTTCGGTGGCCAGGTCGCACTTGGACAGCAAGCCAGCGCGGGCTGCCCAGGCAGCGTCACCGCCAATGCGTGGGGCAATGTAGGCGGCCAGCTTGGAAACGCGCACGGCCTTGTCGTAGACGCTGCCGAGTTTTTCCTGGAACACCACGTTTTGCAGGCGCAGGTTGAAGTCTTCGAGCTTCTGCTTCTTGTCTTGCTTGAAGAAGAACTCGGCGTCAGTCAGGCGCGGGCGCACGACTTTCTCGTTACCGGCGATGATCTGCTGCGGGTCTTTGCTTTCGATGTTGGCCACGGTGATAAAACGCGGCAGCAGCTTACCGTCCACATCCAGCAGGCAGAAATACTTCTGGTTGTCCTGCATGGTGGTGATCAGCGCTTCTTGCGGCACGTCGAGGAAACGCTCCTCGAACGAGCACACCAGCGGCACCGGCCATTCAACCAGCGCGGTCACTTCGTCGAGCAGGCTTGGCGGCACGATGGCGGTGCCTTCCTGCAGGCGGGCCAGCTCTTCGGTGCGCTTGCTGATCAGCTCGCGACGCTCGTTGGCATCGGCCAACACGTAAGCGGCACGCAGGTCGGCGGCGTAGTTGGCCGGCGAGGTGATGCGCACGGCTTCTGGATGGTGGAAGCGGTGACCACGGGAATCACGGCCAGCCTTCTGGGCGAGGATCGTGCAGTCGATGACTTGGTCACCGAGCAACATCACCAGCCACTGAGTTGGGCGCACGAACTCTTCCTTGCGAGCACCCCAGCGCATGCGCTTGGGGATAGGCAAGTCGTTCAGGGAGTCTTCAACGATGGTCGGCAACAGGCTTGCCGTTGGCTTGCCGGTGATGACCTGGCTGAAACGCAGTTTCGGGCCGCTCTGGTCGATCTCACTCAGCTCGACGCCACACTTCTTGGCAAAACCAAGGGCGGCTTGAGTCGGATTGCCTTCAGCATCAAAAGCCGCCTGGCGCGGTGGGCCGTCGAGGTTGATGCTGCGGTCCGGCTGCTGGGTTTCCAGCGCGGTCAGCAACACCGCCAGGCGACGTGGCGCGGCGTAGACTTTTTTCGCGGCGAACTTCAGGCCAGCGCTGTGCAGGCCTTTTTCGATACCGGCCAGGAACGCATCGGCCAGGGTGTTCAGTGCCTTGGGTGGCAGCTCTTCGGTGCCCAGTTCAACCAGGAAATCTTGAGCACTCATTGTGCAGCCTCCAGCTTAGCCAACACTTCATCACGCAGGTCCGGGGTTGCCATCGGGAAGCCCAGCTTGGCGCGAGCCAACAGGTAGGCTTGGGCGACGGAACGCGCCAGGGTGCGTACACGCAGGATGTATTGCTGGCGCGCGGTCACCGAGATGGCACGGCGGGCGTCCAGCAGGTTGAAGGTATGGGAAGCCTTCAACACCATTTCATAGCTCGGCAACGGCAGCGGCTGGTCGAGTTCGATCAGGCGCTTGGCTTCGCTTTCATAGAAGTCGAACAGTTCGAACAGCTTGTCGACGTTGGCGTGTTCGAAGTTGTAAGTGGATTGCTCCACTTCGTTCTGGTGGAACACGTCGCCGTAGGTGACTTTGCCGAACGGGCCGTCAGCCCACACCAGGTCGTAGACCGAATCCACGCCTTGCAGGTACATGGCCAGGCGCTCGAGACCGTAGGTGATCTCGCCGGTCACCGGGTAGCACTCGATGCCGCCGGCTTGCTGGAAGTACGTGAACTGCGTCACTTCCATGCCATTGAGCCAGACTTCCCAGCCCAGGCCCCAGGCGCCCAAAGTTGGCGATTCCCAGTTGTCTTCGACGAAACGGATGTCGTGCACCAGTGGGTCCAGGCCGACATGTTTCAGCGAGCCCAGGTACAGCTCCTGGAAGTTATCCGGGTTCGGCTTCAATACCACCTGGAACTGGTAGTAGTGCTGCAGACGGTTCGGGTTTTCGCCGTAGCGGCCGTCAGTCGGGCGACGACTGGGCTGCACATAAGCGGCGTTCCAGGTTTCCGGGCCGATGGCCCGCAGGAATGTAGCGGTGTGGAAAGTGCCGGCGCCTACTTCCATATCGTAGGGCTGAAGTACCACACAACCTTGCTCGGCCCAGTATTGCTGGAGGGCGAGGATCAAGTCTTGGAAGGTACGCACGGCTGGCGTAGGCTGGCTCACGAAATTCACCTGTTACTTGGGCTGCGATTTAAAGAGCGGGAGTATACCCGATTCGGCCCTGCCACCACTCCCTGGAGCCTTATGCCACGCTGCTTTTGGTGTTCTGAAGATCCGCTGTACATGGCTTATCACGATCAGGAGTGGGGAACGCCGCTGCGCGATGCGCAGGGTTTGTTCGAGTTGCTTTTGCTCGAAGGGTTCCAGGCGGGCCTGTCCTGGATCACCGTTTTACGCAAACGCGAGCATTATCGAAAGGTCTTGTTCGGCTTTGATGCGCAGCGTTTGGCCAGGCTGACCGATGCTGAAATCGAAGCACTGATGCTCGATCCAGGCATCGTGCGTAACCGCCTAAAGCTCAACGCCACCCGCCGCAACGCCGCCGCCTGGCTGGCGCTGGAAGATCCGGTGGGGTTGCTCTGGTCCTTTGTTGGCGGCGTGCCCAAGGTCAATCACTTTACCGATCGCAGCCAAGTCCCGGCGATTACCCCCGAGGCTGAAGCCATGAGTAAAGCGTTGAAAAAAGCCGGTTTCACCTTCGTCGGCCCGACCATCTGCTACGCGTTCATGCAGGCCTCGGGCATGGTCATGGACCACACTCAGGACTGCGACCGTTACGCGGACTTGGCCAACGCCGGTTAGAATGCCCGCTTTGCGCACCACACACGATCAGGAGTGACCTGTGGAAAAGTTTAAAGGCGCCTTGCTGGTAGGCGCTCTTCGGTTGTTTGCCCTGCTGCCCTGGCGCGCTGTCCAGGCCGTCGGCACGGCGATTGGCTGGATCATGTGGAAAACCCCCAACCGCTCCCGCGACACGGTGCGGATCAACCTCTCTAAATGCTTCCCGGACATGGACCCGGCCGCCCGCGAGCGTCTGGTGGGCCAAAGCCTGATGGACATCGGCAAGTCGCTGACCGAAAGCGCTTGCGCCTGGATCTGGCCGGCACAGCGTTCCATCGACCTGGTGCGCGAAGTCGAAGGCCTGGAAGTGCTGCATGAGGCATTGGCCTCAGGCAAAGGCGTGGTTGGCATCACCAGCCACCTGGGCAACTGGGAAGTGTTGAACCACTTCTATTGCAACCAGTGCAAACCGATCATTTTCTACCGCCCGCCCAAGCTCAAGGCGGTGGATGAGTTGCTGCAAAAACAGCGGGTGCAGTTGGGTAACCGCGTGGCGGCGTCCACCAAGGAAGGCATCCTCAGTGTGATCAAGGAAGTGCGCAAAGGTGGTCAGGTGGGTATTCCGGCTGACCCGGAGCCGGCGGAATCTGCGGGCATCTTCGTGCCGTTTTTCGCCACCCAGGCGCTGACCAGCAAGTTTGTGCCGAACATGCTCGCAGGCCACAAGGCTGTTGGCGTGTTCCTGCATGCCCTGAGGCTGCCGGACGGTTCGGGTTACAAAGTGATTCTGGAAGCAGCGCCGGAAGATATGTACAGCACCGACACGGCTACCTCCTGCGCGGCGATGAGCAAGGTGGTGGAGCGTTATGTCGGCGCCTACCCGAGCCAGTACATGTGGAGCATGAAGCGCTTCAAGAAACGCCCGCCGGGTGAAGAGCGCTGGTACTGACCACGTGATCGTTCCCACGCTCCGCGTGGGAACGCCGCCTGTGACGCTCCGCGTCACGGTTTTAAGGGCAGGCGCAGAGCGCCCAGGGCTGCATTCCCACGCAGAGCGTGGGAACGATCATAAACTCGGTTTTTCAGCCATACCGAGGTGATGCTATCGCAGGCAAGCCAGCTCCCACAGGGATCAATTCAGGCCAGGCGATCGAGTTTCTTCAGGAACACCGTCATCTCTTTTTCAGCCTGTTTGTCGCCATGTGCCAGGGCTGCTTCTATGCCCTTTTCCCAAGCTAACCGTGCTGCAGCGTTATCACCCTGCCCTTGCTGAGCCTTGCCCAACAGCTTCCACGCCGCCGAATACTTCGGGTCGAACTCGACGCATTTCTGCAAATGCTCGGCCGCCTTGGCGTTGTCCTTCAAGTCCAGATAACCCTTGCCCAAGCCAAAGCGCAGCAATGAATTATCCACACCCTTGGCGAGCATTTTTTCCAGGGATTCGAGCATTTATTATCACCTTGAGCGAAAAAAGGCTGTTGTGGCGAGGGAGCTTGCTCCCGTTGGATTGCGCAGCAGTCCCCCAACATTTTGCGAGCGCTTCGCACTCGAGCGGGAGCAAGCTCCCTCGCCACAATGAAATATTCCTGCCTAGAAAAAACTCAGCCCCACGTGAAACAGCTTCTCCACATCGCGAATGTGCTTTTTATCCACAAGGAACAGAATCACATGGTCACCCGTAGCGATCATCGTGTCGTCATGGGCGATGATCACTTCTTCATCACGAATAATCGCACCAATGGTGGTGCCCGGCGGCAGGCCGATATCGCGGATCGCCTTGCCGATCACTTTGCTCGACTTTGAATCACCATGGGCAATCGCCTCGATGGCTTCCGCCGCGCCCCGGCGCAGGGAGTGCACGCTGACGATATCGCCACGGCGCACGTGGGCCAGCAAGGTGCCGATGGTGGCCAACTGCGGGCTGATGGCGATGTCGATGTCGCCACCCTGGATCAGGTCGACGTAGGCCGGGTTGTTGATGATGGTCATCACCTTCTTCGCCCCCAGCCGCTTGGCCAGCAACGAGGACATGATGTTGGCCTCGTCGTCGTTGGTCAGGGCCAGGAAGATATCGGCGTCGGCGATGTTTTCTTCCATCAGCAGGTCACGGTCCGAGGCGCTGCCTTGCAGGACCACGGTGCTGTCGAGGGTGTCGGACAAATGCCGGCAGCGTGCCGGGTTCATCTCGATGATCTTCACCTGGTAGCGGCTTTCGATGGCCTCGGCCAAGCGCTCGCCGATCTGCCCGCCGCCAGCGATGACGATGCGTTTGTAGCTCTCATCGAGTCGACGCATTTCGCTCATCACCGCACGAATATTCGCTTTGGCAGCGATGAAAAACACTTCGTCGTCCGCTTCGATCACCGTATCGCCCTGGGGCAGGATCGGCCGGTCGCGACGGAAAATCGCCGCCACGCGGGTTTCCACATTCGGCATGTGTTCGCGCAGTTGGCGCAGTTGCTGGCCCACCAGCGGACCGCCGTAATAAGCCTTTACCGCCACCAGTTGCGCCTTGCCTTCGGCAAAGTCGATGACCTGCAAGGCACCGGGAATTTCGATCAGGCGCTTGATGTAGTGGGTCACTACCTGTTCGGGGCTGATCAGCACATCCACCGGAATCGCATCGTTGTCGAACAGACCGGCGCGGGTCAGGTAGGCGGCTTCGCGCACGCGGGCGATCTTGGTGGGCGTGTGGAACAGGGTATGGGCGACTTGGCAGGCGACCATGTTGGTCTCGTCACTGTTGGTCACCGCCACCAGCATATCGGCATCGTCGGCACCGGCCTGGCGCAGCACCGTCGGGAATGACGCACGGCCTTGCACGGTACGGATGTCCAGGCGGTCGCCCAGGTTGCGCAGGCGCTCGCTGTCGGTGTCGACCACGGTGATGTCGTTGGCTTCGCTGGCCAAATGCTCGGCCAGCGTGCCGCCGACCTGCCCTGCACCAAGGATGATGATTTTCATCCGGTCACTCCCTTAAACCCATTAGCCGCGTGCGGCAGCAATCTTGATCAGTTTGGCGTAATAGAAGCCATCGTGTCCGCCTTCCTGCGCGAGCAGTTGGCGGCCGTGGGGCTGCTTGATACCGGCCGCCGTGGCGAGGTCCAGCTCCCGCGCGCCACTGGTACGGGCGAGGAAGGCTTGGATCACCTCGGTATTTTCTGTCGGCAGCGTGGAGCACGTGGCGTAGAGCAGGATGCCGCCGACTTCCAGCGTTGGCCACATTGCATCGAGCAGTTCGCCTTGCAGCACGGCCAGGGCGGCGATGTCGTCGGGTTGGCGGGTGAGCTTGATATCCGGGTGACGGCGGATCACGCCAGTGGCGGAACATGGCGCGTCGAGCAGGATGCGCTGGAACGGCTTGCCGTCCCACCACGTGGCGGTGTCGCGGCCGTCGGCGGCGATCAGCTCGGCGCTCAGGCCCAGGCGTGCAAGGTTTTCACGCACGCGCACAAGGCGCTTGGCTTCCAGGTCGACGGCGACTACACCGGCCAGGTCTTTTTCGACTTCCAGAATGTGACACGTCTTACCGCCCGGCGCGCAGCAGGCGTCCAGTACGCGTTGGCCTGGGGCCAGGTCGAGCAGGTCGGCGGCCAATTGTGCGGCTTCGTCCTGCACGCTGATCCAGCCTTCGGCAAAGCCCGGCAGGCTGCGCACGTCGGTGGCCGCTTCCAGCACGATGCCGTCGACGCTGTACACGCACGGCGCGGCGCTGATGCCGGCACCGGTGAGCAATTGCAGGTAGGCGTCACGGCTGTGGTGGCGACGGTTGACCCGCAAAATCATCGGCGGGTGCGCATTGTTGGCGGCGCAAATGGCTTCCCATTGCTCGGGCCAGAAGGCTTTCAGGGATTTTTGCAGCCAGCGCGGGTGCGCTGTGCGCACCACCGGGTCATGTTCCAGCTCGGCCAGCAGCGCTTCGCTTTCACGCTGGGCGCGACGCAGTACGGCATTGAGCAAGGCCTTGGCCCACGGCTTCTTCAGCTTGTCGGCGCAGCCGACGGTTTCACCGATGGCGGCGTGAGCCGGCACGCGGGTGTAGAGCAACTGATAAAGGCCCACCAGCAGCAGCGCCTCTACATCGGCGTCGGCGGCCTTGAACGGCTTTTGCAGCAGCTTGGCCGCCAGGGCCGACAAGCGCGGCTGCCAGCGGGCGGTGCCAAAGGCCAGGTCCTGGGTGAAACCGCGATCACGGTCTTCAACCTTGTCCATTTGTGTAGGCAACGAACTGTTCAGCGAAGCCTTGCCGTTGAGTACGGCAGCGAGCGCCTTGGCGGCGGCCAGACGCGGGTTCATTGAGCGACCGCCCCGAGAACCGTGCCCAAGGCAAATTTCTCACGACGGCTGTTGAACAAGTCGCTGAAATTAAGCGCCTTGCCGCCGGGCAATTGCAGGCGGGTCAGGCACAGCGCCTGTTCACCGCAGGCGACCAACAGGCCGTCCTTGCTGGCGCCGATGATTTCACCCGGAGCACCTTTGCCATCCACTAAGGTGGCGGCCAGCACTTTCAACGCTTCGCCATTGAGGGTGCTGTGGCAGATCGGCCACGGGTTGAAGGCACGCACCAGGCGTTCCAGCTCAACGGCCGGGAGGTTCCAGTCGATACGCGCTTCGTCTTTATTCAGTTTGTGTGCGTAGGTGGCGAGGCTGTCGTCCTGTACTTCGCCTTCCAGCGTGCCGGCCGCCAGGCCAGCGATGGCCTGGATCACGGCGGGCGGGCCAAGTTCGGCCAAGCGGTCGTGCAGGCTGCCGCCCGTGTCTTCAGCCGTGATTGGGGTGGCAACCTTGAGCAGCATCGGGCCGGTATCCAGACCCGCCTCCATGCGCATCACGGTCACACCGCTTTCAAGGTCACCGGCTTCGACGGCGCGCTGGATCGGCGCCGCACCGCGCCAACGCGGCAGCAACGAAGCGTGGCTGTTGATGCAGCCCAGGCGCGGGATATCCAGCACCGCTTGAGGCAGGATCAAACCGTAAGCCACTACCACCAGCAAGTCGGGCTTCAACGCCGCCAGTTCCGCCTGGGCATCGGCGTTGCGCAGGGTTGGCGGTTGCAGCACAGGGATGTTGTGTTCAAGCGCCAACTGCTTGACCGGGCTTGGCATCAGTTTTTGCCCGCGACCGGCCGGGCGATCCGGCTGGGTGTACACCGCCACGATGTCATAAGGGCTGGCAAGCAGCGCCTTGAGGTGTTCGGCAGCGAATTCGGGAGTGCCGGCAAAAACAATGCGCAGTGGCTCGGTCATGGGAGTTCTCGGTTAAAAACAGTCACAAAAGAAAAAGGCTTGCCGCAGCAAGCCTTTGGAAGAAGGGCATCAAGCTTGCTGGCGATGCTTTTTTTCCAGCTTCTTCTTGATCCGGTCGCGTTTAAGCGTGGACAGGTAATCAACAAACAGCTTGCCGTTGAGGTGGTCGCATTCATGCTGAATGCACACTGCCAGCAAGCCTTCGGCGATCAGTTCGTAGGGCTTGCCGTCACGGTCCAGGGCCTTGATCTTCACGCGCAGCGGGCGTTCGACGTTCTCGTAGAACTCCGGCACTGACAGGCAGCCTTCCTGGTATTCGCCCATCTCTTCGGTCAGCGGTTCGAACTCGGGGTTGATAAACACCCGCGGCTCGCTGCGATCTTCCGACAGGTCCATGACCACGACGCGCTGATGCACGTTGACCTGGGTCGCGGCGAGGCCGATGCCCGGGGCTTCATACATTGTTTCAAACATGTCATCGACCAACTGACGAACCTTGTCGTCCACTACGGCCACCGGTTTGGCGATCGTGCGCAGGCGCGAGTCGGGAAATTCGAGGATGTTCAAAATAGCCATAAGCGTAATTGCTGCACATGTGAGGTAGAGGCAAATCGGCGTTGGGATGGACCCAGACCGCCGGTGTGAAAGGTTCGAAAGCCGCTAAGGCTCTGGCATTTCACGCGAACGCACATAATAAAGGAGATTGACCCCATGAGGAAATCGCTACTCGTCTTGCTGTTGTGGGCGCCGCTCGCCATGGCCCTGGTTTCCCAGCCCGGCCCGCGCCTGGAACAGGCGACGCAACAGGCCATCCGCCACTTCTTGCTGCACAACCGCATTTTCGATACACCCCAGGACCTGGACAACGCCCCTTACATTGTTGCCGCCGACGCGGGGCGAGTCCTGGGCGCCAACGGTGAGCGCGTGCATGCCCGCGGTGACCTGGACCCGGCCCAGCCGGACTATGGGATCTTTCGTCGCGGCAAAACCTACACCGACCCGCAAACCCAGGAGCTGCTGGGCATCAATGCCGACGACATCGGCAGCGCACGCTTTGTATTGGCGGGCGACCTCAGCACCCTGGCCGTGCAAAGGGTGACCCAGGAAGTGCGCCCAGGCGACCGCTTGCTGCGTGCCGAACCGCCCGTCGAATGGGCTAACCGGGAGCCTGCGACTTTCATCGAAGGGCACATTATCGATATTCCCAAGGGTGTCACCCAGATCGGCGTAATGGATGCCGTGACCTTGAACAAGGGCCGCCGTGACGGTCTGGCCGAAGGCCACCTGCTCACGGTGATCAAGGCCGGCGTGAGCGTACGCGACAGCCTCTCTGGCGCCCCGGCCCAACTCCCCGATGAAGATGCCGGCACGCTGCTGGTGTTTCGCACCTACGAAAAACTCAGTTATGGCCTGGTGCTCAGAGCCTCGCGTTCACTCGCGGTCATGGATCGATTCGAGACTGCCCGACAAACGCAATAAATAGCCTGCTAAATAAGTTACCAACAGAGTTATCCACAGCTTGTTCAGATCAAGGACGATCAAATGTATCCGACAAACAGCCCTGAAATTTCCCCTGCAGAACTGGAAGCCCGACTACGCTTGCACAGGCTGCCGGAACTGGGCCCCAAGCGTTTTCGTGTATTGATTGACGCATTTGGTTCTGCCTCCAAGGCCATCAGCGCCCCGGCGAGTGCCTGGCGTTCTCTCGGGTTGCCACCCATTAGCGCCGATGCCAGGCGCAGCCCTGAAATTCGAGATGGCGCCAGTGATGCGCTCGCATGGTTGGAGCGCCCGGCCCAGCATTTACTGATGTGGGACCAGCCTGAGTACCCTGCGTTACTGGCGCAGATCGACGATGCACCGCCGTTATTATTCGTTGCCGGCGAGCCAAACATTCTCGAAAAACCGCAGTTGGCCATGGTCGGCAGTCGCCGTGCATCACGCCCTGGGATGGACACTGCCACCGCCTTTTCGCGCAGCCTGGCAAGCGCCGGTTTTGTCATCACCAGTGGCTTGGCCTTGGGCATCGACGGTGCTGCGCACCAAGCGGCATTAGATGTCGGGGGGCAGACAATCGGCGTGCTCGGCACCGGCCTCGAAAATTTTTATCCACAACGCCACCGCCAGCTCGCCGCCGCGATGATTGCCCAGGGCAGCGCGGTGGTTTCCGAGTTTCCGCTGGACGCCGCGCCCCAGGCCGCCAACTTTCCAAGGCGCAACCGGATCATCAGCGGCCTGTCGCTGGGGGTGCTGGTGGTGGAAGCCAGCATGGCCAGTGGTTCGCTGATCACCGCCAAGCTTGCCGCCGAGCAAGGGCGTGAGGTGTATGCGATTCCGGGCTCCATTCATCATCCGGGCGCCAAGGGCTGCCATCAGTTGATTCGCGACGGTGCGACGCTGGTGGAGTCCATCGAGCACATCCTGGACGGCTTGCGCGGTTGGCAGGCGTTGTCCCGCCCGGCGCCGATGCCGGTCACCCATCCGCTGGTGGCGCTGTTGCACGCGGCGCCCCTCACCAGCGAGGCCTTGGCGATTGCCAGCGGGCGGCCGTTGTCCCACATACTGGCGGCGCTTACCGAGCTTGAGCTTGAGGGCCAGGTGATCTGCGAAAGCGGGCGCTGGCTTGCGCGCGGCCCGCTTATGTAATTAGTTTTTGCAAAGAACATCGGTAAACTGCCCAGAGCTTTAGTCCGGAGAGTGAGCAATGGTCAACAGGTGGCGTGTGCTGGAAGCCGCACGAGAAATTCGCGCAGGCGCGGTGATTGCCTATCCGAC
This sequence comes from Pseudomonas sp. PA-6-3C, assembly GCF_021605825.1. Taxonomy (NCBI): domain Bacteria; kingdom Pseudomonadati; phylum Pseudomonadota; class Gammaproteobacteria; order Pseudomonadales; family Pseudomonadaceae; genus Pseudomonas; species Pseudomonas sp. PA-6-3C. The sequence continues at coordinate 261,286 of NZ_WKDV01000002.1, forward strand.
CGAAGCGGTCTGGGGCCTGGGCTGCGACCCGTGGAATGAAGACGCGGTGGACCGGCTGCTGGCGATCAAGAATCGCTCGGTCGACAAGGGGCTGATCCTGGTGGCGGACAATATCCGTCAGTTCGATTTTCTGTTTGAAGACTTCCCGGACACCTGGATCGACCGCATGGCCAGCACCTGGCCGGGGCCGAATACCTGGCTGGTGCCGCATCAGGGCATGTTGCCGGAATGGGTGACCGGTGTGCATGACACCGTGGCGCTGCGGGTCAGCGATCATCCGTTGGTTAGGGATTTATGCGCGCAGGTGGGGCCGTTGATCTCTACCTCAGCCAACCCGCAAGGCCGCCCGGCGGCGCGTACGCGCATTCGCGTGGAGCAGTATTTCCGTGGCCAAGTGGATTTGGTGCTGGGTGGTGCCCTGGGTGGGCGCAAGAACCCCAGCCTGATTCGCGATTTGGCGACGGGTGAGGTAGTGCGGCCGTCTTGAGACCGAGGCGCGGCCATCGCGGGCAAGCCCGGCTCCCACAGGGGAGTGCATTCCAAATGTGGGAGCGGGCTTGCCCGCGATGGGGCCCTTACAAACGCGGAAGATCTTAGAGACTTATGGCAGCAAAATGGTCGACCCGGTCGTCCTGCGCCCCGACAACTCCGTCTGCGCCTTCGCCGCATCCGCCAGCGCAAACCGCTGGTTGATATCAATACGCACCTTGCCGCTCTTGATCATCGAGAACAGATCATCGGCCATCGCCTGCAAGTCTTTCGGGTTGCTGGCGTAAGTCGCCAGTGTCGGCCGAGTGACATACAACGAGCCCTTCGCCGCCAGAATCCCCAGGTTCACGCCATCCACCGCGCCCGACGCATTGCCGAAACTCACCACTAAACCCCGTGGCGCCACGCTGTCCAGCGAGGTCAGCCAGGTATCTTTGCCAACGCCGTCGTACACCACCGGGACTTTTTTGCCGTCGGTCAATTCCAGCACGCGCTGTGCGACGTTTTCCTTGCTGTAGTCGATGGTTTCCCAGGCGCCGAGGGATTTGGCCAGTGCGGCTTTTTCCGGTGAGCTCACCGTGCCGATCAGCTTCACGCCCAGCGCCTTGGCCCATTGGCAGGCCAGGGAGCCCACGCCACCGGCAGCGGCGTGGAACAGAATGGTTTCGCCACCCTTCAACTCGTAGGTCTGACGCAGCAGGTACTGCACGGTCAGGCCCTTGAGCATCGCGCCAGCCGCCTGTTCGAAGCTGATAGCGTCGGGCAAGTGCACCAGGTTGGCGGCAGGCAACACATGCAGTTGGCTGTACGCACCCAGTGGGCCACTGCCGTAGGCCACGCGGTCACCGACCTTGAACTGCGTGACCTCGCTGCCAACCGCATCCACCACGCCAGCGCCTTCTGCGCCAAGGCCCGATGGCAAGGCTGGCGGCGCATACAGGCCGCTGCGGAAATAGGTGTCGATGAAGTTCAGGCCGATGGCCTCGTTCCGTACACGAACCTGCTGTGGCCCAGGTTCTGCCGGGGTGTAGTCCACATACTCAAGCACTTCGGGGCCACCATGGGCGCTGAACTGGATACGTTTGGCCATCTGCACTTCTCCTGAGGTCGAATCGCGTAGCCCCCTATCCCACTCCTAAGCTTGATCTTCGTCAACTGCGGCGCGGTCGGGTGCAGTGGTATCCTGTGCGCCCATTTGCCGCCGACGCCCAATGGCCTCGCGTAGCTTTGCCCGATTCAAGGTGATGCCATGACTACCCGCACCGAGGCTGTAAAGGCCTACCTGCTTGACCTGCAAGACCGCATTTGCAGTGCCCTGGAAACCTTCGAGACGGACACTCGCTTTATCGAAGACGCCTGGACCCGGCCTGCCGGCGGCGGCGGTCGCACCCGTGTGATCGAAAACGGTTCGGTGATCGAAAAAGGCGGCGTCAACTTTTCCCACGTCTTCGGCAGTGGCCTGCCACCGTCCGCCAGCGCGCATCGCCCGGAACTGGCTGGGCGTGGCTTTGAAGCCCTCGGCGTGTCGCTGGTGATCCACCCGCACAACCCGCATGTGCCGACGTCCCACGCCAACGTGCGCTTTTTCATCGCCGAAAAAGACGGCGAAGAGCCGGTGTGGTGGTTCGGTGGCGGCTTCGACCTCACGCCCTACTACGGCAATGAAGAAGACTGCATCCACTGGCATCGCGTGGCCGAGCAGGCCTGTGCGCCGTTTGGCGCGGATGTGTATTCGCGCTACAAGGCCTGGTGCGACACCTACTTCCATATCAAGCACCGCAACGAACCGCGCGGCATCGGCGGCCTGTTCTTCGATGACTTGAACGAGTGGGGCTTTGACACCTGCTTCGCCTTCATCCGTGCCATCGGCGATGCCTACATCGACGCCTACCTGCCGATCGTGCAGCGTCGCAAGGCCATGGCTTACACCGAGCAGCAGCGCCAATTCCAGGAATTCCGTCGTGGCCGCTACGTCGAATTCAACCTGGTCTACGACCGGGGCACCCTGTTCGGCCTGCAATCGGGCGGGCGTACCGAGTCGATCCTGATGTCGCTGCCGCCGCAAGTACGCTGGAGCTACGACTGGAAAGCCGAAGCCGACAGCGAAGAAGCGCGCCTCACTGATTACTACCTGCAAGACCGCGACTGGTTGGGCCTTGCTGCGCCCAAGGCGGCTGTCTGATGGACCGTTATGTGGTGTTCGGCAACCCCATTGGCCACAGCAAGTCGCCGTTGATTCACCGCATGTTCGCCGAGCAGACCGGTGAGCAACTGGACTACAGCACCCTGCTCGCGCCGCTGGAGGATTTCACCGGCTGTGCCCGTGAGTTCTTTGCACAAGGCCGTGGCGCCAACGTCACCGTGCCGTTCAAGGAAGACGCCTACCGCCTGGCCAACAGCTTGACCGAACGCGCCCAGCGCGCAGGCGCTGTGAACACCCTGAGCAAGCTTGCCGACGGCACCTTGCTGGGCGACAACACCGACGGCGCCGGCCTGGTGCGCGACCTCACGGTGAACGCCGGGCTTAGCCTGCAAGGCAAACGCATCCTGCTGCTGGGCGCCGGTGGCGCCGTACGCGGGGCGTTGGAGCCATTACTGGCTGAGCAACCTGCGTCGCTGATCATCGCCAACCGCACCGTTGAAAAAGCCGAACTGCTTGCCGAGCTGTTCGACGATTTGGGGCCGGTGTCGGCCAGCGGTTTCGATTGGCTGCGTGAGCCGGTGGACGTGATCATCAATGCCACGTCTGCCAGCCTGTCAGGCGATGTACCGCCGATTGCCGGCAGCCTGATCGAACCGGGCAAGACCTTTTGCTACGACATGATGTACGCCAAGGAGCCAACAGCGTTCTGTCGCTGGGCTGCTGAGCAAGGCGCGGCGGTGGCGATGGATGGTTTGGGCATGTTGGTGGAGCAGGCAGCAGAAGCCTTCTTCCTGTGGCGCGGCGTGCGCCCGCAGTCGGCGCCGGTGTTGGCTGAGTTGCGACGGCAGTTGGCTGCGGCATAAATCTGAATGTGAACACGGTCAAAATGTGGGAGCTGGCTTGCCTGCGATGGCGGTGTATCAGATACAGATGTGCTGGCTGATTCACCGCCATCGCAGGCAAGCCAGCTCCCACAGTTTTAACCGTGTTTATTCTTCAAAATGGATGGGGCATTTATCGGCCCCTTCCAGCTTTTTCAGTTCCTCGACGACTTGCGGCCGCGCCCGGCGCAACGTCAGGCTACGCCCCATACCCGCCAACCGCCGCGCCTCCTGGTGCAGCATCTCCACCCCGGAATAGTCGATAAAGTTAATTTGCTGCGCCTCGATCACCACCCGCTCGCCCTGCAGGCTTTGCAGCCGCACTTGCAGGTAATGGCTGGCGCCGAAGAAGATCGAACCGCCTACCCGCAACACATCCTCATCACCGTCGCGCCATTGCTGAACCCGCGGCTGTGAGGTGCGTTTGAGGTAGAAAAACAACGATGCCAGCACGCCCGCGTAAATCGCCGTTTGCAGCTCCAGCAGCAAGGTCGCGACGCCGGTCAGGCTCATCACCACAAACTCGGCGCGGCTGACGCGGAACAGCGCGCGAATGCCACGATGATCCACCAGGCCCCAGCAAATCAGCAGGATGCTTGCGGCCATGCTCGGGATCGGGATGTGCGCGATCAAGGCCGCGCCAAATAACGCAAACAATGCCACCCAGAGCGCGGAAAACACGCCCGCCAACGGCGAGCAGGCGCCTGCTTCATAGCTGAGGCCGGAGCGGGTGAAGGAGCCGGCCGACAAGTACCCGGAGAAAAAGCCGCCGACGATATTGGATAAACCCTGCGCACGGACTTCCTGATTGGCGTCGAGCAATTGCTGTGAACGCGCCGACAACGAGCGCGCAATCGACAGGCTGGTGACCAGCCCAAGCATGCCCACCGCCACGGCGCTGGGCAGCAGGCGCAGAAGTATATCCAGGTCCATCGGCAGCGGGCTGAACGGTGGCAGTTTGCCGATAAACGAACTCACCCGCGCCACATGCCCGAACATCGCCGGCCAAAGCCACGCCACCAGGCTGCCAAGTGTCAGGGCAATCAACAGTGTTGGCCAACGCGGGACCAGGTATTTGAGCAGCGCGCCCACCAGCAAGGTGCCCAGGCCCAGCGCCAGTGAGGCGTGGTCCCATTCACCGGCATGGTCCACCAGTGCCAGCAAGCTATTGATCGCCGTGGCCTGGCTGGGCAAATCCAGCCCCAGCAAGTTGGGCAATTGCCCCAAGGCAATCACCACGGCAGCGCCCAGAGTGAAACCCAGCACCACCGAATGCGAGACGAAATTCACCAGCGCGCCGAAGCGCAGCATGCCCAGCAGCCACTGGAACACACCGGCGAGGAATGTGAGCAACAGGATCAGCGTGATGTAGTCCTGCGAGCCAGGCACGGCCAGCGGACTGACGCTGGCGTACAGGACGACGGAAATCGCCGCCGTCGGGCCGCAGATCAGGTGCCAGGAGGAGCCCCACAGGCAGGCGATCAAGACGGGGATGATGGCGGCATACAGGCCGTATTCGGGTGGGAGCCCGGCGATCAGCGCGTAGGCAATGGACTGCGGCAAGGCGAGCACGGCGCCGCTGAGCCCGACAATCGCGTCCCGGCCGACGCTGGCGCGGGTTTGGCGCGGCAGCCAGCCAAGGAAGGGGAAGAGAGTGTGGCGGTTGGGCCGGGGCATCGCAGACTCGGTAGAAAGGTTTAGCTCAGAGTATCAGTACACCTAAGTCTCTGTGGGAGCAGGCAAGCCAGCTCCCACAGGGATGCGCGGCGGCCCTTAGAGTTTGGCTTTTACGGCAGACAGTGCGTCTTTACCGTCGAGGGTTTTTACGCCATCCAGCCATGTGTCCAGTACCGCCGGGTTGGCTTTGATCCACGCTTTTGCCGCGTCGGCATTGCTGACTTTATTGTTGGCCACCTGGGCCATGATGCTGTTCTCCATCTCCTGGGTAAAACTCAGGTTGGTCAGCAATTTTCCTACGTTCGGGCAGGCCTGGGCATAACCCTTGCGGGTCAAGGTATACACGCTGCCGGTGTCACCAAAATATTTCTCGCCGCCTTTGAGGTAATGCATTTTCAACTGCACGTTCATCGGGTGCGGCGTCCAGCCGAGGAAGGTCACGAACTTCTGCTTTTTCACCGCCCGCGACACTTCGGCCAGCATCGCCTGCTCGCTCGACTCGATCAGCTTCCACTGGCCCAGGTCGAAGTCATTCTTCTTGATGATCTCCTGCAGCGAGATGTTCGCCGGCGCGCCGGAGCCAATGCCGTAGATCTTCTTGTCGAACTTGTCGGCAAATTTGTTCAGGTCGGCAAAATCATGCACACCGGCGTCCCACACATAGTCCGGCACGGCGAGGGTGAATTCGGTGCCGTCGAGGTTTTTCGCCAGTTGCACCACATCGCCATTGGCCACGAACTTGTCGTAGAAACCCTGCTGCGCCGGCATCCAGTTGCCCAGGAACACATCCACCTGGCCATCCTTGAGCCCGCCAAACGTGATCGGCACCGCCAGGGTGTCGACCTTGGCCTTGTAGCCCATGCCGTTCAACAGGAAACCGGTGATGGCATTGGTGGCGGCGATATCGCTCCAGCCTGGATCGGCCATTTTTACCGTTTCGCAGCTAGCGTCTGCGTACACATTGGCGCTGCCCAGCACCAACATACTCAGTACCACGGTCAACTTTTGCATGGCCTTCCCTCTGTCTATTTATTGGTTTTGGCAGGGTTGTGGATAACGTGCCTTGCGCTCCAGGTCGTCGAGGTCGATATGGTTGCGCATGTATTGCTGACTGGCGTCCACCAGTGGCTGGTGATCCCAGCTCTTCAGCTTGCCTTGGGTCAGTGCCTCGAACACCAGGCGGCGACGGCGTTGGCTGGCGAGCACCTGCTGGTGGATCGCCGGGATGTCCCATTTGGCCCGCGCCTCATTCAAAAACGCCTCGAACAGTGGCCGGTGTTCCGGTGACTGGCTGAGGTCTTCCCGTTCATGCGGGTCGTTGTGTACATCGAACAGTAGACAAGGGTCGTCTTCGCTGTAGATGAATTTGTAGGCGCCGCGCCGAATCATCATCAGTGGGCTGATGGTGCCTTCGGCCATGTATTCGCCAAACACTTCGTCGTGCCCGCCCTGCTCTTGCAGGTGCGGGACCAGCGAGCGGCCGTCCAGCGCCAGGCGCGGGTCCAACTCGCCGCCGGCCAGTTCCACCAGGGTGGGCAGCAGGTCGGCGGTGGACACGGCGTTGCTCACGCGGCCCGCCGCAAACTGGCCTGGCGCACTCACCAGCAGCGGTACGCGGGCGGCCATTTCAAACCAGTGCATTTTGTACCAGAGGCCACGCTCGCCAAGCATGTCGCCGTGGTCGCCGGAGAAGATGATGATCGTGTCGTCGGCCAGGCCGGTGTCTTCCAGGGTTTGCAGGAGTTTGCCGACGTTGCTGTCGATATAGCTGCACGCGCCGAAATACGCGCGGCGCGCATCGCGGATCTTGTCCACAGGCAGCGGCTTGCCCCACAGGTCGTAAACCTTGAGCAGGCGCTGGGAGTGCGGGTCGAGATCGCCTTGCGCGGGGGTTGCCGGCATTGGGATGTCGTTGTCGTCGTACAGGTCCCAGAACGGCTTGGGAATGGTGTACGGGTCGTGTGGGTGCGTCATCGACACGGTGAGGCAGAACGGCTGGTTGCCGTCTTCACGGATATGGTCAAACAGATACTGCTGGGCCTTGAACACCACCTCTTCGTCGAAATCCAGCTGATTGGTGCGCACGCACGGCCCGGCTTGCAGCACCGACGACATGTTGTGGTACCAGGTGGGACGCACGTCCGGTTCATCCCAGTTCACCGCCCAGCCATAGTCGGCTGGGTAGATGTCGCTGGTCAGGCGTTCTTCATAGCCGTGCAACTGATCTGGCCCGCAGAAATGCATCTTGCCCGACAGTGCCGTGCGGTAACCGAGGCGGCGCAGGTAGTGGGCATAAGTGGGTACATCGGCGGGGAAATCGGCGGCGTTGTCGTAGGCGCCAATCTTGCTCGGCAACTGGCCGCTGACCAGGGTGAAACGCGAAGGCGCGCACAGCGGGCTATTGCAGTAGGCGGCGTCAAACACCACGCCCTGTGCAGCCAGGCGGCTCAGGTTCGGCAACTTGATCGGGGAAGGTCCGTAGAACGGCAGCATCGGCGCGGCCATTTGATCGGCCATGATGAAAAGAATGTTCTTGCGCTTCATGATCTATCGGCATTCCATAGGCGGTGTTTATGCGAATGAGCATGCAGCCCATGGAAAATGGGGTAAAGCCCATGGAAAGCAATGTCTAGGATAAGCACAGCTTATGTATGAAGCCCTCGGTGATCTGTCCCTCGACCTGCTGCGTGCCTTTGAAGCCGCGGCGCGCCATCGCAGCTTTACCGCCGCCGCGATGGAGTTGGGCACTACGCAGCCGGCCATCAGCCAGCAGATCAAGCGCCTTGAAGAGCAACTGGCGATCCGCCTGTTCGATCGCATCTACCGAGGCATCGAACTGACGGATGCGGGCGCGCTGCTCTTCGAGCATGTGCAAGGCGGTATGCAAACCATCAACCAGGGCCTCAGCGCAATCACCCAGCAGGACCAGCACGAAGTGCTGCAAGTGGCCACCGACTTCGCTTTCGCCGCCTACTGGTTGATGCCGCGCCTGCATCGCTTTCACCAGGCCAACCCGCAGGTGGATGTGAGCCTGGTGACCAGCGAACGCAACCACGCGACTTTGCGCAGCGATATCGACGTGGCGGTGTTGTTTGGCGATGGTCGTTTCAAGCAGGGCGAGAGCTTGTGGCTGTTCAACGAGGAAGTGTTTCCGGTGTGCAGCCCGCAGTGGCTCAAGGCTCAATCCACGCCACTGACGGTGCAAAATCTGCACGATTACCCGCTGCTGCACCTGCGCCAGGAAAACAACAGCCAGTGGTTCGACTGGAGCGGCGTGTTTCGTGAGTTAGGCATCACCACGGCGCCCACGCCTGGGCAATTGCGCTTCGACAATTACACCCTGCTGATCCAGGCGGCGATTGCCGGGCAGGGCGTGGCCATCGGTTGGCGGCACTTGGTGGATAACCTGCTGGAACAGAACTGGCTGTGCCGGCCGATCAATGACACGGTGATCTCGCGCTTCGGTTATTACGTGGTGCAGCCCCAGCGCAAACGCCGGGGGCAATTGGTCGAGCGCTTTGTCGATTGGCTGGTGGCCGAGCAAGCCAGCAGCGCGCAGTCGTTGACCGGGCTGGCCCTGCCGTCGATTGCGGTCTAGGATCGGCGCATATTGGATCCGGATTTCGCCATGCAACGTATCAAGGGCTACCACGCCCATATCTACTTCGACGCCAGCACCATCGACCAGGCGCGCAAGCTCTGCGAGGACGCAGCCACGCTGTTCCCGCTGAGCATGGGCCGTGTACACGAAAAGCCGGTCGGCCCCCACCCGGACTGGAGCTGCCAGCTGGCATTCGAGCCGGAATACATCGGCGTGGTGTTGCCCTGGCTGGCGCTGCATCGCGATGGGTTGGTGGTGTTCCTGCACCCGGATACCGGTGATGACCTGAAAGATCACACCGATTACGCGATCTGGATGGGCGCGATGCGTGAGCTGAACCTGTCTATTTTTTAACCACTGCTGCACCTGATCCCATCACCCTGAGCAAAGGCGATGGGATTTTTATTACAAAAACCCAATATATGGGACCGTTATTTATATATTGAGATATCGCCAGTCATAGGTTTATATTCGCCCATCAGCTTTTTCAGCACCCACTCATTTCAGGTGAAGCGATGCAGGCGCAATTGATCGCGCTCGACTGGGGGACCAGCTCCCTTCGTGCTTACAAACTCGGCCCGGCTGGCTGTGTGCTCGAACAGCGCGCGTTGGCGTTCGGCATCATGCACCTGCCCAGCGAACCCCGGGTCATTGCTGGCGTGCTGTGCAGTGACGGCTTTGAGTTGGCGTTCGATGCGGCCTGCGGCGACTGGCTCGACGCGCAGCCCGGCCTGCCTGTGATTGCCTGCGGCATGGTCGGCAGCGCCCAAGGCTGGAGCGAAGCGGCCTATCGGCAAACGCCCGTCGACGTCGCCAGCCTCGGCCAGGCCTTGCACCCTGTGCGCAGCCTGCGCGGGGTGCAGGTGCATATTGTGCCGGGTGTGATCGAGCGGGTCGGCTTGCCCAATGTGATGCGTGGCGAAGAAACTCAAGTGCTGGGTGTGCTGCAAGGCCTGGGCGCCGACGTGTTGATCGGCCTGCCGGGCAGCCATTCCAAATGGGTCGAGGTGGTTGAAGGCTGCATCACCCACTTCGACACGTTCATGACCGGCGAGCTGTTTGCGGTACTCAGTAAACACAGCATTCTCGGGCGTACCCAGCAACAGTCCGAAAAATTCCAGGTCGCGGCGTTTGATCGTGGCGTCCACGTGGCGCTGTCAAACGACGGCCAGCGCGGCGTGCTGTCGACCTTGTTCAGCGCTCGTACCCTGGGGTTGACCGGCGAACTGGCGCCAGACGAGCAGCCCGATTATCTGTCCGGCCTGCTGATTGGCCACGAACTCGCCGGCTTGCCGCAGCAGGCCAACCACAAGCCTATCGTCCTGGTCGGCGCTGCCGACCTCTGCGCCCGCTACCAACGCGCCCTTGCCCTCTGCGGCTTCGCCCACGTCAGCCTCGCGCAGGAAGCCACCGCGCGCGGCCTGTGGCAGTTGGCCGTCGCTGCTGGGCTCACTCAACCTGTACAGGAGGCCTGACATGCTCAAGCAAGCACTCGCACACAACGGTTTGATCGCAATTTTGCGCGGCGTGCGACCGGATGAAGCGCAGGCGATTGGCCAGGTGCTCTATGAGGCCGGTTTTCGCGTGATCGAAGTGCCACTGAATTCGCCGGACCCTTACACCAGCATCCGCACCCTGCGCGACACCTTGCCCGCCGATTGCCTGATCGGCGCGGGCACCGTGTTGACCCCGGAACAGGTTGAGCAGGTCAAAGCCGCCGGCGGCCAAGTGATTGTCATGCCCCACAGCGATGCCAAGGTATTGCGTGCCGCCAAAGCGGCGGGGCTGTTCCTGTCGCCGGGTGTGGCGACGCCGACCGAAGCCTTCGCCGCGCTGGCCGAAGGCGCAGATGTTTTGAAGCTGTTCCCGGCCGAGCAAATGGGCCCGGCGGTGATCAAGGCGTGGCTGGCGGTATTGCCGACCGGCACCTTACTGCTGCCGGTGGGCGGCGTGACCCCAGGCAACATGCAGGTGTATTTCGACGCTGGCGCCAAGGGCTTTGGCCTGGGTTCCGGGTTGTTCAAACCGGGCATGTCGGTGGACCAAGTGGCGAGCAATGCCCAGGCCTATGTCGCGGCCTGGAACGCGCTTAACTGAACTCAAGGTTTGCGCCCCTGGCGCTGCATCGATAAGAGAGATAAGAAGATGAAAATCACCAAACTGACCACCTTTATCGTCCCGCCGCGCTGGTGCTTCCTCAAGGTCGAGACCGACCAGGGCGTGACCGGTTGGGGTGAGCCTGTGGTGGAGGGCCGCGCCCACACCGTGGCCGCCGCCGTTGAAGAACTTTCCGACTATTTGATCGGCAAAGACCCACGCAATATCGAAGATATCTGGACCGTGCTCTATCGCGGCGGCTTTTACCGTGGCGGCGCGGTGCACATGAGTGCCCTCGCCGGTATCGACCAGGCGCTGTGGGACATCAAGGGCAAGGCGCTCGGCGTGTCGGTCAGCGACCTGTTGGGTGGCCAGGTGCGTGACAAGATCCGCGTGTATTCCTGGATCGGCGGCGACCGCCCCGCCGACACCGCCCGTGCCGCCAAAGAGGCCGTGGCCCGTGGCTTCACCGCCGTGAAAATGAATGGCACCGAAGAATTGCAGTTCGTCGACAGCTTCGAGAAAGTCGACCTGGCATTGGCCAACGTTGCCGCCGTGCGCGATGCGGTCGGGCCTAACGTCGGCATCGGCGTCGACTTCCATGGCCGCGTGCACAAGCCCATGGCCAAGGTGCTGATGAAAGAGCTGGACCCGTACAAGCTGATGTTTATCGAAGAGCCGGTGCTCAGCGAAAACTACGAAGCGCTCAAAGAACTGGCGCCGTTGACCAGTACGCCGATTGCCCTGGGCGAGCGGCTGTTTTCCCGTTGGGACTTCAAGCGTGTGCTCAGCGACGGTTATGTCGACATCATCCAACCGGACGCGTCCCACGCTGGCGGCATCACCGAAACCCGCAAGATCGCCAACATGGCCGAAGCCTACGACGTGGCCCTGGCCCTGCACTGCCCGCTGGGTCCGATTGCCCTGGCGGCGTGCCTGCAATTGGACGCGGTTTGCTACAACGCGTTTATTCAGGAGCAAAGCCTGGGTATTCACTACAACGAGAGCAACGACCTGCTCGATTACGTGCGCGATCCAGGCGTGTTCGACTATGACAAAGGCTTCGTGAAGATCCCCAACGGGCCGGGCCTGGGCATTGAGATCAACGAGGAATACGTGATCGAACGCGCCGCCATCGGCCACCGCTGGCGTAACCCGATCTGGCGGCATGCCGACGGCAGCTTTGCCGAGTGGTGATTGCTTACTGAAGGAACCGGATCAACTGTGGGAGCTGGCTTGCCTGCGATAGCGGTCCGCCTGTGCCAGATCAGTTAGCTGATGCACCGCCATCGCAGGCAAGCCAGCTCCCACAATGACCGCGCCCCGTCCTCAATAAACATAAGAAGAGGCAACCCCATGCACCCTGAATCCTTCACCGGGCAGGCTTCTCTCGTCACGCCTAGCAGAAAGCGTTTCTTCATCATGGTGCTGCTGTTTATCACCGTGGTGATCAACTACCTCGACCGCAGCAACCTGTCGATTGCCGCCCCGGCACTGACCAGCGAACTGGGGATCGACCCGGTGCATGTCGGGCTGATCTTCTCCGCGTTCGGCTGGACCTACGCCGCCATGCAGATTCCCGGCGGCTGGCTGGTGGACCGCGTGCCGCCGCGCATTCTCTACACGGCTGCCCTGCTGTTGTGGTCTATCGCCACGGTAATGCTGGGGTTTGCGGCCAGCTTTATCGCGCTGTTTGTGCTGCGCATGGCCGTCGGCGCCCTGGAAGCACCGGCCTATCCGATTAACAGCCGCGTGGTCACCACTTGGTTCCCCGAGCGTGAGCGTGCCACCGCGATTGGCGTTTACACCTCCGGGCAGTTTGTCGGGCTGGCGTTCCTCACGCCGGTGCTGGCCTGGCTGCAACACGCGTTTGGCTGGCACATGGTGTTTGTCGCCACCGGTGGCGTCGGCATCCTGTGGGCGTTGATCTGGTACGCGGTGTACCGCGAGCCGAAAGATTTCAAAGGCGCCAACGCGGCAGAAATCGAGCTGATCCGCGAGGGCGGCGGCCTGGTGGATATGCAGGCGAAAGCGGTCAAGGCGCCGTTCAGTTGGGTCGACCTCGGGATAGTGCTGAGCAAGCGCAAGCTGTGGGGCATCTACCTGGGGCAGTTCTGCCTGAACTCGACGCTGTGGTTTTTTCTGACGTGGTTCCCGACCTACCTGGTGAAATATCGCGGCATGGACTTCATCAAGTCCGGCCTGCTGGCCTCGCTGCCATTCCTCGCTGCGTTTATCGGCGTGCTGTGTTCTGGGGTTTTTTCTGATTGGCTGATTCGCCGGGGTACGTCGGTAGGGTTTGCGCGCAAGCTGCCGATCATTGGTGGGTTGCTGATTTCCACGGCGATCATCGGCGCCAACTATGTGGACTCGACGGCCTGGGTGATTGCGTTTCTGGCGCTGGCGTTCTTTGGCAATGGCCTGGCATCGATCACCTGGTCATTGGTGTCGACCCTGGCGCCGGCGCGGTTGTTGGGGTTGACGGGTGGGGTGTTTAACTTCATCGGTAACTTGTCGGCGATTACCACGCCGATAGTGATTGGCTTTCTGGCCAGTGGGGATTCGTTTGCGCCAGCGATTACCTATATCGCGGTGCTGGCATTGCTGGGGGCGCTGTCCTACGTGTTGCTGGTGGGCAAGGTCGAGCGCATCGAGCTGTAAATCCATTGTTTGAGTGGACCGAAACCCTGTGGCGAGCGGGCTTGTTGTGGCGAGCGGGCTTGCCCCGCGTTGGGCAGCGCAGCAGCCCCAATAAGGCCACTGCGTTTTTTCCTGATGAAACCGCGTTGTCTGGTTTTAGGGGCGCTTCGCACCCCAACGCGGGGCAATCCCGCTCGCCACAACAGCTCGCCCGCCACAAAAGCTTTGCTGGGCTAGTAGAGGGCGCCATCCAGGATTTGATAGACGATGCTGGTGCCGATGGCGATCAACACGATATCGCCGCCGGAACGACGCCATTCATACCCTGGGTATTGCGGCAGATGGGCCAAGGCGCGGTTGTCGAGGCGTTCGCCGTAGTAGTTGCGTGGCAGCGGTTGGCCCCGCACCAGGCGCACGCCAGGAGGTGGTGGCGCGCCACGGCGGAAGTCGTTGTGGTTGTCACGGATCACCTGGCGCACGGGGCCGAAGTCCTGTGGCGGGCCACGACGGTTATCCTGCGGGCCGCGATGGTCGTCGCCGCGTTGCTCGTACTGGCCTTGCGGGCCGCCACGGCCTGGGCCATCGCCGCGTTGGTCGGGCGGCGCGGCCTGCGCCAGGGCACTTGCGCCGAGCATCAACACGCCAAGACCTGCGATCAAGCGTTTAGGCATTTTCATGGGGGCTTTCCTCAGTACTGCACGAACAAAAAAGGGATTTCGAACGAGGCTCGAAATCCCTTGGTCTTGTCAGTTTAGGTACTGGATTGCCCGGATGATTCCTCTGTATCAGGAACTTTACCCATTGCTACACGCCGCTTACGTACGGGCGTTACGGACACCTTCGGACAGCGCCGCGCAGAGGCCCAATACGCCATCAATTGCTTGCTGATCATTTTTCGCAGTGGCGATGTGATCGATCAGCGCCGAACCGACCACCACACCGTCTGCCAGACGGGCGATAGCGGCGGCTTGTTCCGGTGTGCGAATACCAAAGCCGATGCTGATCGGCAGGTCGGTATGCCGACGCAGGCGCGTTACCGCTTCCTCGACGTGTTCCAGGGTGGCGGCGCCGGCACCGGTCACACCGGCCACCGACACGTAATACACAAAGCCTGAGCTGCCGTTAAGCACGGTTGGCAGGCGCACGTCATCGGTGGTCGGCGTGGTCAGGCGGATAAAATCGATGCCTGCCGCCTGGGCCGGGTCGCACAGCTCGCCGTTATGCTCAGGTGGCATGTCGACCACGATCAGGCCGTCGACACCGGCTTCTTTGGCGTCAGCGATAAACGTGGGCACGCCGTATTTGTGGATCGGGTTGAAGTAACCCATCAGCACCAGTGGCGTGTCCTGGTTGTCTTTGCGGAACTCGCGAACCATCTGCAGGGTTTTCAGCAGGTTCTGTTTGGCTTCCAGCGCACGGATGTTGGCCAGTTGAATCGCCGGGCCGTCGGCCATCGGGTCGGTGAAGGGCATGCCCAGCTCGATCACGTCGGCACCGGCGGCGGGCAAGCCCTTGAGGATCGCCAGCGAGGTGTCATAACCCGGGTCGCCGGCGGTGACGAAAGTCACCAGGGCGGCGCGGTTTTGTTCTTTCAGTTGCGCAAAACGGGTTTGCAGGCGGCTCATCAGTGTTTCTCCTGCTTTGACTGCTCTTGTTGAGAGTGTTCCATATGGTGCATTACGGTCTGCATGTCTTTGTCGCCACGGCCGGACAGGTTGACCACCATCAGGTGATCTTTCGGCAAGGTCGGTGCGCGCTTGAACACTTCAGCCAGGGCATGGGCGCTTTCCAGTGCAGGAATAATCCCTTCCAGGCGGCAGCATTTGTGGAAGGCTTCGAGGGCTTCGTCGTCGGTCACCGAGGTGTACTGAACACGGCCGATATCATGCAACCAGGCGTGTTCAGGGCCGATACCTGGGTAGTCGAGGCCGGCGGAAATCGAGTGGGCGTCGATGATCTGGCCGTCGTCGTCCTGCAACAGGAAGGTGCGGTTGCCGTGCAGCACGCCCGGTACACCACCGTTGAGGCTGGCGGCGTGCTTGCCGGTTTCGATGCCGTGGCCGGCGGCTTCAACGCCGATGATTTCGACGCTGGTGTCATCCAGGAACGGGTGGAACAGGCCCATGGCGTTGGAACCACCGCCGATGCATGCCACCAGGCTGTCCGGCAGGCGGCCTTCCTGGGCTTGCAGCTGGTCGCGGGTTTCCTTGCCGATCACGGCCTGGAAATCGCGCACCATCGCCGGGTACGGGTGGGGGCCGGCCACGGTGCCGATCAGGTAGAAGGTGCTGTCGACGTTGGTCACCCAGTCACGCAGGGCTTCGTTCATCGCGTCTTTAAGGGTGCCGGTGCCGGCGACCACCGGGATCACTTCTGCGCCCAGCAGCTTCATACGGAACACGTTGGCCTGCTGGCGCTCGATGTCGGTGGTGCCCATATAGATCACGCAATCGAGGCCAAAGCGCGCCGCCACGGTGGCGGTGGCCACGCCGTGCATGCCCGCGCCGGTCTCGGCGATGATGCGTTTTTTGCCCATGCGCCGCGCCAGCAGGATCTGGCCGATGCAGTTGTTGATCTTGTGCGCGCCGGTGTGGTTGAGCTCTTCGCGCTTGAGGTAGATCTTGGCGCCGCCACAGAACTCGGTCAGGCGCTCGGCGAAGTACAGCGGGCTTGGGCGCCCGACGTAGTCGCGTTGGAAGTAGGCCAATTCTTCGTTAAAGGCCGGATCGATCTTGGCCGCTTCGTATTCGCGGGCCAGGTCGAGGATCAACGGCATCAGGGTTTCAGCGACGTAGCGGCCGCCGAACGCGCCAAACAGGCCGTTGGCGTCGGGGCCGTTGCGAAGGTCGGTCTGGGACTGAGTCATGGGGCGCTCCAGGAAAGAAGGTGAGGAGAGGCAATGACGGCCACTCTACCCCTGACGTGCCACGCTGAAAACCGATAAGATCGCCATAACCTGTCAGGAAAACTCACAGATGAGCCGAGACCTACCGCCCCTCAATGCCTTGCGTGCATTTGAGGCCACCGCCCGCTTGAACAGCGTCAGTCAGGCAGCCGAGCAACTGCATGTGACCCATGGCGCGGTCAGCCGCCAGTTGAAGGTGTTGGAAGAGCACTTGGGTGTCAGCCTGTTCGCCAAAGACGGGCGCGGCCTTAAACTCACAGATGCAGGCGTTCGGCTCAGGGATGCCAGTGCCGAAGCGTTCGAGCGTTTAAGGGATGTTTGCGCCGAACTGACCCGGGCCAGCGCCGATGCGCCTTTTGTGCTCGGCTGCTCGGGCAGCTTGCTGGCGCGCTGGCTGATTCCGCGCCTGGGCCGCTTGAACGCAGACTTGCCCGACTTGCGTCTGCACCTGTCGGCGGGTGACGGCGACCTCGACCCACGGCGCCCCGGCCTGGATGCCCTGCTGGTTTTTGCTGAGCCGCCATGGCCAGCGGACATGCAGGTGTATGAGTTGGCCAGCGAGCGCATTGGCCCGGTAATGAGCCCGCGCTTCGCCGGTTACGAACGCCTGCGCCAGGCGCCGCCCCACGCCCTGTGCGGTGAAGCCTTGTTACACACCACCTCGCGCCCGCAGGCCTGGCCCATCTGGGCGCAGCAACATGACATCGAGCCCGGCGCGTTGAAGCACGGCCAGGGTTTTGAGCATTTGTATTATTTGCTGGAGGCGGCGGTGGCGGGTTTGGGTGTGGCAATTGCGCCCGAACCGCTGGTGGCAGAGGACCTGCGAGCGGGTCGCCTGGTGGCGCCGTGGGGTTTCAGTGAAACCCCGGCGCACCTGGCGTTGTGGCTACCCAAGCGCGCCGCAGACGGGCGCGCGGGTCAGTTGGCGCAGTGGCTCAAGGCTGAGCTGTTGCGCCAGCCAGTTTAGTCACCGCGTTTGCACAGCAGGTAAGCCGCCAGCAGGCCCAGCGCGCCAACGGCAACGCCGGCGGTAGTCCATGGGTGCTCTTGTGCGTAGTCACGGGTTGCCGCGCTGGTTTCGCGGATTTTGACTTTGCTTTCTTCGTAGGCATCGCTGATCAAGTGGCGGGAGTGCTTGAGGGCATTCTCGGCATTGCTTTTCAGGGCCTTCAGCGTTTTGCGCGACTCATCGGACGCATCGTCCTTGAGGCTCTCAAGGGACTTGAGCAGGCTCGAAATCTCGGCTTCCATGCTTTCCAGCGACGCTTTGCGTAAAGAAGTGTTGGCCATGTGGAACTCTCCTGAAGTGATTGAGTGGCATGTGTAGATACCGACTCCACGGTTTTCAGAAAGTGCAGTAAATCTGAACTTTCGAGTGGCATTGGTCGCCAGAAGCAGTACGAAGATTCACTGCTACGCTCACTAGAGACCTCAGGAGAAACGTTATGTCTGATCATCACACCTACAAGAAAGTCGAACTGGTCGGCTCCTCGACCACCAGCATCGAAGACGCCATCAACAACGCCATCGCTGAGGCGCACAAGAGCATCAAGCACCTGGAGTGGTTCGAAGTGACCGAAACACGCGGCCATATCAAGGACGGCAAGGCCGCGCACTTCCAGGTCACGCTCAAGGTGGGATTCCGAATTGCCAGTAGTTGATCCCGTGAGTTGAACTTGCTGACTGGCCGATTGCCATAACCTGCGCTACAACCATTGGGTGCCGACGCCATAAGCGTCGGCACGCACTTTTCGATCAGCGCAAGGAAAGTAACGGATGAAGAAGTTCCTGTTAGCGGTAGGTTTGTTGAGCATTGCGGGCACTGCCCTGGCGGCGGGCAAGCCTTGTGAAGAGCTGAAAGGTGAACTCGCGGCGAAGCTCGACGCTAAAGGTGTTCAGCATTATTCGCTGGATGTTGTCGACAAAGGCGCGGCGGCCGATGGCAAAGTGATTGGCAGTTGCGAAGGCGGCACCAAGGAAATCGTCTACAAGCGCGGTTAATCCCGTGCAGACATGAAACGACGCACTTGTGGCGAGGGAGCTTGCTCCCGCTGAGTGCGCAGCGCTCCCTTTCTTTTGGGGCCGCTACGCAGCCCAGCGGGAGCAAGCTCCCTAGCCACAGGTGTGTCGTTTTTTTCGCCTGCGGGTAATCAGCCCTTCATCACCTGCGCCAGCAGCTCGTAGGAATGAATCCGGTCGGCATGCTCATACAGGTCGCTGGTAAAGATCAGCTCATCGGCGCCGGTTTGCTCGATCAACACTTCCAACTTCGCACGGATCTTCGCCGGGCTACCGACCATGGCCATGCCAAGGAAGCTGCCCACCGCGTCTTTTTCATGGGGCAGCCACAGGCCGTCCATGGTTTTCACCGGCGGACGTTGCACCAGGCTTTGCCCGCGCATCAGCGCCAGGATGCGTTGGTACACGGAAGTGGCCAGGTAGTCGGCCTGCTCGTCGGTATCGGCGGCCACCAGGGGAATGCCAAGCATCACGTAGGGCTTGTCCAGCACGGCTGAAGGCTTGAAGTGATTGCGGTACACGCGAATCGCCTCGTGCATCAAGCGGGGTGCGAAATGGGAGGCGAAGGCGTAGGGCAAACCACGCTCACCGGCCAGTTGTGCGCTGAACAGGCTGGAACCGAGCAGCCACACCGGCACGTTGGTGCCGGTACCGGGTACGGCGATGATCCGTTGGTCGGGCGTGCGTGGCCCCAGGTAGGCCATCAGTTCGGCCACATCTTCCGGAAACTCGTCAGCGCTGCCGGAGCGTTCACGGCGCAGGGCGCGGGCGGTCATCTGGTCGGAACCGGGGGCGCGGCCCAGGCCCAGGTCGATACGGCCGGGGTACAGGCTTTCCAGGGTGCCGAACTGCTCGGCAATCACCAACGGCGCGTGGTTGGGCAGCATCACACCGCCGGAGCCGACGCGAATCGTTGAGGTGCCACCGGCCAAATAACCCAGCAGCACCGAAGTGGCCGAGCTGGCGATGCCGTCCATATTATGGTGTTCAGCTACCCAGAAACGGTTGTAGCCGAACTTTTCCACGTGCTGGGCCAGGTCCAGCGAGTTGCGCAATGACTGCGCGATGCTGCCGTTGGCGCGCACGGGCACGAGGTCGAGGGTCGAGAACTTCACGTCGGACAGCGATTTCATAAGCCTGCTTCTCCATTAGGTGCGCAGGCTTATAGACGAACCAAAACCTGCCGCTTCATGTGCATGCTCTATGCAATGAGGGCATATACCCGAGATTCAATAGCAACTGCGAAATTTCCTACTAAATCGCTAGGTTTCTCCGACAAGATGAACTTTGCCGGGCCGTCTATCCTCAGAACCCTTACTGACGCAAAACCACCGTTCGAGGAGAGAGCTATGAGTATTGTTAAAAAAGCATCCGCGCATTGGGAAGGTGATCTGAAGACGGGCCTGGGTTCCATCTCCACGGAAACTGGCGTGCTGCGCGAAGCACCCTATGGCTTCAAGGCCCGTTTCGAAGGCGGCAAGGGCACCAACCCTGAAGAGTTGATCGGCGCGGCCCACGCTGGCTGTTTCTCCATGGCATTTTCCATGATTCTGGGCGATGCCGGCCTTAAGGCTGACAGCATCGACACTCAGGCTGAAGTGACCCTGGACCAGGTGGATGGCGGTTTTGCGATTACCGCCGTGCATTTGGTCTTGAAAGCCAAGATCCCCGGCGCAAGCCAGGCGCAGTTCGAGGAACTGAGCAAAAAGGCGAAGGAAGGCTGCCCAGTGTCGAAAGTGCTGAACGCAAAAATCAGCCTGGATGCCACGCTGGTCTAACTGACACAGCTAGATCCCCTGTGGGAGCGGGCTTGTGTGGGAGCCGGGCTTGCCCGCGATAGGTTCACCTCGGTTATCCAGTTGTATCGAGGCGTTGCCATCGCAGGCAAGCCAGCTCCCACAAAGGCCCGTTCCCATAGTTTGTTGTGCGTTAAATCAGAACTCGCGTTTCCAAAATGTGGTCGAATAGCCTAGGCGCACACCCGTGCGCAGTGCATTCAGGGAGCTTCACACATGAAACGTTTTGCCTTGGCGATCATTTGCGGTGTATTGGCCACTTCGGCCGTGGCCGCGCCAAAAGATTGTGAAGAGCTCAAGCAAGAGATCGAGGTAAAGATCCAGGCCAAGGCGATTCCGTCTTACACCCTGGAAATCATCACCGCCGAAGAAGCCAAGAATCATGACAGCGCCATGATCGTCGGCTCCTGCGAAAACGGCACCAAGCGGATCATCTATCAGAAGAATAGCGACTGATCAGATGCAATTAACGCTGCGCTCCTCCGCCAACAGCTGACGCGCCGCGTTGTACAGCCGGATGTTGGGCGTAAAGGCCAGCGAGCGCCCTTCCAGCACATAGCGTTGGCCTGCCTGGAAGTTGTCGTATTGCAGGGTCATGAAGCAGGTTCGGTCATGGGTCTGGTCCAGGCCGCCAAAGCCCGTCCCGGTGTTCACCTCGAAATCAAAGCGCACCATCAGCTCATGGCTGCCGGGTGGCACCTGGAAGAAACGCCCGTCGTTGAGGTTCTTGCCGTCCAGGCGCTGGGCCATCACCAGTTTGGCGCCGGGTGTCGGCGTGGCGAAATCGATCCAGGCCTGGTGCGGGTCCACCGGCGGGATTGGGGTCGAAGCGCAGGCGCCGAGAAACAAGGCGGTGACGGGGAGCAAGAGCTGGCGCATGGCGGGCACTCAACGGTGGGTAAGAATTCAACCTGGCAGCCTGTGGCAACAGACGCTGTATCAGTATAAACACGCCACGGCATGGAAAAATTCCGTGCAGGCAGGATAGTCTGGCGGGCCAATAACCCAGGAGCGGTCGGTGCATGGTCAGGCGTTTTCTTCCAGGGTTGATGGTGCTGCTGCTCAGCGGCTGTTCCAGCGTGAGTTATTACAGCCAGTTGGCCAGCGGCCAATGGCAGTTGCTGCGGGCTCGGGAGCCGGTTGCCGAGGTCATCGCCGACCCTGCTCGCCCACAGGCGTTGCGCGACCACCTGATGCAATCGCAGCAGGCCCGCACCTTTGCCAGTGAGCACCTGCACCTGCCTGACAACCAGAGTTACCGCCTGTACGCCGACATTGGCCGGCCTTATGTGGTCTGGAATGTGTTCGCCACGCAGGAGTTTTCCCTGTCACCTGAAACCCACTGCTTCCCTATCGCTGGGTGCGTGGCCTATCGCGGCTATTACAGCCAGGGCGCAGCACGCGGCGAAGCGGCGCTATTGCAGCAACAAGGCATGGATGTGTCGATGGGCGGCGTCGAAGCCTATTCCACCCTGGGCTGGTTCAACGACCCGATCATGAGTTCGATGATGCATTGGGGGGATGAGCGCCTGGCCACGCTGATCTTCCACGAGCTGGCGCACCAACGCTTTTATGTGAAGGACGACACCGAGTTCAACGAGTCCTATGCCAACTTCGTCGAGCAGGAAGGCACCCGTCAATGGCGTGCGGCGCGGGGCTTGGCGCCGCTGAGCAATGCGGCGTTGCAGCAGCGCGACCAATTTATCCGACTGGTGCTCGATACCCGCAAACGCCTGGAGGCGTTGTACGCACAGCCCTTGGCGGCGGATGTGATGCGCCAGGCCAAAGCGGCAGAGTTCGAGCGCCTGCGCAGTGAGTACCGGCACATGCGCGACAGCCAATGGGGCGGTGACAAGCGTTATGACGCGTGGATCAACCAGCCGATGAACAATGCGCGGTTATTGCCGTTCGGGCTGTATGACCAGTGGGTGCCGGCGTTTGCGGCGTTGTTTGCGCAGCAAGGCGGGGATTGGGTGAAGTTCTTTGCGGCGGTGGAGAAGCTGGGTGGGTTGCCGGTGGAGCAGCGTAAGGCGGCGTTGCGGCAGTTGGAAGGTGGTGGCCGGTAGGGCCTTATCGCAGCATAACTATCTACCCTACCTGTTAACACAAAGTCTGTGGCAGGTGGGCTGTTGTGGCGAGCAGGCTTGCCCTGCGTTGGGCTGCGTAGCAGTCCCAAAACCAGACGCTTATGTGTTTTTGGGAAATTTTAGAGGCTTTTTCTTGGGCACCTCTCCGACCCAACCAGAGCAAGGACTCCCTCCCGCAGGCAAAATTGGTGTCTTTCAAAAATTGTAGAAA
>NZ_WKDV01000020.1:0-110218 GCF_021605825.1 Pseudomonas sp. PA-6-3C
CCACAATCCCCACCCAACCAAACTGCGCCATCAACCACCCACTCACCGTCGCCCCAACCGCTCCACCCACAAACGTCGCGGTCATATACAAACTGTTAATCCGCCCCTGCGCCTTGGGGTCCACCGCAAACGCCCGCGTCTGATTGGCCACCAACCCGGCCTGCACACCGATATCCAGCACAATCACGCCCAGCACCAGCAAGATCAGCGAGGTCTGCGCCCCTGCCAGCAGCAAAAACGCCAAGGTCACAATCCCCACGCTGGCCCCGATCACCTTGCGACAACCCAGTTTGTCTGCCGCCCGGCCGCCATACGACGCTGCGAACGCACCCACTGCGCCGATAATCCCGAAACCACCGGCCCAGGCACTGCCCAGCTGCCACGGTCCATTGGCGAGCAACCCGGCCAAATTCACCCAAAACGCGTTGAAGCACGCCCACAACAACGCCTGCACCATCATTGATTGCCGAATCGGGCTGTTATCGCGCATCAACGGCCACAGCGATGCCAGCAGCCGAGGGTAGGACAGGTTCGTACTCGGCACGCCCGCCGGCAGTAGCCTGGCCGCGATAAACCACACCGGGATCATGAACGCCGCCTCCATGGCGTACACCGCCCGCCAGCCATACGCCTCACCGACCACACCACTGATGGTGCGGCCGAGCAAAATCCCCAACATGATCCCGCTGACCACCGTGCCCACATTGCGCCCGCGTTCGTGGGGCTGCGACATCACTGCCGCAAAGGGCACCAGTTGCTGCGGAACGCAACACACCACGCCCAGCCCGAACGAGGCGCCGATCAACGCCCAGATACTCGGCGCAAAAGCCGCCGCCAAGGCAAAGCAGAACGCCAGCGCAATCTGCCCGAGTACCAGCTTGCGCCGATCAAAGCGGTCGCCCATGGGCAATAAAAACGCCAACCCGGTGGCAAACCCCAGCAAGGCCGCGCCTGCCACCAGGTTGACCGTCGACACTGCGACGCCCATGTCCGAGGCGATCAACGGCAGCACCGGCTGGGTGCAGTAAATGTTGGTGACCACCGCGCCGGCGATCACCGCCATCATGATGATCTTGCCTCGCGGCGGTGCATTCTCGGATGTCATGGCGTTTGCCTCATGTCGCTGGGGGATGAGTCGCCAACCTTACGCAGTCGCGTTTATGTCGATAATCCCCTAGGATCGGGAATCATCCTTCCAAAAAATGATAGGGCGTTATGAACCGTCTTGAATCGATGTCGGTGTTTGTTGCGGTGGTGGAGGCGGGCAGCCTGTCGGCGGCTGCGCGCCAGTTGGGCATGCCGCTGGCCACCGTCAGCCGTAAAGTCGCGGAACTGGAAGCTCACCTGAAATCCCGGCTGCTGCACCGCACCACGCGGCAGTTGTCGCTGACGGACGTGGGCGCTTCCTATCTGGCGGCGTGCCGGCGGATTCTCGAAGAGATCGGCGAAGCCGAACGGGCCGCCACCGGCGAATATGCCGTGCCCAAAGGCGAGCTCACGGTGACCGCGCCCATCGTGTTCGGGCGCCTGCATATCGTGCCGGTGGTGGCGGAGTTTCTGGCGCAATACCCCGAGATCAGCGTCAACCTGATGCTCACCGACCGCGTAGTACACCTGATGGAAGAACAGTGCGATGTGGCCGTGCGCATTGGTGACCTGCCGGACAGTTCGCTCAAGGCGCTGCAAGTCGGCACGGTGCGGCGGGTGGTGTGTGCCAGCCCTCGGTATTTGCAAACCCATGGCGAACCGACCACGCCGCAGGCGCTGACGGACCACAGTTGCATCACCTTTGAAGTGCTGTCCTCGGTGGGCGCCTGGGTGTTTGGGGCGGGTAAAGCGCAACAGACCGTGCCCGTGCATTCGCGGCTGTCGGTAAACACGGCGGAAGCGGCGATCACGGCGGCAACACTGGGTGTTGGCGTGATTCGAGTGCTGTCGTATCAAGTGGCGGACGCAGTGCAAAAGGGTGATTTGCAGGTGGTGTTGCAGCCCTATGAATCAGCGGCATTGCCCATCAGCCTGGTGCATAAAGGGCAGGCGCCATTGCCGTTGAAAGTGCGCGCCTTCCTGGACTTCGTCACCCCGCGACTGCGCGTGCGTGACGCAAATATCCCCTGATGTACGCTCCCACACTAGATCGCCTCAGCCATCAGGCCACGGGACACTCCCGATTCAGCGCTTGATCCACCAACAACTGCGCAATCTCAACCATCTGCACCACCGCCAGCACCTGTTTGCGGCTTGAACCGTCCAAATGCTCGGCACAGTCATAGGCACACACCGTCGCCGATTCCAGCATCTCGCTGGCATTGCTCAAGGCAACTTCGGTACTGAGGCCGGGGCGGACGGTGAAGATGATGTTCTTTGTGGCTTGTGAGGTTTCATCCGGGGTAGACGATATTGGGTTAGGCGTTACTTTTTTCATACGGATACTCCGTGAGTTATGAAAAAAGCGCTCACTTCTGTGGGCGCTAAGGCGCCTGGATCATTCGGGCTTCCACACCCGGTCGTTGATTTTGCAACGACTCGAGAAGGTTAGCGGTGAGCTATGTTCGGACGCAACCCGAAATCTGTGTAGGGCATGTCCTAACAAGAGGGCTGCTAAGAAGAGAGAGCCATACGCAGGCTACCGATCGTTCCCACGCTCTGCGTGGGAATGCATCCCGTGACGCTCTGCGTCACCGTTGCGCAAACCTTCGCCTGCTTCGGGACGCAGAGCGTCCCAGGCGGCATTCCCACGCAGAGCGTGGGAACGATCGGTCAACACTGAATACCTTAAGGCAAGCCAATCCCCTGTGGCGAGCAGGCTTGCCCTGCGTTGGGCTGCGAAGCGGCCCTAAAACCTGAGGACGCGTTCTGCCTGAATAAGCGCGGTGGTCTTATTGGGGCTGCTGCGCAGCCCAACGCAGGGCAAGCCTGCTCGCCACAACAAGACCTCTCAGGGTCGCATCCAACCTTTCACAAAACCTTCATCAAACCGCCGCCCGGCAGTCATGTGCAAGTAATAGCACTGACACCTCCCGCGCCTACTGTCGTTTGAACTCAACCGCAGCCCTTGTGGGGCTGTTCAAACCAGACAGAGAAGCCCATGACTCACGCTATCCATGTCGATCACTTGAACAAGACCTTTGCGAAGAAATCCGCATTGGTCGACCTCGAACTCACCATTGCCGCAGGTGAGATGGTCGCGCTGATTGGCGCTTCCGGTTCCGGCAAGTCCACGTTGTTGCGCCATTTGGCGGGCCTGGCCTGTTGCGACAAGAGCAACGGCGGCAGCGTCAAGGTGTTGGGCCGGGAGGTGCAGGCCAGTGGGCGCTTGAATGGCAAGGTGCGGCGGTTGCGCGCAGACATCGGCTACATCTTCCAGCAGTTCAACCTGGTCAACCGCCTGAGCGTGCTCGACAACGTATTGCTCGGCTGCCTGGGCCGCATGCCACGCTGGCGCGGCAACCTCGGTTTGTTCAATGCCGAGGAAAAAGCCTTTGCCCTCGAATCCCTCGCCCGCGTGGGCTTGGCCGACCTGGCCGGGCAGCGTGCTTCGACCTTGTCCGGCGGCCAGCAGCAGCGCGTGGCGATTGCCCGTGCATTGACCCAGCGCGCCGAAGTCATCCTCGCCGATGAGCCTATTGCCTCGCTGGACCCGGAGTCGGCGCGCAAGGTCATGGAGATCCTCGCCGACATCAACCGCCGCGACGGCAAGACCGTGGTGGTGACCCTGCATCAAGTCGATTACGCCATGCGTTATTGCCCGCGTGCCGTGGCCCTTAAAGGCGGCCGCATTCATTTCGACGGGCAGGGCAGCGCCATGAGCAGCCAGTTCCTCAACGATTTGTACGGTGCCGACGTCGACACCAGCCTGATGTTTTCCGACCACACCCGCACAGCCGTCGCCACGCCTCGGCTGGCCATGGCGCGCGCTTGAAACCCTACTCACGACCCACAGGAATCCCGTCCATGTTGAACCGTATCGGCCAAGTGTTTCTGTCTGCGGTGTTGCTGGCCGGCGCCGCCATGGGCACTGCCCAGGCTGCCGACAAAGCCATCAACTTCGGCATCATGTCCACCGAGTCTTCGCAGAACCTCAAGAGCATCTGGCAGCCGTTTTTGGATGACATGCACAAGAAAACAGGCCTGACCATCAACGCCACCTTCGCCTCCGACTACGCCGGGTTGATCCAGGGCATGCGCTTTAACAAGGTCGACGTGGCCTGGCTGGGCAACAAGGCGGCGATGGAAGCCGTGGACCGTTCCAACGGCGAGATCTTCGCCCAGACCGCCGCCGCCAACGGCGCCGCCGGTTACTGGAGCGTGCTGATCGTGCGCAAGGACAGCCCGATCAACAACGTCGACGACATGCTCAAGAACGCCAAGAACCTGACCTTCGGCAACGGTGACCCGAACTCCACCTCGGGCTACCTGGTGCCGGGCTACTACGTGTTCGCCAAGAACCATGTGGATGCCGCCACCGCGTTCAAACGCACGCTCAACTCCAGCCATGAAGTCAACGCACTCAGCGTGGCCAAGGGGCAGTTGGACGTGGCCACCTTCAACACCGAAAGCTGGGACCGCCTGGAAGTCACCCAGCCGGACAAAGCCGCAATGCTCAAGGTGATCTGGAAATCGCCGCTGATTCCGGCCGACCCGATGGTGTGGAGCAAGGCGCTGACGGACAGCGAGAAAACCAAGATCCGTGATTTCTTCGCCCACTACGGCGACACCGATGAAGAGAAGGCGGTGTTGAAGAACATGCAGTTGGGCAAGTTCCTCGCCTCCAACGACGACCAGCTCTTGCCGATCCGCCAGTTGGAGCTGTTCAAGCAGCGCACCACCATCAGTGCCGACAACAAGCTTGAGGCAGCCGACAAGGCCAAGAAGCTCGCCGACATCGATGCTGACCTGGCCAAGCTGCAACAGCGCATCTCCGAGCTGGACAAGAAGACCGCAGCAAACGGCTAACCCCAGTAGGAACCGGATTCATGTGGGAGCGGGCTTGCCCGCGATTGCGGTGTATCAGCCAACACATTTGTAACTGCCAGACCGCTATCGCAACGGTGCGGCGATCCGACAAGCCAGCTCCCACATTTTGATCGAGGACAACCATGACGACTTTACATGCTGAAGCGGTGGGTAAAAGAACCTGGCCGCAATACCTCGGCTGGGGGCTGTTCCTGGTCCTGCTGGCCTGGGCCTGGCACGGCGCCGAGATGAACCCGCTGGCGCTGTACCGCGATTCCGGAAATATGGCGACCTTCGCCGCCGACTTCTTCCCGCCCGACTTCCACGAATGGCGCTCCTACCTCAAGGAGATGATCGTCACCGTACAAATCGCCCTGTGGGGCACGGTGCTGGCCATCGTCTGCTCGGTGCCGCTGGGCATCTTGTGCGCCGACAACATCACCCCGTGGTGGGTCCACCAACCGCTGCGCCGCGTGATGGATGCCTTCCGCTCCATCAATGAAATGGTCTTCGCGATGTTGTTCGTGGTCGCCGTCGGCCTCGGTCCGTTTGCCGGTGTATTGGCCTTGTGGATCAGCACCACCGGCGTGCTCGCCAAGCTGTTTGCCGAAGCCGTCGAAGCCATCGACCCAGGCCCGGTAGAAGGCGTGCGCGCCACCGGTGCAAGTGCCCTGCAGGAAGTGATCTACGGCGTGATCCCGCAAGTGATGCCGCTGTGGGTGAGCTACGCGTTGTATCGCTTCGAAGCCAATGTGCGCTCAGCCACCGTGGTGGGCATGGTCGGCGCCGGCGGAATCGGCGTGATCCTCTGGGAAAACATTCGCGCTTTCCAGTTCGTACAAACCTGCGCGGTGCTGCTGGTGATCATCGTGGTGGTGAGCTGTATCGACGTGCTGTCCCAACGCCTGCGCAAGCAGTTCATCTGACGCCTGAGGGGTGCCCGCGCGGCGCTTTTTTTAAGCATGCAGTTGTCTAGACAAGATGAGCCGGTGTACCGCGAACTCGCGGATATTTTGCGCCGTGAATTGAGCAGCTACCAGGCCGGTGACTTCCTGCCCGGCGAGGTGCACATGGCCGAGCGCTTTGGCGTCAACCGCCACACCTTGCGCCGCGCCATCGACGAGTTGGTGTTTGAAGGCAGCCTGTTGCGCCGTCAGGGCAAGGGCACTCAAGTGCTCGACCGCCCGCTGATTTACTCGATGGGCGCCGAGACCTCCTACAGCCAATCGCTGTCGGCCCAGGGCGTCGGCGTGCAGGCGGTGTTGCTCAAGCGCCGCTATTGCTACGCCAGCCGCGACGAAGCCGAGCATTTGGGCATCGCCGAGATGGCCCCGATGATCGAGCTGCAAACCCTGCGCAAGCTTGATCACCAGCCCGTCAGCCTGATCCGTCATCGCTACTGCGCCAGCCGTGCGCCATTGCTGGCTGATTACAACGGCGGCTCCCTGCGTCAGTACCTGCGTGAACGAGCGCTGCCGCTGACCCGCACCCAAAGCCTGATCGGTGCGCGTTTGCCCAACCGTGATGAAGCCGCGCTGCTGATGATGCCTCGGCACTTGCCGGCCCTCACGGTGTTTACCCTTTCCTGCGATCGCGATGGCCGCCCGGTGGAGCTGGCGCAGTCCACCAGCCGTTCGGATCGCTTCCAGTACCAAGTGGTGACTTGAATGATGAGTGTGTCCCCGCGACAACATTGGATCGGCGTATTAGCCCGCGCCCAGCTCAATGAACTGCAACCCTTTGAGGCCGCCTTGAAGGACGCCGAATACCAACTGATCCGCGCCCCGGAAATCGGCATGACCCTGGTACGCGGGCGCATGGGCGGTGACGGCGCAGCCTTCAACGTCGGTGAAATGAGCGTGACCCGCTGCGTGGTGCGCCTGGCCGACGGCCGCACCGGCTACAGCTACCTGGCCGGGCGCGACAAGCTGCATGCCGAGTTGGCCGCGTTGGCGGACGCCCATCTGCAAGGCACGCAACCGAGCCTGTGGCTCAGCGACTTGATCACCTCCCTGGCCACTGCCCAAGCCAAACGCCGCGCCGAAAAAGAAGCTGACACCGCTGCCACCAAGGTCGAGTTCTTCACCCTGGTGCGAGGAGAAAACTGATGAACGCTCACCTGTTGCAACCGGCGTTTGTCGAGCCGGTGCTGGATGCCCAGCGTGGTTTTCGTGCGGCCCTCAAGGCATTGGCCGAACCCGGTTTGATCCAGCATCTGCCGTCCGCGCCACGCCTCGACGGCCTGGCGCCCGCCACCTACGCGCTGTGCCTGGCCCTGCTGGATATGGACACGCCGCTGTGGCTGGCGCCGAGCTTCGACACGCCGCTGATCCGCGCCAACCTGGCCTTCCACTGCGGTTGCCCGCTCACCGATAAACGCGAAGACGCGGTGTTCGCGCTGCTCGGCGAGCAAGACCTGCTCGACCTCGGCGGCTTCGACCACGGCAACGACCGTTACCCGGATCAGTCCTGCACCTTGCTGGTTCAACTTACCGACCTGGAGTCCGGTCGCGGCCTGCACTGGCGCGGCCCAGGGATCAAAACCCAGCGCCTGGTCAACCTGCCGGTGCCGCAAGCCTTCTGGCAAGAGCGCCAACGCCGCGAAGCCTTCCCGCGTGGTCTGGACTTGGTGTTCACCGCCGGCCACCACCTGATCGGCCTGCCGCGCAGCAGCCGTATTGCACAGGAGCACGCCTGATGTACGTAGCCGTCAAAGGTGGCGAACAGGCCATCGACAATGCCCACCGCCTGCTGGCGAAAAAACGCCGGGGCGATACCGCCATTCCTGAACTCAGCGTGAGGCAAATCCGCGAGCAATTGCCGCTGGCGGTGGCGCGGGTGATGACCGAAGGCTCGTTGTTCGACGAAGAGCTGGCTGCGCTGGCGATCAAGCAGTCAGCAGGGGATTTGGTCGAGGCGATCTTCCTGCTGCGCGCCTACCGCACCACGCTGCCGCGCTTCAGCCCGAGCCTGCCGATTGATACGTCGCAGATGTGCTTGAGCCGACGTTTGTCGGCCACGTTCAAGGACGTGCCCGGTGGCCAACTGCTCGGCCCGACCTTCGACTACACCCACCGCCTGCTGGATTTTTCGCTGCTGGCCGAAGGTCAATACCCAGGCCCGCAGACCACGAAGGATGCGCAAATTGACGCCTGCCCTCGGTTGCTCGGTTTGCTCGCCAAAGAAGGTTTGATCAAAAACGAAGCCGACGACAACGCCAGCGTCGCCGACATCACCCGCGACCCGTTGGAATACCCGGCCAGCCGCGCCGAGCGCCTGCAAGCCCTGGCCCGTGGCGACGAAGGTTTTCTGCTGGCGCTGGGCTACTCGACCCAACGCGGTTACGGCCGCAACCACCCGTTTGCCGGTGAGATTCGCATCGGCGACGTCGAGGTGTGGATCGACCCCGAAGAGTTGGGCTTTCCCATCTGCCTGGGCAGCATCGAAGTCACCGAGTGCGAGATGGTCAACCAATTTGTCGGCTCGGCCACTGAGCTGGCGCAGTTCACCCGTGGTTACGGCCTGGCGTTCGGGCATGCCGAGCGCAAGGCCATGGGCATGGCGCTGGTCGACCGCTCGCTGCGCGCCGGGGAGTACAACGAAGAAGTCGTCTCACCGGCCCAACGCGAAGAGTTTGTGCTGGCCCACTGCGACAACGTCGAGGCGGCGGGTTTTGTCTCGCACCTCAAATTGCCTCACTACGTGGACTTCCAGTCCGAGCTGGAACTGATCCGCAAACTGCGCCAACCGGCCGAGGGCAACCGCCATGAATGACTTGACCCTACCGGCTGTGCGCGACCCGGCGTACAACTTCGCCTACCTCGACGAACAGACCAAACGCATGATCCGCCGCGCCTTGCTCAAGGCCGTGGCGATTCCCGGTTACCAAGTGCCGTTTGGCGGCCGCGAAATGCCGTTGCCTTACGGCTGGGGCACCGGCGGCATGCAATTGACCGCCGCGATCCTCGGTGATGATGACGTGCTCAAGGTGATCGACCAGGGCGCCGACGACACCACCAATGCCGTGTCGATCCGGCGCTTTTTCGCCCGCACGGCGGGGGTTGCCACCACCGAAGCGACGCCCGACGCCAGCGTGATCCAGACCCGCCACCGCATCCCGGAAACGGCGCTGCAGGCCGGTCAGATCATGGTTTACCAGGTGCCGATCCCCGAGCCGCTGCGCTTTATCGAACCCTCGGAAACCGAGACCCGCACCATGCACGCCCTCAATGACTACGGGGTGATGCACGTCAAACTCTACGAAGACATCGCCACCTTCGGCCATATCGCCACCAGCTACGCCTACCCGGTGATGGTCGATGAGCGCTACGTGATGGACCCGTCGCCGATCCCCAAATTCGACAACCCCAAACTCGACATGAGCCCGGCGCTGATGCTGTTCGGCGCCGGTCGCGAAAAGCGCCTGTACGCGGTGCCGCCGTACACCCAGGTCACCAGCCTGGACTTCGAAGACCATCCGTTCGAAGTGCAGCAGTGGGAACACAACTGCGCCATCTGCGGCAGCCACGATTCCTTCCTCGACGAGCTGATTCTCGACGACGCGGGAACCCAGAGTTTTGTGTGTTCCGACACCTGGTATTGCGCCCAACGGGTCAAGGAGAACAACCAGTGAGCCAGCCTTTGCTTCAAGTACGTGACCTGTCGTTGCTTTACGGCCCGGAGAAGGGCTGCCAGGGCGTCAGCTTTGATCTTTACCCGGGTGAAGTGTTGGGGATTGTCGGCGAGTCCGGCTCGGGTAAGTCCACCTTGCTCTCGCTGTTGAGCGGCCGTTTACCGCCGCAAGCGGGGAGCATCGGCTATCGCAGCAAGGACGGCGAATGGCTGGATTTGTACAGCGCCAGTGAAGCCGAGCGCCGCACCTTGCTGCGCACCGAGTGGGGCTTTGTCGAGCAGAACCCACGGGACGGCCTGCGCATGGGCGTGTCGGCCGGCGCCAACATCGGCGAGCGCCTGATGGCCCAAGGCGTGCGCAACTATGCGCAACTGCGCGGCGCCGGTCTGGATTGGCTCGGCCAGGTGGAAATCGACCCGCAGCGCATCGACGATTTGCCGCGCACCTTCTCGGGCGGCATGCAGCAGCGCCTGCAAATCGCCCGCAACCTCGTCTCCAGCCCGCGCCTGGTATTCATGGACGAACCCACCGGCGGCCTGGATGTGTCGGTGCAAGCGCGCCTGCTCGACCTGTTGCGCGGCCTGGTACGTGAGCTGGATCTGGCGGTGGTGATCGTCACCCACGACCTGGCCGTTGCGCGTTTGCTCGCCGACCGCCTGATGGTGATGCGCCGCTCCCATGTGGTGGAAACCGGGCTCACTGACCAGATCCTCGATGATCCACAGCACCCTTACTCTCAACTGCTGGTGTCTTCGGTATTGCAGCCATGATGAATGCCTTGATCGAGGTCCGTGACCTCTCGAAAACCTTCACCCTGCATCAGCAACACGGCGTGGTGCTTAACGTGTTGCGCGGTGTGGCGTTCAGTGTGCAGGGCGGTGAGTGCCTGGTGCTGCATGGCCAGTCCGGCGCGGGGAAAAGCACCTTGCTGCGCACCCTGTACGGCAACTACCTGCCGGCGGGCGGCAGTATTCGTGTGCAGCATGCCGGTGAGTGGCTGGAGCTGGTCGGCGCCGAGCCGCGTGACATTCTTCAGGTGCGTCAGCAGACCCTCGGTTACGTCAGCCAGTTTCTGCGCGTCATCCCCCGCGTGGCCTGCCTGGACGTGGTGATGGAGCAGGCCCTGGCGCGTGGCTGGGCCAAGGCCGATGCGCAAGCCCGCGCCGAACAGTTGCTTACGCGTCTGAACATCCCGCAGCGCTTGTGGCAACTGGCGCCCGGCACGTTCTCCGGTGGCGAACAACAGCGCGTCAATATCGCCCGGGGCTTCATGGTCGCCTGGCCGGTGATGTTGCTGGACGAACCTACCGCGTCCCTGGACGACAACAACCGCCAGGTGGTGCTGGAACTGATGAACGAAGCCAAGGCCGCCGGCGCGGCGCTGATCGGCATCTTCCACGACCGCGCCGCCCGTGAAGCGGTCGCCGACCGCCATTTCGACATGACCCCATCGCCCGTCGCCCAAGAGGAATACGCCCATGCCCGCTGAACAGATCCTCACCCATGCCCAGGTCGTCACGGCTGAGCGCATGTTCCTGGGCACGGTGGTGCTGCGCGACGGCAAGATTGTCGACCTCGCCGAAGGCCGCAGCCAGTTGCCCCAGGCCCAGGACCTGGGCGGCGATTGCCTGCTGCCGGGCCTGGTAGAGCTGCACACCGACAACCTGGAAAAACACATGACCCCGCGCCCCGGCGTGGACTGGCCGTCGATCTCGGCGGTGCTCAGCCATGATGCGCAAATCATCGCGGCGGGGATCACTACAGTGTTCGACGCAGTGTCCATCGGCGATGTGAACCCCAAGGGCAACCGCATGAAAAAGCTGCCGGCGATGCTCGACGCGATCGCCCAGGCTGAAGACGCCGGCTTGACCCGCGCCGAACACCACCTGCACCTGCGCTGCGAGCTGTGCCACCCGGACACCCTCAGCGTGTTCCGCGACCTGGTGGAAAACCCGCTGGTGCGCCTGGTGTCGGTGATGGACCATTCGCCGGGCCAGCGACAGTTCGTGCTCGAATCCAAGTACCGTGAGTACTACATGGGCAAGTACCACCTCAACGACGAAACCATGGACGCGTTTATCGTGCTGCAAATGGCCAATTCCAAGCAATACAGCGACCGCTATCGCGCCGCCATTGTTGCGCATTGCCTGGAACGCGGCCTGTCGGTGGCCAGCCATGACGACGCGACGCTGGCGCATGTGGAGGAGTCGGCGGGCTATGGCATGACCATTGCTGAATTCCCCACCACGCTTGAGGCGGCCAAGGGCTGCCAGGCGCTGAACATGAAAGTGCTGATGGGCGCGCCGAACGTGGTGCGCGGCGGGTCGCACTCGGGTAATGTGGCCGCCGCCGGCCTGGCTGCCGAGGGATTGCTGGATATACTTTCCAGTGATTACTACCCGGCCAGCCTGTTGCAGGCGGCGTTTGTGCTGGCCGATCAACAGGACGGCGGCGACCTGTCGCGGGCCGTCAAGATGATCAGCCTGGCGCCTGCACAAGCGGCGGGCCTCAATGATCGCGGTGAAATTGCCATTGGCCTGCGGGCGGATTTGGTGCAAGCCCGCCGCTGCGAGGGGCTTCCTGTGGTGCAACAAGTCTGGCGACAAGCGAAGAGGGTGTTTTGATGGCAGGCAGGTTGATCTATCTCATCGGGCCATCCGGTTCGGGCAAGGACAGCCTGCTGGATGCCGCACGCCCACGCTTGGCCGAGCGCGGCTGCCGCATTGTGCGCCGGGTGATCACCCGCTCGCCGGAAGCGGTGGGCGAGGCCGCACAAGGGGTGAGCCCGGAACAGTTCGACGCGCTGCTGGCCGAGGGCGCGTTTGCCCTCAGTTGGCAGGCCAATGGCTTGTGGTATGGCATTCCCAAGGCCATCGACGAATGGCTGGCGGCGGGGGACGATGTGCTGGTCAATGGTTCGCGCGCGCACCTGGCGCAAACCCGTGAGCGCTATCCGGGCTTGCTGGTGCTGCTGTTGACGGTGGATCAGGCCGTATTGCGCCAGCGCCTGACGGCGCGCGGGCGCGAGTCCCAGGCCGATATCGAGGAACGCCTGGCGCGCAATGCGCGGTTCACCGCCGATTTGATCGCGGGTAATGGCGCCGGGTTGTTTGTGCTCGACAATTCCGGCCCGCTGGAAAACACCGTCGAG
The DNA here is from genome assembly GCF_021605825.1 of Pseudomonas sp. PA-6-3C. NCBI lineage: Bacteria > Pseudomonadati > Pseudomonadota > Gammaproteobacteria > Pseudomonadales > Pseudomonadaceae > Pseudomonas > Pseudomonas sp. PA-6-3C. The sequence goes on from NZ_WKDV01000020.1 coordinate 12,741, forward strand.
CGCTTGCTGTGCTGCCTCGATCACGGGCACACGGCATGCGCCTGACCTTACTGGGCACCGGTGATGCGCGGCAGGTTCCGGTGTATGGCTGCGAGTGCGCGGCGTGCGGTCTGGCGCGCAGCGACGCCAGCCTGCGCCGCCGCCCGTGCAGCGCGTTGATCGAGTGCGGCGAGCAGCGCTGGTTGATCGACAGCGGCTTGCCCGACCTCTGTGAACGCTTCCCGCCACGCAGCTTCAACGGGATTTTGCAGACGCACTATCACGCCGATCATGCGCAGGGTTTGTTGCACCTGCGCTGGGGCCAGGGCTTGATCATTCCGGTACACGGCCCCGCCGACTCGGAGGGTTTGTCCGACCTCTACAAACATCCAGGCATCCTCGATTTCAGCCAGCCGTTTGCCGAGTTTGAAACACGGCAGTTTGGTGAGCTGAGCGTCACTGCATTGCCGTTGCAACATTCAAAACCGACCTTGGGTTATCTGCTGGAAGGCGAGGGGCGGCGCATCGCCTACCTCACCGACACGGTGGGTTTGCCGCCGGTCACGCTGGCCTGGTTGCAACGGCAGCCGTTGGACGTGTTGGTGCTCGACTGCTCCATGCCGCCGCAGCCGCAAGCGCCGCGTAACCACAATGACCTGACGTTGGCGTTGCAGAGCATTGAGGAGACGGGTGCGCAGTTGGGCGTTTTGACCCATGTGGGGCACACCTTGGATGCGTGGCTGCTGGAGCACCGACGCGAGTTGCCACGGCATGTGACGGTGGCCTGGGATGGCCGGATTATTTGAACACCGCATAACCCTGTGGGAGCTGGCTTGCCTGCGATGGCATCAACTCGGTGTGCCTGATGTGCAGAGGTGCCTGCATCGCAGGCAAGCCAGCCCCCACATTTAGACTGTGTTGCATCAGGTAGATAGGCTTTTGCTTTGCACTTGATCTGGCTCTTGCTTCAACCACTCGACTCCAAAGCGCGCTGCAAACGCCTTGCGCCCATTGGCGGTGACCCCCAGCGCGCGGCTGTCCAGATCCTGAGTCACCCACCCACGACGAATCACGCACTGCAAGACCGCTGCGCCCAATGCCCCGGCCAAATGCGGGCGGCGCATGCTCCAGTCCAGGCAGGCACAGGCGAAACGCCGACGTTGCGCGCGCAACGCAGGCATATCCAGCCCCAACGCGATCATTGCGGTTTCGCCGGGGGCCGTCAGTGCATAGGTGCCGTCGCCAATCAGCCAGCCAGAGGCAATGAAATGGTCGTGCAGGTGCACCGCCAGCGTGCCGGCCATGTGGTCGTAGCAGGTGCGTGCGAGCTGCAGGCGGTTGGGCGTGCTGGGGACAAATGCCTGGGCGGTGTTGCGGCTGATCACCATCAACCCTTCGATGGCCTGGGCCACGTGTGCGCCGGCGAGGCTGTAATAACGGTGTCGGCCCTGGGTGTGCAGCGTGAGCAGGCCATCGTCCTTGAGCCTGGCCAAGTGGGCGCTGGCCGTTGAGGTGCTGACGCCGGCAATCACGGCCATCTCGGTACTGGTGCGCGCATGGCCATCCATCAGCGCGCAGAGCATTTTTGTGCGCGCAGGCTCTGCTATCGCACCGGCGATTTGTGAGAGTGCCGCGTCATCATCAAAGGCGTTCATATTTCGTTCCTGAACGAATCATTGCCGCGTGGGAGGGCCGATAGTAACGCTTCTTTAAGCACAGGACGTCCCGGATGACACCGCTGCAAGCCGCTACCCATGTTGATCCCTATCCGTATTACGCAAGCCTGCGTCGCCATGAAGAACTGCTGTTCGATGCCGAGTTGGGGCTGTGGGTCGCCAGCCGCGCCAAGACGGTGGAGGCGGTGCTGACACACCCGGATTGTCGCGTACGCCCGTTGCATGAGCCGGTGCCCAAGGCGCTTGCACAGGGCGCGGCAGGACAGGTTTTTGCGCGGTTGATGCGCATGAACGAAGGCCCGGCGCATCGATGCCCGCGGGCGGCGATTGAACCGGCGTTGGCGGCGGTGGAGGCGTCGGCCATTGCTGAACGGGTCGCTCGGTTGATCGGCAGCGTGCAGACCCTGGATGCGCTGATGTTTACCTTGCCCGTCTCGGTGGTCGCGTCGCTGCTGGGATGCCCGGCGCCACAGCTGGCGTGTGTCGCCGGGCTAACGCGGGCGTTTGTCGCCGGCCTTTCACCGCTGAGCAGTGAAGCGCAGTTGTGCAATGCGCAGGCCGGCGCGTCGCAGTTGCAGCAGATGTTTTGTGCGGTGTTGGAAGAAACAGCGCTGCTGGCTCATATCCGCAGTGGCAACTGGGAAAGTGCGCAGGTATTGACGGCCAATTTGATCGGCCTGTTGTCGCAGACCTGCGAAGCCAGCGCCGGGTTGATCGGCAACTCACTGGTGATGCTCGCGCGGCACCCTGAGCGGGTTGCGCAGATTATGCGCACGCCAGCCCTCGCCACGGCGCTGGTGGAGGAGGTGGCGCGTTACGATTCACCGGTGCAAAACACACGGCGATTCGTGGCGGCGCGCTGCACCATCGGCAACCGGGTGTTGGCGGCGGGAGAGAGTGTTTTAGTCCTGCTGGCATCGGCCAATCGGGACGCTGAGGCCAACCTCGATCCCGACAGTTTTGTGCTGGCGCGCACGCAACGGCGTCTGTTCAGCTTTGGTATCGGGCGCCATCAGTGCCCAGGCCAACAGATGGCGTTGACGATCGCCGCGCAAGCGCTGTTGGGTTTGTTGCGTCATCAGCCTGCCTTGCTGGCGGACGCTGGCCGGTTCAGCTACTGGCCCTCGCTTAACGGCCGTATCCCCAGGTTCAGCGCTGCGGCGCTAAGCCAGTAACCCTTCTCCCTATTCCACAAACGCTTGAGCCTTGGTACTCGCCATTCGACCTGCCGGAAGCGATCAGCTCGGCGGTAGCGCGCTCGATGAGGGCGAGAATATTCTGGCGGATGCGGCGTTGGAGAAGTGGGTGCGTTGTTAACCGGTCAATTCCGGCGCCCGGCTATACAGGTCCTGAGACACCCATTGCTGCACGATAACGTTCGGTAAAAACGCCGGGCTCAGCGCCCCTGCTGCGCTATGATCCTGGGCGGACCATTACGCGAGTGAATTATCCAGTGAGCCCGTTACCACGGATTGGTGTTGGCCTCAGAGCCCCCCACTATCAAGATTTCATGAACCATCACCCTGCGGTCGATTGGCTGGAGGTTCATACGGAGAACTACCTGGGCCCCGGAGGGAAAGACCTGCATATCCTCCGTCAGTTGGCACAGCGCTACCCGATCAGCCTGCATGGCGTCGGTTTGGGTATCGGCTCAGTCCATGGCTTTAGCAACGCACATGTCGAGCGAATTCGGGCCTTGGCCGAGCTGATCAACCCCTTTCTGATTTCGGAGCATTTGAGCTGGGGGGCTGTGGAAGGGCGCTGCTTGAATGATTTGTTGCCATTGCCCTTGGTGGAGGCGTCACTGAACCTGGTCTGTGATCGGGTCGATCAGGTTCAAAACGCTCTGGGCCGGCCGCTCATGCTCGAAAACGTGTCCACCAGCTTGCGGTTCAAGGGCGACACGCTGGGAGAAACCCAATTTCTCGCTGAAGTGGTCGCACGCACGGGGAGTGCTGTGTTACTTGATCTGAACAACCTTTACGTGAACCAGTGCAACCACGGTGAACCTGCGCTCGAGGCGATGCGCAGGCTGGATTCGACCAGCGTTGGCGAATTGCACCTGGCCGGCCATAGCCACGCTGAGGGGCTGTTGATCGATGACCATGGCAGTGCTGTGGCGGAGCCGGTCTGGTCGTTGTATCGCACGGCTTTGCGTCAGTTTGGGCCGGTGCCGGTGCTGGTCGAATGGGACACTCACCTGCCGCCGCTGGGCGAGTTGCTTGATCAAGTACGGATCGCCAGGGCGATTGCCGAAGAGGTGTTGCATGACACTTGAAGAACTGGCGGTGTTACAGCTCGAATTTTCCCGCGCTCTGGAGGACCCGGCTCCATCACCCCGCTTACCGCAGAGCTGGCTGCTGGCCGGTGTATCGGGTAGTGAACGACGCTTCGCTCGCTACCGCAGTGGCCTGTGGCAGCATCAGGAGCAATCGTTGGCACTCACTCATCCGGTGATCAAGGCATTGGTGGGCGATGAATTCTTTCGCACCCTGGCTTTTTCCTATGGTCAACGGTATCCCTCGCATCACCCTGATCTGGGGCGGTTCGGTGAGCACCTCGCGGAGTTTCTGGGTACTTATGTGCCCGTGGCAGCGTATCCGTATTTCGCCGACGTGGCAGCCTTGGAGTGGGCAGTTCATTGCGCCTGCACAGCCAGTGACGTCAATGCATTGGATGCTCGGGCAATGGCGGCGATAGGTGCCCAGGCCCTGGAAAGTACGCAACTCACTTTGGCTCCGGGTTGTGCATTGGTGAGCAGTGGGTGGCCGATCTTTGCTATCTGGGCGGCCCATAACAAGGGTGACCAGAGCGTGCCGAAGGTGGCCGGTGGCGCCTGTTCGGCGCTGGTGTATCGAAGTGGCTGGCGCGTGGAGGTTCGCGAGGTTGATGCTTGGGAGTTCACTGCACTGGCCCGTCTGCTGGAGCATGCGACCTTGGGGGATGCACTGCTGGCCGCGCAGGAACACTATGCAATGAATCGCGATGACGGCGCGTTCATTGACAGCGCTGCATGGGTGACGCGCTGGTTGTGTGATGGGTTGCTGGTCGCCATACCGTAGGTTTTTGAACAGCATTGTTTCACTGGGTGTCACGCCGCTTTCCCAGGATAGGCGCGCAGAGCCGTGGCCGGGAACCAAGGGCTTTCAGATGATTGGATCCAATTTTAACATCTTGAAACATTTGCCGGTCTGAATTAATTCGACATATTTAAGCCATGGGCTATAAAAAATAACGCATAGAACAAAAGCAGTTACCAAGTGTGCATTCAGGAATAAGCACTGTCCGTGCTCCTTTGCTGATCTGGTAACGATACGCTTGGCAGCGTGCGTCTTTGGCTAAGAAAGACGCGTCGCAGACCCGGGTCAGGAATGGATTCCGACGATGCCGCCCCGTGCGGCAAAGTTTTGCAAGGAGCAACACATGCATCCGATCTGCTTAACAGCCGCCTCTGCGTCGTGTCGGCCGGAGAACCTTCTGGTTGCGGGACACAAAAGCTCCGAGCTTCGGCGTCATGTCGAGTGCCTGGTTCATTCCCTTCGTCTGATCTTCTGCCCCACCTTGATCGCCGAGCCCTGAAAGGCTCCGATCGGCTCAGTGTCGTCTTCACATCTTTGATGAATAACCCCTGACTGGCTCCAATGTTAGTTGGCTCACGTACGTGAGCGTAAAAAAAATAATTGAATGTACCCATCCTTAACCGGGAACTTGCGTGATGAATCTAAAAGATATTCTGGTAGCCACCGCCTTGGCTTCTATCAGCGGTGCTGCGTTGGCCGATGCAGCCACCGAGAAAACAGTAGAAACCGAGGTCTGCTACGGTGTGGCCAAGGCAGGGCACAATGATTGCTCCGACAGCAGTTGCCTGCATGACTGCTCGGAATCGAGCAAGGTCGACAATGACCCGAACGAGTGGATGGCTGTGCCCAAAGGCACGTGTACGCAAATGGGCGGGGTGCTCAGAGCCCAGCCTTATGCATGCCAGGCCGATGAGCAGACGGAAACTTCGGTGAAGAGTGCGCAAATGGGCGAGCGCCTGTTCAATCAAGGCGATCATACCCGTGGTATTCCTGCGTGTTCTTCATGCCATGGCGTGGCCGGTGATTCGCAAAATGCCGACTATCCGAAGTTGTCAGGACAGTTCGGCAAATACCTTGACTCCCAACTGCGTGCCTTCCGCGACGCTTCTCGCCCGTCCCCTGTCATGGTAGCGGCTGCCAAATCCCTGAATGACGAAGACATTGCCAACGTGGTGCAGTACCTGGTCCAGCCCTCGACAACAGCGGTGCCGGCGACGGTGCAAGGTCAGGCTGATACGACCGGCCCGGTAACGGCGGTCACACGCTGATAACAGCGACTGCGCCGGGATGAAATCCCGCCTTTTTAAATACACTCACCTTACGCTGCTCATGCGTTGAATATCGACTAAGTATCACAGTCGATTGCGTGGTTAGTTGCGCGGGCGAGGCGTTATTAAGTTGCAGGTTTTAATGCGGCTCGACGGCCGTCGAGTGTAAAAAAGCAAAATAAAAAAAGACAAAGGCTTGTTGATTTAAAGATGGTTTTCAGTATTGTCTGTCTATGGACGCCACCGCTTGAAAGGGACTGCAAACATGTCGGGTGAAAATGTGGAATATGACTCAGTGGCTGACCGTTTGAATTCGGTGATAGTGAGTTCATTCACGGGGCAATGCGTTGAGCAGAAGGGCACCTCCAAGTATGAATTCAGGCAAGACGAATTTTGGCGCAAGCTGGAGCGTTGGCATTCGGTGGATGCGGATACATTTCTCAATCATCTCTGGCAAGAAAAGAATGCGGTGACCAGTGTTGCGGTACTGGGCGATCTCATCAAAGATATAACGCCTGCCGGTTTTGTGAGCGATATTGAGAAGGGCCATCAACTGGCCCCGATGTCGATAAGACTGACACCCTATATTTTGTCATTGATTGATTGGTCTAATCCTTATTTTGACCCGTTGCGTCGACAGTTCTTGCCACTGGCGTCGGAAATCGAAGTTGATCACCCCATGGTCCAGCTTGATCCGATGGGCGAACAGAATGACTCCCCCGCCATGGGCCTTACTCACCGTTACCCGGACCGTGTGTTGTTTCTGGCAACCAATGTATGCCCGGTCTACTGTCGTTACTGCACCCGTAGTTATGCGGTGGGGCTGGATACCGATGTGGTGACTAAGCAGAAAATCAATGCACCTGGAGAGCGTTGGGAGCCGGCGTTTCGCTACATAGCAGCCAACTCCAGCGTGGAGGATGTGGTGGTTTCCGGTGGCGATGCTTATCGCCTCAAAGCGCGGCAGATCACTGATATTGGCGAGCGTTTGCTGGAGATTCCCCACGTGCGGCGCATGCGTTTTGCCACCAAGGGGTTGGCTGTACTGCCGATGAAAATCCAGAGTGATCACGAATGGACCGATGCCATCGCTCGCTTGTCCGATCGTGCACGCAAAATGGGTAAGTCGATCGCCATTCATACGCACTTCAATCACCCTAATGAAATTACCGACATGACGGTGAAGGCACTGCGGATTTTGTATGAGCGGGGTGTGGAGGTCAGAAATCAGGCGGTTATCTTGAAAGGCGTTAATAATAACGCGACGGACATGCATCGGCTGAATGAGTGCCTGGCGTATTGTAATGTGCGTCCATATTACTGTTTTCAAGGTGACATGATTCGGGGCGTAGAAACACTAAGAACCAGCCTTGCCGACTCTATCGCCCTGGAGAAGTCGACGCGCGGCTTAATCGCCGGGCATAACACGCCGCACTTTATTGTGGACTTGCCGGGTGGTGGCGGTAAACGTGATATTCATAGTTTTGATTATTATGACAAGCACGTAGGTGTGGCTGTTTACCGAGCGCCAGCGGTTAAGAAAGACAAGTTCTTTTTGTATTGTGATCCGTTGCATACGTTGGCTTCGGATGTTCAGGCGTTGTGGCTGAGTCCCGCGTCGAGGACGCAGTTGCTGAATGACGTTGTACACGCTGCATACTAACGAAATGTTCAATCACCGTGAATGGAAGCATCGAAATGAACCAAGTTAATAAGATTGATTGGATTCGTCACCAGGACTACCTTCAGGCCATCGCGCAGTCCAAGTCGACGGGTAAGCCGATACTGATTTATTTCAATAGCCGCTCATGTGGCGGTTGTAACCGGCTGGTGGACAGTGTTTTGAATGATCCGCAATTGATTGGAGCGGTCAGCGGCTCGGTGATTCCAGTCTGGGTCGAAGTGGAAAACGACAAGCCGGATCCACGTATTTCAGAATTGGTAGGCAGCCACATTTTTATTATGTCGCCGGTCCTCCAGCTTATTTCCAGTGAGGGGGATATTTACCACAAGTTCCTGGGCGCTCCCCTGCACACAAGGCTGGACTTGGGTTATTGCCGTGTGCATCACGATGTGGCCGGTGATATCGATGCCAAAGAAGTCCTCGCGCAATTGTCGGTAGGCCTGGCTAAACAGGCGATGGCCTCCCACAACTATAGCGTGGCTGAGTCTCTCCTGAGAAAAGGACTGGATACTCGCGATGCCGAAAGTATCGCAGTGCGTGAAGCTGAGTACTGGCTGCCGATCGCCCAGGCGCGTGGGCAATATCCTGAAGACAGCCTGCCCGAAACGGGGATTGCGCAGACCCCTATCGCTCGAGAAGTGCGACGTTTTTGCAATACGCTGATTCAAGTGCCGGATCATGAATTGATGGTCGACTGGCCCGGCGTACAGGGTGAAGGCGGTTGGGCGCATTACACCGACTGTCTGCGTGAACTGTGCCTGGGTATTTATCAAATGCTGATGGATGTTGCCACGGACGCAGCGCAACAGCGAAACGCGCAAGGTCGAGGCTTGAGTCGTGCGCAGATGATCGTTCGTGACTGGCAAGTGGCATTCCGGGATCTGCAGGCCAGCCTCATCGGGCTCAAGGGCGCTGAATACGATCAGCAGCATCTCCATCAGAATTACACCCTCGGCAAGCAGCGCACGATCCGCAACAATATTGTGCACTGCGTCATGGCTGAGTTCTGGGCGCATGCCCCCGCCATACGTTCGACCCTGGAGGCGAGCCGCTCGAATATCGAGAGAACGGATAAGGTCAGCCCGGCGATGCTCAACTGGGAAAAATATGGCCCAGCGCCGTCTAACTTCGGCAACCTCCATTCTCTGCTGGCGCTTTGGGAGCAGCGTCATCAGCAATTGGTTGAGGAGTTCTCGGGTATCAGCGATGCCGAGCTCGACGCCACCCGCAGCTGGTGGGAGGACTCACCGGTCTCGATAAAATTCCGTATGTGCCGCTTGGGTTGGCATTTCCATGATCATGCAGCGGTTGTCGAAACCATCTGCCAGCGCATCGGCCACGAACGTTCGGAGACGGAGTTGCTGGCCAAGCTTCTGTTTAATGCGCTTGGACGTGCCGAAGGGGAAATGGTTGGCTTGTCTCACGAAGAACAGCACGCGCTTTTCGCCAATGCCGCGCAGCAATTGAAAGAGCGCAGTGACGAGCTTGCCCGGGTTTACGAGGGGTATCTCAATAAGTCCAATGCTGGCGCCCATGCTCCATTGAAAGCCCAGTCGCAAGCAGCTGCGGTGTGAATGACCCGGCGGCGCGCCTTGCGCGCCGCTTCAAGGATGGAACCGTGATGAATATAGTGCAGCAGATGTTTGGTGATCAAACCGAGACGTTCCTGGGAACATGCTGGCCGAAACACGCCTACGTCGCGGACGGTGAGATGAGCCGGTTCAGCGCGTTGGCAGCCTTGGATGAGTTCCAGGATATCCGCAAGCTCTTCAGTGCACTGCCGGGATCTGTCGATCTGCTTTTCCCCGGAGGCAAACGTATCACCGTGGCAAAGTCAGCCGACGCTCTTGCGCCTTACAACGACGGTGCCGCGATGGTTTATATAAAGGACCTGGAAGCGATTCCGACCATTTCCAAGGCCTGTGATGAGCTGGCCAGTGTGTTGGATATTCCACGGCACTATGTCAGCTGTGAAGCGTTTGCCGCCAACTATGGCGTAGAGGTCGCCACGCACTTTGATCACGAAACGAATTTCATGATCCAGATAAAGGGCGAGAAGACCTGGGCCTTTGCCGAAAATACCGCATTGCCCGATCCGATTTATCCGTTTTTCCCAAACAACCCGAACCGCTTTTACACCGACGGTATTCAGCCCTATACAGGGGCGGCCTTACCGCGCGTGATGCCTGAAAATAAACAGGTGCGGTTAGTCAAGCCGGGCACCACAACCTTTATGCCGCGTGGCTATTGGCACAGTACGGTGGCCCATGAGGAGTCGTTTTCAATAGGCTTCGTGATTAATCCTCCGACGCTGGCCGATCTCATTACCTACGCCGTGTTGGAAAAGTTGCATGGCATTGAAGCGCTCAGGGCGCACCCGCTTGATACGTTATCGGTACAGGCGCGCACGTCGATTCTGGAGAGTATTCAGCAGGGTCTTGATGAAGCCGGGAGGTTATCCAGCCAGTTGACGCCCGAGCAATTGCTTCAACGCTATAAGCAATCACGTAAAGGCAATGTGCGTACGTTGAGCGCTCTTTAAGTACGATTTAACCAGCGGACCTCTCGCCATGCGTGCAGCTCAAAGTTTATTTATCGGGATAACCGCCCTGATGCTCGTCAATGCAGTGGACGGGCTTAAGGAAGTTTACTTCGGTATGTTGGTACAAGCGCTCGACACGGTTGTCGTGACATTCGTGTTGTTTGCCATCGCTTGGCCGGTGTTTTTTATCAGTTACCTGTTGAACCCCGGTTCAACCCGCGGGATGCAAAGCCTGACCACCCACAAAGCGTCCGTGAGACGTTGCGTGGTGATGTTGAATTTCAGTTCGGCTGCGCTGTGGATCTCTTTTCTGTGTGCCTTGAAATGGGTCGAACCGGCAATTGTCAGTGCGCTGGTGGGCGGTGTCGGGATGGTGTCGGTATTGATACTGAACAAGCTGATGCGCCCGTCGGCAGTCATGATCGGTGCCGATTATTTGGCCGCTGGTCTTATCGTTTTCGCCAGTCTCTATTTGTGCTGGGCCTCATTTGCTGACCGCACCGCGGTCCAGGATGAACCAGAACGGTATCAGGTATTACTGGGTTATCTGATGATGCTGGTGTGCGGTGTTGCCATGGCATTGACCACGATTCTTTCAAAAATGGTCGCCGACCATGGTGTATCCAGTCGTTATCTCTACGCACATCGGTTTTATCTGTTGCTGGCGATTTCGGGCACCTACGCAGCGTTGAATACCGGCGCGCTGTCTGCGGTGGTCGAGCATCTAGTGACGTTAACCCTGCTGGCATTGGGAGGCGTGATATTACCGCTGCTTTTACTCCAGGAAGGCATAAAGCGCTGCGAACCTGTGACCATTGAAGCCATCCTGGCGATGGCACCGCTATTTACGATCATTTTTCAAGCTGCTGATTCGAGGCTGACGTTTTCAATGTTCAGTTTCATCGGCGTCATCCTCATTTGCATGGCGGCCACCTATAACGGTTATGCCCATTTAAGTCGGCTGCCGACTGAAGGAGTTAACGTATGAAATATGCGGTGATTGTTGATGCTTATTCCACCGGTGCGCGCCTTGCTGACGAACTTAAGCTCCGTGGCTTTGCTTGTATTCACGTGCAGACATCCGCTGAAATTCTCGATTACGACGTCGATAGCTTTCAGCCCGATGATTTTCAGCACCTGTTTGTCGCGACCCAGGATCTCAAGGCGTTGACCGACGCTCTGGCTGTTTTTGAGCCGGCCTTTATCATTCCGGGGTGTGAGTCTGGCGTTGAATTGGCGGACCAGCTCAGCGAGTTGATGGGCACGCCGGGAAATGGCACGGCATTGTCCCCTTGCCGCCGCGATAAATGGCATATGGCGCAGCGCCTGCATCACCTGGGGATTCCGGCCGCACGCGTCGCGCTGATCCATCACGCACACGATATACCCCAGGCCATCGATTTGATTGGCGACTGGCCGGTGGTCATCAAACCCGTGAACAGCGCGGGTGCCGACGGCATCTACTTTTGCTTTGATCAAGAGCAAGTCCGTCACGCCATCGACAAAGAGTTGGGCCGGCTCAACGAAATGGGGTTTATCAATGATCGCATGTTGGCAATGGAGCATCTGGCTGGGCAGCAGTACCTGATTCAAGCGGTTTCACGAGACGGCGAGCACTTGGTGTTTGAAATCTGGCGAGACAATCGCAAGCGTGTACTGGGCGCTGGCGTGGTCAATGACCGCGAAGTGCTGATTGATCTGCAATCACAAGAGGCCGCGCCGATCATCGCTTATGTGCAACGTTGCCTGGATGCCTTTGGAGTGCACATTGGGCCTTCGTTTCTTGAAGTGATGGTGACAGCGGACGGCCCCAAGTTGATCGAGTGGGCGGCCAGGATGATGGGCACCCAGGAACTCAGCGCAATGACGCGTGTAAGTGGGGTGAATGCGGTCAATCTGTGCGTGGCCTGTTACGCCGACCCAACGGCGTTTGATGCCATGCTCGATAAAGTCAATCGTTCGAATGCGACCTGTGAAGTCATCGGCATGATCAATAGCGTGTCAGGCACCGTTGTGCATCGGCATTGGCTCGATGAGCTGAGCGCCAGGCCGAGTTTTTTCAAGATGATCAGAGCTCCGCAGATAGGCGACAGTGTTGCGCCCACCATCGGCATTTCGACCAATTACGGGTTTATCTACCTTATTCACGAAGACCCGGCGGTCACCTATGCAGACTACCTGTGGATCCGTGAGAAAGAGGCTCAAGCCACCGGCTTTTTTGACGTGAAACTCAGTAGCGCAGTTGTCGCGCACCTGTGCTGAGCGCTTTGTCGCACCTGGCCCGAACCTTCCAATTGGCGGAGCATCGCTCATGAAACTTTATGTCGATCATCAATGTACTTCACCGTTCGCGATGTCGGCCTTCGTGGCCCTTCGTGAGTGTCAGGTGGCGTTTGACATGCACTATCTGAACTTGTCCCGTGGCGATCACCACCAGCAACCCTTCAGTGAGGTTTCGCTGACGCAGCGTGTACCGACGTGGGTGGAGGACGGATTTTCGCTGACCGAATCGTCCGCGATTGCCGAGTACGTGAATGAGTGTTCGGTGAACAAACCGTTGTATCCCATTGATGCGCGGGCGCGAGCCCAGGCCCGGCAGATTCAGGCTTGGTTGAGGAGCGATTTTTTCAACTTGCGCGGCGAGCGGCCCACCGAAACCATCTTTATTGAACCTGCCCATGAGCCGCTCGGGCCACTGGCTGCGAGCGACGCGCGACGGCTGGTTGAGGGCTTGTCGCACAGCTTGCGCGACGGCCGGATGTTTTTACTGGGCGAGTGGTGTATTGCCGATGTTGACGCTGCAGGCATGTTGAATCGGCTTATTTATAGTGATGATCCAGTTCCTGATGTACTCAAAGATTACGCACTTCGGGCATGGGATCGTGCGTCTGTTCGTGAGTGGCTGGAGATTGACCGTAGCAGGGCGCGGGCAGGCTGAATCAAGGTGTGAGCCCGCACCGGCAGAAATAAGAAACCTAGGGATGGCACATGGAATTATTCAACACACTGGGTAAGACGCTAATGCCCTTCGTCCCGGTTGCAGGGAAAAACGTGGGGTTTTATGCGTGTGGGCCGACGGTTTATCACTACGCCCACATCGGCAATATGCGTACCTACATATTTGAGGATGTGCTCGCCAAAACGTTACGCGAGCAGGGTTTCAGTGTGCGGCACGTGATGAACATCACGGATGTCGGCCACCTGCAATCGGACGCTGATTTTGGTGATGACAAATTGATGCTGGGGGCGGCGCGTGAACAGAAAACCCCTTGGGAGGTTGCTCGGTTTTACGAGGAGGCATTCTTCAGGCACAGCGCGTCGTTGAATGTAAAACGGCCGGATATCGTATGCCGAGCGACGGAGCATATCCCTGAAATAATCGCCATGGTCGAGCAACTGTTGGAAAAAGGCGTGGCTTATATCAGTGCCGGAAATGTCTACTTCAGCCTGGAAAAATTTCCCACCTATCACGAACTGGGCCAGCTGAAACTTCAAGACCAGCAAGCTACCGACCGGGTTGCTCATGACCCGCTGAAGCGCTCACAGTCGGATTTCGCGTTATGGTTTTCGACGTCGAAATTTCCCGATCAGATCATGAAGTGGGAATCGCCCTGGGGGCTTGGGTTTCCGGGCTGGCATATTGAATGTTCGGCTATGGCAAGCCGCTATCTCGGCGATCGAATCGACATCCATTGCGGGGGTATTGACCATATCAATGTGCACCACTCCAACGAGGTGGCCCAGTCGGAATGCTGTTTTGGCCACCGCTGGGTCAATTATTGGTTTCACTGTGAGTTTCTCAATGTCGATGCAGAGAAAATGTCCAAGTCCAAGGGCGAGTTCCTCACAGTCGACACACTGATCGATAAAGGCTACGACCCGCTCGCGTTCAGATTGCTGGTACTGGGATCCCATTACCGCAGCGCGTTGACGTTCTCGTGGGATGCCCTGGACGCAGCGTCGACCGCCTTACGCAAGGCTCGGCTGCGTATCGCGCAGATCCAGGGCGACAATGTCCAGCCGCAGGCTTCGTTCTCGCCAGAGTATGTTGCAGCTAAAACGCGTTTTTTCGGCGCGCTGGATAAGGATCTGCATACGCCAGGGGCGGTTGCCGAGCTGTGGTGGGTGCTCAAGGCTGATGTGTTGGATGACGCCGAACGCCTCGATTTACTGCGTAGTTTTGACGGCATACTCAGCGTGGGCTTGTTTGACGAGGTACAGGTTGAATTAACCCAGGAGCAGGCAAGTTTGATTGAGGCGCGACGTGTCGCACGCCTGATGAAGAACTGGTCAGAGTCTGATCGGATCAGGGACTTGCTGTTGGCGCAGGGTATCGGTGTCAGCGATCTGAAAGCTTGAGGCATCTGTGCATTGAACAAGGAGCGGCATTGTGGATGTAGCGCTAATCAGGCAGCAGTTTCCGGTCTTTTCCGTGCCCTCTCTGGAGGGTGCGGTATTTTTTGACGGCGCTGCAGGCACGCAGATGTGCAGCAGGGCACTGGAGGCGAGTGTCAGGGCGTCCATTGAAAACAACGCGAATCTGGGGGGGCATTTCTCGACCTCCATCATTGCCGAGCAGGATCTCGACCGCGCGCGATCGGCTGCAGCGGCACTGCTTAATGCATCGTGTGCGCAGGAAATTGTCTTCGGCCAGAACATGACCGCCCTGACGTTTCATATGTCGCGTTGCATCGGGCGAAGCCTGCGCAAGGGCGACGAGATCGTCCTGACCCGTTCAGACCACGAAGCCAATATCTCCCCTTGGCTTGAATTGGCAAAAGACCTGGAATTAACCGTGCGCTGGCTACCTTTCGATTTCGAAACCTATGGTTTTGATCTATCCCAGGCAGCCTCGTTGATCACTGAGCGCACCCGGGTCGTAGCCTTGAGCTATGCGAACAATGTCACGGGCACGATTAACGATGTAGCAGCAGTTGCAGCGTTGGCCAGAAACATGGGCGCGATCGTCTACGTGGATGCGGTTCAGTACGCCCCGCATGGCGTGATCGACGTCCAGGCCTTGGGGTGTGACTTGCTGGCCTGTTCTTCGCACAAGCTCTATGGACCTCATCAGGGGGTTCTGTGGGGCCGTCTTGCTCTGCTTGAGCAGCTCATTGCCTACAAACCTCGACCTACGCTCGATAAGCCTCCCTACAAGTTCGAAACCGGAACTAAAAGCAGGGAGGCCATCGCGGGTGTGGGAGGAGCGATCGAGCATTTAGCGTGGATAGGGCGCACCCTGGGTGGCAGCCCTGTGAATGGGAGCCAACGCAATCAGATCGTGAGTGGCATGCACGCGGTGATTGCCCATGAACAACGCTTGGTGCAAGAGGTGTTGGCGGGGCTCGAAGCACTGGACGAAGTGAAGATTTATGGCCTATGCAAGCCCCATGATCTGCAATGTCGAGTTCCAACCCTGTCTTTTACACTCAAGTCGACGCCCAGTGCGGTGGTCTCCCAGCATATGGCCCGGCAGGGCATTCGCCTCTGGCATGGCAATAACTTCAGCCCTGAAACCCTCCATGCACTCGGCCTTGACCAGAATGATGGTGTGGTCCGAATCAGCTTTGCTCAGTACACGTCTTCGGAGGATGTTCAGCGCTTCCTCTTGGCCATGCAGCATTTTCGCTGAGAGGCGTTGAGCCGCTGATGGCCGCCAGGATTATGAGGCAATCGCGGGTGAGCCCTGGCGCGAAGCACCCAGGAACCGCAACAACGCCACCAGCGGGAACGCACTGCCCACCAGCATCACGCCCAGCCAGCCGCCGTGTTCATACACGCTGCTGGCAATCGCCGAGCCGAAGGCGCCGCCGATGAAGATGCTGGTCATGTACAGCGCGTTCAGGCGGCTGCGGCTGTTGGCGTCGAGGGCGTAGATGGTGCGTTGGCCGAGGACCATGTTCATCTGCACGCAGAAGTCCAGGACCACGCCGGTCACCGCCAGGCCGATCACGCTGTACAACGGGTGCACAAAGGCTGGCAGAAAACTCAACGCGGCAAACAGCATGGCCAGCAGTGAAGCGCGGTGCGTGTGCCCGGCATCGGCCAGGCGCCCGGCGATAGGCGCGGCGATGGCGCCCAGGGCGCCGACCAGGGCAAACAGGGCGATTTCGCTTTGGCTCAGGCCGTGGTTACGCGCCAGCTCCAACGGTGCAGCGGTCCAGAACAGGCTGAAAGTGGCGAACATGCAGCCTTGGTAGAAGGCGCGCTGACGCAGTAGCGGTTGCTTGCGCAGCAAGGTGCCCAGCGAGCCCAGCAGTTGGCCGTAACTGGCGCTGTGGTCGGGTTGGCGCTTGGGGATAGTCAGCATCAGCACGGCACTGATAAACACCATCACCGCGGCCGCCGCCATGAACATCGCACGCCAGCCAAAGTGGTCAGCCACCAGGCTGGACACCGGCCGCGCCAGCAGGATGCCCAGCAACAGGCCGCCCATGATGCTGCCGACTACACGGCCTCGGGACTCGGCGGGCGCCAGGTGCGCGGCCAGCGGGATAAGAATCTGCACCGAGACGGAACTGAAGCCGATCAGCAACGACACAAGCAGGAACACATTCGGCTGCTCGGCAAACGCCGCACCCAGTAGGCTGGCGATGGCCACCAGGTTGGTGATGATCATCAGCTTGCGGTTTTCCAGCAGGTCGCCCAGCGGCACCAGAAAGAACAGGCCCAAGGCATAGCCGATTTGCGTGAGTGAGACAATCAGGCTCGCCAGTGCCGGGGTCAGGCCGATGTCCGGCGCGATCAACTCGATGATCGGCTGGGCGTAGTAGATGTTGGCAACAATGGCGCCGCAACAGAACGCAAACAGCATCACCATGCCTCGGGTCATGGTGCTTGAAGCGTGTGAGGTAGCGGTCATGGTGTTCTCATTCAAGCGAAGGAAGGTAGCGGGCGAGAGTAAAGACAACGTCTGCGCCGGTGTAGAGCGTGCGCATTGATATCACTCATGCCGCAAATTAATGACTGAATCGTTAACTTTTGGGGCGAGCGCCAATGATACATTCAGGCATAACTGTCGAAACAGGAAATCCACTGCGATGAAAATCACGCTGAACAAGATGCTCCTGGCCTCCACCCTGGCTGCGGCCATGGCCATCGGGCTGGCCAACGCCGCCGAAGCCCCACGGGTCGGCGTACGCGGCGCCATTACTGCGATGGACGGTGACGCGATGCACGTCAAGGTCAACAGTGGCGAAGAGGTGGTGGTGCATCTGACGCCGGCCACCCAGGTACGCGCCGTTACCCTGGCCAAGATCGATGAGATCAAGCCCGGCAGCTACATTGGCTCGGCCGCCATGCCGAACGCCGATGGCACCCTGACTGCGCTGGAAGTCCACGTATTCCCACCGGCCATGGCCGGCACGGGTGACGGGCACCGCGCGTTTGATTTGAAAGAAGGCAGCAGCATGACCAACGGCACGGTTGGCGACCTGGTGGTCAGCAACGGGCGCACCCTGACCGTGAAGTACAAAGGCGGCGAGCAGAAGATTGTGGTGCCGGATGATGTGCCGATCGTGAACCTGGAGCCGGGCGATCGCAGCTTGCTCAAGGCGGGCGTGAAGGTGGTGTTGTTTGCGGCGCAGGGCGCGGATGGGACCATTACGGCCCAGGCGATCTCGGCCGGCAAGGATGGCGTGACACCGCCGATGTAACGGACCCAACACAAAACAAATGTGGGAGCTGGCTTGTGTGGGAGCTGGCTTGCCTGCGATAGCATCCCCTAGGTGTAACTGACACACCGAGGTGATTGCATCGCAGGCAAGCCAGCTCCCACATTTGTTTTACCGCGTACCTTCAGTTATTGACCCGAATAGATCTGGTCAAAAACCCCGCCATCATTGAAGTGGGTCTTCTGCACGGTACGCCAGTCACCAAAGGTCTTCTCCACCGACAGGAAGTCGACTTTCGGGAAGCGGTCGGTGTACTTGGCCAGCACTTTCGGGTCACGTGGGCGCAGGTAGTTGTTGGCGGCGATTTCCTGACCTTCCGGCGACCACAGGTACTTCAGGTAATCCTCGGCAGCCACACGGGTGCCTTTCTTGTCGACCACTTTGTCGACCACCGACACCGGCGGCTCGGCTTCGGCGGAGACGCTTGGGTAGATCACTTCGAACTGATCACGGCCGAATTCACGGGCGATCATTTCCGCTTCGTTCTCAAAGGTCACCAGCACATCGCCGATCTGGTTGGTCATGAAGGTGGTGGTAGCGGCACGGCCGCCAGTGTCCAGCACCGGTGCATGTTTGAACAATTCACCGACGAACTTCTTCGCCTTGTCTTCATCACCACCATTTTTCAGCACATAACCCCAGGCCGACAGGTAGGTGTAGCGGCCATTACCCGAGGTCTTCGGGTTGGGCACGATTACTTGCACGCCATCTTTGAGCAGATCGGGCCAGTCTTTCAGGGCTTTGGGGTTGCCCTTGCGCACGATAAACACGGTGGCGGAGGTGAACGGCGCGCTGTTGTTCGGCAGGCGCGTGACCCAGTTGTCCGGCACCAGTTTGCCGTTGTCCGCCAGGGCATTGATGTCGGTGGCCATGTTCATGGTGATTACATCCGCCGGCAGGCCGTCGATCACCGAGCGCGCTTGTTTGCTGGAACCGCCGAAGGACATCTGCAACGTCAGCTTGTCGTCCGGATGCTCGGCTTCCCAGTGCTTCTGGAAGGCGGCGTTGTAGTCCTTGTAGAAGTCGCGCATCACGTCGTAGGAGACGTTAAGCAGTGTGACCGGTGCGGCTTGCACGGCACCGGCCAGGGCCAGGCCCGCGGCCAGAAGAGAGGCGCTGAGGATTTTTTTCACTGCTCATTCCTTGTTGTTCGAGAGAAGACTGGGGGCAATTTGCCAGCAACTATAGCCGGGCCTGCATAGGCGTTTAAAGATTAAAACGTACTGTGCTTATTCCACTTTATGAAACAGGTTGCTGCCGCAGCGCGAGCAAAACGCTGCGTTGGGTTCGTGGCTGTTTTTCTTGCACACCGGGCAATCGTGTTCCAGTTGTTCCCCGCGCATGGCGCTGGCCAGTTCAGCGGTAAAAATCCCGGTGGGCACGGCGATGATCGAGTAACCGGTGATCATCACCAGCGATGAGATCACCTGGCCCAGCGGCGTCTTCGGCACGATATCGCCAAAGCCTACGGTGGTGAGGGTCACGATCGCCCAGTAAATGCCCTTGGGAATGCTGGTAAACCCGTGCTCCGGGCCTTCAATCACGTACATCAGGGTGCCGAATACCGTCACCAGGGTGCACACGCTGACCAGGAACACCACGATCTTCTGTTTGCTGCCGCGCAGCGCCGCCATCAAGTAGTTGGCTTGCTTGAGGTACGGGCTGAGCTTGAGCACGCGGAAAATCCGCAGCATCCGAATGATGCGGATAATCAGCAGGTATTGGGCGTCGCTGTAATACAGCGCGAGGATGCCGGGCACGATGGCCAGCAAGTCCACCAAGCCATAAAAGCTGAAGGCGTAGCGCAAGGGTTTGGGCGAGCAGTACAGCCGCAAGCCGTACTCGATGGCGAAGATCAGCGTGAAGCCCCATTCGATATAGGCCAGCACATCGGCGTAGTTCTGGTGGATTTCGTCGATGCTGTCGAGCATCACGATCACAATGCTGGCAAGAATGATCAGTAGCAGGATGCCGTCAAAGCGCCGCCCGGCTGCGGTGTCGCTCTGGAATACCATGACATAGAGGCGCTGGCGCCAGTCGCTGTTGCTGTTCATAAAACCCGCCTGAATCGAATATCGAGCAAGCCTAGGGGGATTCGAACGGGCTGTCCACGCGGGCTTTGAACATCCGCTGCGTGGCGCGCACCAGCCAGCAGGCGAGGATAAACGGCGCAGTCAACGCGGGCAGGTGCAGGGTGGCAAAACCGGGTGTGAGGATAATCGCCAGCAGGATGCCCAGCAGTGGCAGCCACGGCTGGCGTCGTGACTGGCTCAAGGCCAGTGCCGCCAGCGCCGGGTTGTAGCTGTGCAGGCCGAGGAGGGCGCTGGCGGGTTCGTCGAGCAGTAGAGCGACCAGCACGCCAGCAGTAGCGCCGATCAAGGCCCACAGGGCGGCGCGACGGTTGGCCAACAACAAGCCGACGGCAATCAATACTCCCGCCAGTGGTTGGTCCAGCAGCATGACTTGCGCAAGGCCAATAAAGGGCGCGCTGACAATCGCAAAGAAGTTGGGCTCGACCAAGGCAAAC
The DNA here is from genome assembly GCF_021605825.1 of Pseudomonas sp. PA-6-3C. NCBI lineage: Bacteria > Pseudomonadati > Pseudomonadota > Gammaproteobacteria > Pseudomonadales > Pseudomonadaceae > Pseudomonas > Pseudomonas sp. PA-6-3C. The sequence continues at coordinate 33,170 of NZ_WKDV01000020.1, forward strand.
GTAGGCTGAGGCGCGCTGCCGATCAACAGCCAACCCAGGCCGACAAAGGGCGCGGTGTACGCGGACAAGTCATCCGGGTGATGGGTATGTTTCAACCATAGCCGCGTGAGCATCGCACTCAGGCCGCCGCACGCCAGGATCAACGGCGGCAACAACGCAGACCAGGCGAAGTGCTGGCTGATCAACACACCCAGCAGCACGCCGTTGTAGCTATACAGGCCGGCCTGGCGCTCTGCCTTGGGATAACCCCGGCGCTGGGCCGTGAGCAAACCGGCGAGGCCGCCCAGCAACGCCCCGCCGAGCAAGGCCGGGGCGCCGATCAGGATGGCCAACAGGCACAGCAGGCCGCACAACGGCTGGCGCTGCAGGAATATCTGGCTGAAGCCGTTGAGCAGGGCTTCGGCCCAGTCGGGGCAGGTTGGGTTGTGCATGGTGGTTAGTCAGTGAGACCGAGTTGCCCTTATCGCAGGCAAGCCAGCTCCCACAGTTGGCTGTTTTCACACATAAAGAGGTGTGAACCCAATCAACTGTGGGAGCCGGGCTTGCCCGCGATGAGGCCCTTACAGACGCTAAATCAACGTCTCGATACGCAACGAATTGGTCGACCCCGGCTGCCCGAACGGCACTCCCGCCGTAATCACCAAGGTGTCCCCGCGCTGCGCCATGCCCTGCGCCTGGGCAATTTCCAGCGCCGTCGAGCACACTTCATCGACCTGGCGCAGCCGGTCATTGACCACCGAATGCACGCCCCAGGCCACACTCAGCCGCCGCGCCGTGGACAGGTTCGGCGTGAGGTTGAGGATCGGCGCCACCGGCCGTTCCCGCGCCGCGCGCAAGCTGGAACTGCCGGACTCGCTGTAGTTCACCAGCACCGCCACCGGCAGGATGCTGCTGATGCGCCGGATCGCGCAGCTGATGGCGTCCGACACCGTGGCATCCGCCTTGGGCCGGCTCACATCCAGTTGCGTCTGGTAATCCGGGCCGTTTTCCACTTGGCGGATGATCTTGCTCATCATCTGTACGGCTTCGAGCGGGTATTCGCCCGAGGCGGTTTCAGCCGAGAGCATCACCGCGTCCGCGCCTTCGGCCACGGCGTTGGCCACGTCGGTCACTTCGGCGCGGGTCGGTGCCGGTGAGAAGCGCATGGATTCGAGCATCTGCGTGGCCACCACCACCGGTTTACCCAATTGGCGGCAAGTGCTGATGATATCTTTCTGGATCTGCGGCACGCTCTCGGCGGGCACCTCCACGCCCAGGTCGCCTCTGGCCACCATGATCGCGTCGCTCAGTTCGGCAATTTCCCGCAAGCGCAGCACGGCTGAGGGTTTTTCGATCTTGGCCATCAGGAAGGCCTTGTCGCCGATCAGTTCGCGGGCTTCGCGGATATCTTCCGGACGTTGCACAAACGACAGCGCCACCCAATCCACGCCCAGCTCCAGGCCGAAGCTCAGGTCGCGGCGGTCCTTGGCGGTCAGCGGGCTGAGTTCCAGCAGCGCTTGCGGCACATTCACGCCTTTACGGTCGGACAGCTCGCCGCCATTGAGCACGGTGGTGTCGATGGCGTCGGCATGTTTGGTGATCACGCGCAGGCGCAATTTGCCGTCGTCCAGCAGCAGGTCCATGCCCGGCTCCAGCGCCGCGATAATCTCGGGATGGGGCAGGTTGACCCGGCGCTGATCGCCCGGAGTCGGGTCGAGGTCCAGGCGCAGCGCCTGGCCGCGCACCAGTTGCACTTTGCCCTCGGCAAAGCGCCCGACCCGCAGTTTCGGCCCTTGCAGGTCCATGAGGATGCCCAGCGGGTAGTTGAGCTGGCGCTCCACCTGGCGAATCCACTGGTAGCGCTGGGCGTGGTCGGCATGCTCGCCGTGGCTGAAGTTCAGCCGGAAGATATTCACCCCGGCTTCCACCAGCTCGCGGATGTCATCGATGCCGTCAGTGGCCGGGCCGAGGGTGGCGAGGATTTTGACTTTCTTGTCAGGCGTCATGTTTGGCAGTCTCAAGAATCAGGATGGCGCGCAAGTCATTGACATTGGTGCGGGTCGGCTCGGTGACGATCAAACCGTCGAGTGCGGCGAAGTAGCCATAGCCATTGTTGTTGTCCAGCTCGTCGCTGGCGCTAAGGCCCAGGGCTTCGGCGCGGCGGTAGCTGCACGGGGTCATGATTGCGCCGGCGTTGTCTTCGGAGCCGTCGATGCCGTCGGTGTCACCGGCCAGTGCGTACACGCCGGGCAGGCCTTTGAGGCTGTCGGTCAGGCTCAGCAGGAATTCAGCATTACGCCCGCCACGGCCATTGCCGCGCACGGTGACGGTGGTTTCACCGCCCGAGAGAATCACGCACGGCGCGGCCAAGGGTTGGCCGTGCTGCACGATTTGCCGGGCGATACCGGCGTGTACCTTGGCCACGTCGCGTGCTTCACCTTCGAGGTCACCGAGGATCAACGGGCTGAACCCGGCCTGGCGAACTTTCACCGCTACCGCTTCCAGCGATTGCTGCGGGCGGGCGATCAATTGGAAGTGGCTGCGCGCGAGTACCGGGTCGCCGGGTTTGACGGTTTCCGAGGCTGGGTTCTGCAACCAGTTGCGCACCGAAGCCGGCGCCTCAATGCCGTAGCGCTTGAGAATCGCCAGGGCCTGCTGCGAGGTGCTCGGGTCGCCGACGGTGGGGCCGGAGGCGATCACCGTGGCCTGGTCGCCCGGCACATCCGAGATGGCGTAGGTGTACACCGTCGCCGGCCATGCGGCCTTGGCCAACCGGCCGCCCTTGATGGCCGAGAGGTGCTTGCGCACGCAATTCATCTCGCCAATGGTCGCGCCGGATTTGAGCAGGGCTTTATTGATGGTTTGTTTGTCGGCCAGGGTGATGCCTTCGGCGGGCAGGGCCAGCAAGGCCGAACCACCGCCGGAGAGCAGGAAGATCACGCGGTCGTCTTCGGTGAGGTTGCTGATCAGTTCCAGCACACGCTTGGCGACGGCCAGGCCGGCCGCATCGGGCACCGGGTGTGCGGCCTCGACCACTTCGATTTTCTTGCACGGTGCGCCGTGGCCGTAACGGGTGACCACCAGGCCCGAGACTTCGCCCTGCCAGCAGTTCTCGACCACCAGCGCCATGGCGGCCGCGGCTTTGCCGGCGCCGATCACGATTACACGGCCGCTGCGGTCGGCGGGCAGATAAGGTTCAAGGACTTGTCGGGGGTGGGCGGCGTCGATGGCTGTGGCAAACAGCTCGCGAAGCAGGTGTTGCGGATCGACCGACATAAGCGGGCTCCCGGGGGATTCTTGTTATTAGAATTAAGACTTGAAACGGGATCAAAATGTGGGAGCTGGCTTGCCTGCGATAGCGGTGTACCAGGCAATGAATGTCTAACTGAAAGACCGCTATCGCAGGCAAGCCAGCTCCCACATTGGCCTGCATTTCAAATCGAATTACTTATCGCGAATCGAAAAATTCGCCATATGCTCCAACCCTTTGATCAGCGCCGAGTGGTCCCAATTACCGCCACCAATCGCCGTGCACGTGCTGAACACCTGCTGCGTGCCAGCCGTGTTCGGCAGGTTGATCCCCAGCTCCTTGGCCCCGGCCAGCGCCAGGTTGAGGTCTTTCTGGTGCAGGTTGATGCGGAAGCCCGGATCAAAGGTGCCCTTGATCATGCGCTCGCCATGCACTTCCAGGATCTTCGACGAAGCAAACCCGCCCATCAGCGCTTCGCGCACCTTGGCCGGGTCGGCGCCGTTCTTCGATGCGAACAGCAGTGCTTCGGCCACTGCCTGGATGTTCAGCGCGACGATGATCTGATTCGCCACCTTGGCGGTCTGGCCATCGCCATTGCCGCCGACCAGGGTGATGTTCTTGCCCATGGCCTGGAACAGCGGCAGGGCGCGTTCGAACGTCTGCGGCTCGCCACCGATCATGATGCTCAAGGTGCCAGCCTTGGCGCCGACCTCACCGCCGGACACGGGCGCGTCGAGGTATTGCGCGCCGGTCTGGTTGATCTTCGCGGCGAACGCCTTGGTGGCGGTGGGCGAGATCGAACTCATGTCGATCACTACTTTGTTGGGCGACAGGCCGGCGGCAACACCGTCGGCGCGGAACAGCACGTCATCCACCTGCGGGGTGTCGGGCACCATCACGATGATGAACTCGGCTTCCTGGGCGACTTGCTGCGGGTTGGCCAAGGCCACCGCGCCGGCCGCGATCAGGGCTTCGGGCGCCTTGCCGTGATGCTCGGACAGGAACAGTTGGTGACCAGCCTTTTGCAGGTTGGCGGCCATGGGTTGGCCCATGATGCCGGTGCCGATAAATCCGATTTTAGCCATGATCAACATCCTCTTTTTATTCTAGGTGCAGGGCGGACACGGTCCACCAAACACTGAAGATCCAAATGTGGGAGCTGGCTTGCCTGCGATGGCATCACCCGGTTTTGCCTGATACACCGCAGTGTCTGCATCGCAGGCAAGCCAGCTCCCACCTTCTTTTGTGTTGTGTCAGTCAGATGGCGTTATGGGTTTTGAGCCAACCCAGTCCCGCCTCGGTGGTGGTCAGCGGCTTGTACTCACAGCCGACCCAACCGGTGTAACCAATCCGATCCAGATGCTCGAACAGGAAGCGATAGTTGATCTCCCCGGTCCCCGGCTCGTTACGCCCAGGGTTGTCGGCCAACTGGATGTGGTTGATCTCACCCAGGTGCGCGGCCATGGTTCGGGCCAGGTCGCCTTCCATGATTTGCATGTGGTAGATGTCGTATTGCAGGAACAGGTTGGCGCTGCCCACCTGCTCGCGAATCGACAGGGCCTGCGCCGTGTTGTTCAGGTAGAAACCCGGGATGTCGCGGGTGTTGATCATCTCCATCACCAGCTTGATGCCCGCCGCTTGCAGCTTGTCGGCGGCGTACTTGAGGTTGGCGACAAAGGTCTTTTCTACGGTTTCGTCATCCACACCGGCGGGGCGAATCCCGGCCAGGCAGTTGATCTGGGTGTTGCCCAGCACTTGGGCGTAGGCGATGGCCAGCTTGACCCCGGCACGGAACTCCTCGACCCGGTCCGGGTGGCACGCCAGGCCGCGCTCGCCCTTGGCCCAGTCACCGGCCGGCAGGTTGAACAGCACTTGGGTCAGGCCGTTGGCATCCAACTGCGCCTTGATCTCGGCGGAGCTGAACTCGTACGGGAACAGGTATTCCACACCCTGGAAGCCGGCGTCGGCGGCCGCTTTGAAACGGGCGAGAAAGTCCTGCTCGGTAAACAGCATGGACAGGTTGGCGGCAAAACGCGGCATAGGGTTCTCCTTAATCGAGCAGGGAAATGGCAGTCGGCGCGTCGTTGCCGACCAGGGCCAGATCTTCGAATTCGTTGACGGCGTTGATCTCGGTGCCCATGGAAATATTGGTCACGCGTTCCAGAATAATCTCAACAATCACCGGAACCTTGAATTCTTCGATCATTTCCTGCGCCTTGCGCAACGCCGGCTGGATCTGGCCCGGCTCGAATACGCGCAGCGCCTTGCAACCCAAGCCTTCGGCGACAGCCACATGGTCGACGCCATAGCCGTTAAGTTCCGGGGCGTTGAGGTTGTCGAAGGACAGCTGCACGCAGTAGTCCATCTCAAACCCGCGCTGGGCCTGGCGAATCAGGCCCAGGTAGGAGTTGTTCACCACTACGTGGATGTACGGCAGCTTGAACTGCGCGCCCACCGCCAGCTCTTCGATCATGAACTGGAAGTCATAGTCGCCCGACAACGCCACCACTTTGCGGCTCGGGTCGGCCTTGACCACGCCGAGTGCCGCCGGAATGGTCCAGCCCAAGGGGCCGGCCTGGCCGCAGTTGATCCAGTGGCGTGGTTTGTACACGTGCAGGAATTGCGCGCCGGCAATCTGCGACAGGCCGATGGTGCTGACGTAGCAGGTGTCTTTGCCGAACACCTGGTTCATCTCTTCGTACACGCGTTGCGGCTTGACCGGCACGTTGTCGAAGTGGGTCTTGCGGTGCAGGGTGGCCTTGCGCTGCTGGCAGTCATGCAGCCAGGCGCTGCGATCCTTGAGCTTGCCGGCGGCTTTCCACTCGCGGGCCACTTCAATGAACATCGTCAGCGCAGAACCGGCGTCGGACACTATGCCCAGGTCCGGCGTGAACACGCGGCCAATCTGCGTCGGTTCGATGTCGACGTGAATGAACGTGCGGCCTTCGGTGTATACCTCCACCGAACCAGTGTGGCGGTTGGCCCAGCGGTTGCCGATGCCCAGCACCACGTCCGACTTGAGCATCGTTGCGTTGCCATAGCGGTGCGAGGTTTGCAGGCCGACCATGCCCACCATCAGCGGGTGATCGTCCGGGATCGTGCCCCAGCCCATCAGGGTCGGGATCACCGGGATGCCGGTGAGTTCAGCAAATTCAACCAGCAACTCGCTGGCGTCGGCATTGATCACGCCGCCACCGCTGACCAGCAAGGGGCGTTCGGCCGCATCCAGCAGCGCCAGGGCTTTTTCCACCTGGATGCGCGTAGCCAAGGGCTTGGCCAGCGGCAGTGGCTGGTAGGCGTCGATATCGAATTCGATCTCGGCCATCTGCACGTCGAACGGCAGGTCGATCAGCACCGGGCCAGGGCGGCCGGAGCGCATTTCATAGAAGGCTTTCTGGAACGCGTAGGGCACTTGGCCGGGCTCCAGAACAGTGGTCGCCCACTTGGTCACCGGCTTGACGATGCTGGTGATATCCACGGCCTGGAAGTCTTCCTTGTGCATCCGTGCACGTGGGGCCTGGCCGGTGATGCACAGAATCGGGATCGAGTCGGCCGAGGCGCTGTACAGGCCGGTGACCATGTCGGTGCCCGCCGGGCCGGAAGTACCGATGCACACGCCGATATTGCCGGCCTTGGTGCGGGTGTAGCCCTCGGCCATGTGCGAGGCGCCTTCAACGTGGCGAGCAAGGACGTGATCGATGCCACCGACCTTCTGCAAGGCCGAATACAGCGGGTTGATCGCGGCGCCCGGGATACCGAAGGCGGTGTCCACGCCTTCACGGCGCATTACCAGGACGGCGGCTTCGATTGCTCTCATTTTGCTCATGGTTTTGGTGCCTCTTGCGTTTTGTAATTGTATACAAGTGGTGTCTGGACAAAGTGTATTCATGGCGAGCGGCGAAGGTCAATGCATTTTGCAAAGTGGCCATGGCGTTCGTCGGAAGCACTTTTTTCGACGTGTGGAGCCTTTGTGCGAAAATATTGTATACAAAAATAAATGTCATTGTGTTCTATTTGTTTGATCGAGCATCTGATCAAACAGACCTCCACCGCATTCCCAATAACAAAAGAAGGACGGCACCATGAGCGCTTTAACCTTGAAACTTGCCACCCAACTCGCCAGCCAGGCCCTCACCGCAGGCCGCACGATCTCGGCTGCGCCGCTGACCATCGCGGTGCTCGACAGCGGCGGCCACTTGATCACCCTGCAACGCGAAGACGGCGCCAGCCTGCTGCGCCCACAAATCGCCATCGGCAAGGCCTGGGGCGCGATTGCACTGGGCAAGGGCTCGCGCCTGCTGGCGCTGGACGCACAGCAGCGCCCGGCGTTTATCGCCGCGTTGAACAGCCTGGGGCAGGGCAGCGTGGTGCCGGCACCGGGTGGGGTGTTGATTCGCAATCATGACGGGCTGGTGCTGGGGGCGATCGGGATCAGCGGCGATACCTCGGATATCGATGAGCAGTGCGCGATTACGGCGATTGAGGGGGTGGGGTTGTTGGCAGATGCGGGGGTTTCTGCTTGATTCTGTGGTGACTGTAAGGGCCTCTTCGCGAGCAAGCCCGCTCCCACACTTGGCTGCATTCCAAAGGTGGAACTCGGTCAAGTGTGGGAGCGGGCTTGCTCGCGAAGGCGGCGACCCGGTCTTGGCTTTAAACCCAAATCGCATCCCACAACGGATAGTCGCCAATCCGCTCTACCAACCCTGCTCGCAGTGGATTGGCCACCACATACCTGGCCATTTTTACCAAATCATCCTCCCTGCGCAGTGCCCGATCATGAAAACCGGTTTGCCAAAGCCGGCCCTTGCGCCCGGTTGCACCATTCACCGATCGCGTACTTTTGGATTTCACCTGACACATCAAATCCCCCAACGAGCCTTTTTGCAGTTCGATCAGCCAGTGGAAATGGTCTGGCATCACCACCCAGGCCAATGAATTAGCCAGGCCTTGGTATTGGGCCAGTCTGAACTGCCAGACCACCAGGCGGCCGAGGTGAAAGTCGCCGAATAGTGGGACTCGCTCCTGGGTGTTGGTGGTGATCAGGTAGACGCGGTTCGGTTCGCTGAACCGCCCGATGCGCAGGCGGTGTGAAGTCGCTAGATCAGGCATTCCATGGCCTCTCTTCAGATGGGTTCTGAGAGGCTAGATCTCGGTGGCTGATGCTGATCGGCAGGCTTTTGGCAGGATGTGTCTGGATGGGCGCTTTCGCGAGCAAGCCCGCTCCCACATGGGGTCTGCGGTGTTAATACAATTTATGTCTCGCGCGGATCAAAATGTGGGAGCGGGCTTGCTCGCGAATAGCACCGGCACCTCGGTCCATCAGCCCAACTCACACCCCTTCAACACCAACCGAATAATCGTCTGCGCCGCCGCCTCATAATCCGCCTCATCCAGCTTGGCTTTGCCGGTCACCGCCGATATCTGCCAGTCAAAATCGGCATACGTCTGCGTCGCCGCCCAGATGCTGAACATCAGGTGGTTGGGGTCTATGGCGGCGATCAGGCCGCGATCTACCCAGCTTTGGATGCAGTTGATGTTGTGCTTGGCCTGGGCGTTGAGCTGCTCGATCTGCTCGGGGCTCAGGTGCGGGGCGCCGTGCATGATTTCGCTGGCAAACACCTTGGATGCAAACGGCAAATCGCGGGAGATGCGGATTTTCGAGCGGATGTAGTTGCTCAGCACCACCGACGGCTCGCCCTCGGGGTTGAACGGTGTGGAGGCGGCCAGGATCGGCTCGATAATGCTTTCGAGCACCTCGCGGTAGAGGTTGTCCTTGGACCTGAAGTAGTAATAGACGTTGGGCTTGGGCAGCCCGGCCTTGGCGGCGATGTCGCTGGTTTTGGTCGCGGCGAAGCCCTTGTCGGCAAACTCCTCGCTGGCCGCCCGCAGGATCTTTTCTTTATTGCGCTCGCGAATGGTGCTCATAAACCAGGAGTTTCCTTGCCAGATCGGCGGTTGTGCATGGTAGCACCGGCTATCCGCGAGCCTCAAGAATGCGCCCGTAAAGCTTTGCGCCGCGCTATGCTCGGCGTTTCTCATTCTTATGGAAGCCCGATTGATGGCAGGAAGCAGCTTGTTGGTATTGATCGACGATATCGCCGCCGTACTCGATGACGTTGCGCTGATGACCAAAATGGCCGCCAAGAAGACCGCCGGCGTGCTGGGCGATGACTTGGCACTCAACGCCCAGCAGGTTTCCGGCGTGCGCGCAGAGCGGGAAATCCCTGTGGTGTGGGCGGTGGCCAAGGGGTCGTTTGTCAACAAACTGATCCTGGTGCCGGCGGCATTGCTGATCAGCGCCTTTGCGCCGTGGGCGGTCACGCCGCTGTTGATGCTCGGCGGCGCCTATTTGTGTTTTGAAGGCTTTGAGAAGCTTGCGCACACCTTCTTGCATAAACGCACCGAAGAACAGGCTCACCTGGTTGAAGCCGTGGCTGATCCGGCGACTGACTTGGTGGCATTTGAGAAGGACAAGATCAAAGGTGCAATTCGCACCGATTTCATCCTCTCGGCGGAAATCATCGCCATCACCCTGGGTACCGTTGCGGATGCGCCTTTGATGCAGCAAGTGATAGTGCTGTCGGGCATCGCCATTGTCATGACCATTGGCGTGTACGGGCTGGTGGCCGGTATCGTCAAGCTCGATGACCTGGGTCTGTGGCTGACGCAAAAGCCCGGCCAGGCGGCTCGCAGTATCGGTGGGGCGATCTTGCGCGCCGCGCCTTACATGATGAAAAGTCTGTCGGTGATCGGCACAGCGGCGATGTTCATGGTCGGCGGCGGCATACTCACCCATGGCGTGCCGGCGGTGCATCACTGGATCGAGACGCTCAGCCAGAGTGTCGGCGCGGCGGCGTGGTTGATGCCTACGTTGCTCAACGCAGTGGCCGGGATTATTGCCGGGGCGCTGGTGCTGGCCGTGGTTTCACTGGTAGGCAAAGTGTGGCGCGCGCTGAAACGCTAGATTGGCATTCGGCGGGCATATAGATACTATGCTAATCATTAGCTAGCTATCTATGTGTTCGCTGAATGAAGCTTTCCACGTTTCAACTGCCTGACTTCTGGCAAGCCACCCTGGCGCCCTCGCGGGACGATCTGCTGTTTGCGTTGCGCAACATGATCGCCGGCGGGGTCGCGTTGTATCTGGCCTTTTGCTTGGACTTGCAGCAGCCGCAATGGGCGCTGACCACGGTATTTATCGTCGGCCAGTCCACCAGCGGCATGGTCTTGGCCAAGGGTGCCTATCGGTTACTGGGCACGTTTGTGGGCGCGGCGGCTTCGGTGGTGATGATTGCTGTCTTCGGCCAAGCGCCTTTGTTGTTTCTACTGTGCATGGCGTTGTGGTTGGCGTTTTGCACCACAGGCGCGTCGTTGCTGCGCAATCACGCCTCTTATGGGTTTGTGCTGGCGGGCTACACCACGGCGATTATCGCGCTGCCTGCGACTGCGGCGCCGCTTGGGGTTTTCGATGAGGCGGTAGCCCGTTGCCAGGAAATCAGCCTGGGGATTCTCTGCGCGTCTATCGCCAGCACGATTTTATGGCCGCGCCGGGTTGAGCAGACGCTGGCGGTTCAAGGCCGTGCGGCCTGGCAGGCGGGCCTGCGCGCCGCGGCGTCGGAGCTGCTGGGCACCGATCAGCGCAAGGGGTTGCTCGAAGCACTGGGCCGTTTGGTTGCAGTTGATGCCCAGCGTGACCATGCCTGGTTCGAAGGCCCCAAGGGCCGGCGCAGATCCCAGGCGCTGCGGGTGCTGAGCCGGGACTTGCTGGGACTCTTGCGCGCGGCCCGCGGCGTGGCACGGCAGCGACTGATGCTGGAAGATGCGACCCGCGTGGCGCCTTGGGTGGACGAGGTGGCCGCGACGCTACAGCAAGAGCGGCCCGATGCGCTGCCTGCACTCTCGCAGCGCCTGAGGTTGGCGCTGGGTGATCCAGGTTTGAGCGCGGAGGCGCACTTTTGCCTGGTGCAATTGGCCGAGGTGCTGCGCTTGATCGATGTGGGCGCATTGACCCTGGCGGCCGTCGAAGCTGGCAGGGTGCCGCCCGGTGCGCCAGGCGCCCTGTCCTGGCATCGGGATATCGAGCAAGGCGTGCTCGGTGGGCTGCGCAGTGCCTTGGCGTTTCTGGCCGTTGCGGCATTCTGGATTTTTACCGACTGGCCGTCGGGCCTGGGTGCAGTGTCGATCAGCGGCGTGGTCTTGAGCCTGTTTGCCGCGCGGGAAAACCCTTCTGCGTCGGGCCTCAATTTTCTCAAGGGCATTGCGCTGTCGATCCCGATAGCCGGCTTTGTGCGCTTTGCCTTGTTGCCCGGGTTTGATGCTTTCGCGCTGTTATGCGTGGCATTAGGCGTGCCGTTGTTTTTCGCCTCGCTGTGCATGAGCCGGGCAAAACTTGTGGCCACCGCTTCGGCGTTTTGTATCTTCTTCGTCAACAACGTCGGGCCGAGCAACCTGATGAGCTACGACATTGCTGCCTTCCTCAACAAGGCCATCGCGACCTTGGTGGGCGTCGGGATTGCGGTGCTGGTGTTTCGCCTGATCCAGCTCAACCCTGGCGAGCGACACTACCGGCGTATGTTCAAGGCTTCGTTGTTCGATTTGGCGCAGTTGACTTCGCGCCCTCTGGAGCAAGCCGAGAGCTGGTTTGGCGGGCGCATGGCCGATCGCTTGATTCGCCTGTCACGCTACAGCCAAACCTTGCCCGCCGAGCGTCGTACCCATTGGGATAATGGCCTGCTCGGGTTGGACCTGGGTGATGAGTTGCTGGAGTTGCGTGCAAGCCTTGCGGGCAGCCAGGGCGCCTTGGCTGGCGAGCGTGATGATTATCTGCGGCAGTTGGCGGTGATACTCAGGCACGCGGGGCCAGGCTTGGCAACGGCGGGGATGCTGGATGGGCCAAGTGCTGCACTGCTTCAAGCACTTGAGCAGCCGTCGGGGTTGACGGAGCAGGATCGGGAGATGGCCAGGGCGGCGGTGCTGCAGTTGCGGTTTACCTGGCGCAAGTGGTGTCAGCGAGGCATATAGCAGCAGGAGCTGGCGAACCAGCTCCTGCAGGGAGGTTACTCGGCGATCTGCAACTTGCGCGACTCGGTATAGATGTAGCGCACCTTTTCATACTCAAACGGCGAGTTCATCTGACCGTAGCGGAAGCTGGTCTGGTAGCGCTTGTCGACGGCGCGCAAAGCCCAGATTTCCGGGTGGTTTTCGCTGACCTTGGAGACGTTGAGGAAGTTGATCTCGGTCTCGGCGCCGTAGTCGACGATCAGGCCGGTAGTGTCACGCAGGTTCGAGGGCCCGAAGATCGGCAGCACCAGGTAGGCGCCGCCAGGGACGCCGTAGAAGCCCAGGGTCTGGCCGAAGTCTTCGCTCTGGCGCGGCAGGCCCATGGCGGTGGCCGGGTCCCACAGGCCGGCGATGCCGATGGTGGTGTTGAGCAGCAGGCGCCCGGTGGTTTCCAGGGAGCGGTGGCCCTTGAGTTGCAACAGGCTGTTCACCAGGTTGGGCACATCGCCCAGGTTGTTGAAGAAGTTGCTCACACCGGTACGCAGGAAGCTGGGAGTGACGTAGGTGTAGCCGTTGACCACCGGCAGGAACACCCATTGGTCGAAGCGGTAGTTGAAGTGGTACACGCGGCGGTTCCACGACTCCAGCGGGTCATAGACGTTAAGTGCCGTCAGTGATGAACGCTCGAATTCACGCTGGTCCAGGCCCGGGTTGAACTTGAGTTTGGTCAGCGGTTCCTTGAAACCGTCGGCGCCGACTTTGACCGGCTCGTGGGCCTTGCTGTTGTCGGCATTGGCCACGCCTGCGCACATCAAGGCGGCAAGCAGCAGAAGATATTTAGCCACGGAAGAACTCCAGCATGGCGTCGGCGTTGACGCGGTAATTGAGGTTGCCGCAGTGGCCGCCCAACGGGTAGACGGTCAAGCGATCGCCGAAGGTTTTACGCAGGAAACCCAGGTCGCCAGGGCCGAGGATCAAGTCGTCGGCGTTGTGCATCACGGCAATTTTCGGGCTGTCGTGCAGGTAGTCCTTGAGGGCATACAGGCTGACCTGATCGATCAGTTGCAGCAGGCTGCCGCCGTCGGAGCGCGCGCGCCACATCGGGATCACTTGTTCGGTGAGGTAGCAGTCGAAGTCGCATTGCAGCGCACGCTTGAGGAACGGGGTGAGGCTGGTGCCTTCGGTGATCGGGTATTTCGGCGGGATGATCAGGCCGCGACGGTTGATCAGGTCCGAGGTGAAGGCAATGTCGGCCGCCGAGAAGCGGAACGAGGTGCCGATCAGCATCGCCATCTGTTCGTTGGTCAAGTGCTGCTTGGACTGCTGGAAGTCATAGAGCAGGGCATCGTTGAGGTCGATGTAGCCTTTTTGCTGGAAGTAACGGGTCAGCTTGCTCAGCACCAGCTCATAAAACGTGGTGGTGTTGTTGATGCCCTTGACCTCGGTCTGTACCAGCTTGTCGAGGTTGGTGATCGAGGTGTAGAGGTTGACCGGCGGGTTGAGCAGCAGCACTTTCTTGAAGTTGAAGCTGCGGCGGGTCTCGTCGAGCTTGCTCACAAATGCCGCGTCCAAAGCGCCCAGGCTGTAGCCGGAGAGGTAGTAGTCGGTCACCGGCAGCGTGGAGTTCTGCGCGCGCACCGCCTGCATCACGCGGTACATGTCTTCGGCGTCTTCCTGGGTAATGCCGGGAGTGGCGAAGCGCGAAGCCGCGGCGATGAAGTCGAAGCTGGTGGGCGAGGACAACTGGACCACGTGGTAGCCGGCTTTGTAATAGAGCTTTTTGAGGTATTCGTTGATGCTGCTGTCATACCGCGCACCGGTGCCGGAAATCAGGAAAATCAGCGGTGCGGCGTGGTCTTGCTTGGCGATGCGGTAGGTGAGTTTCTTCACCGCCCAGAAGTTGTCCGGCAGGCTGAACTGGCGCTCAGGGCGCATGGTCAGGCTGTAGTCGGACTGGTTGATCTCGTCGTCGCTCGGCAATTGCGGGCGCAGATTCGGCGGAGTGGTGGCGATAGTCGCTTCGAACGGGTTGGTCAAAGGGTAGCCATAGCTGGCTGGGTCGATATCGACGGCCAGTGCTGACGCACTCAAAAATAGGCTGCCCAGCAAGGCAGCGCAGCGCAAGGAACGGAGCATGACTTAATCCCTAAGAGGAAACGTGCTGAATGAAGTTCGCAGGCTATGACCACCGCGTTGCCACCGAAGTGCCAGCCCTCGGCACTAAAAGTCGGAAAAAACCACGGAATCGGGGTAATAGTAGCCAGAAGATACACGTTGCCATGCATTGATGAACACTAATTGTGTGTATGCGCCTTGCTAACGGCTGCCGGCGCATTAAGCTGAGCGCCGTTTTTGCCTATCGGAGTACCCCATGTCCCGTCGTTTGCCACTGATCCTGCTGCTTATTGCCCTGCCGTTATGGTTGGCCGCCAGTTATGGCGCCCGTTACGGGTTTATGGAAGACGGCCAGTGGGTGGGGGTCTGCGTTGACGAGGCCAGCCGCTGGGAATGCCAGTTGCGCTCGAACCTGGGGCTGATGATTCACTTCAAGGTATTGGGCTGGGCCGCATTGGTCACGTCGGTGCTGGCGTTTTTTGTGCCGGGGCGAGCGGGCTGGGGTTTGGCGGTGTTGGGGATGGTGTTCGGGTTGCCGGCACTGGCGTTGTATAACACCACGTTTGCGGTGTTTGCGGTGGTGATTGCGGGGTTGCGGTTGGTCAGGAAGCCTCGGGGCGTCTGATAGAGCCTCATCGCAGCGGTGCGACGATTCGACAAGCCAGTTCCCACATTAGATTGGGTGCATCCCATGGAATGCGGTCGAATGTGGGAGCTGGCTTGCCTGCGATAGCATTTTTAAGCTTTGCGCACCCGCAAGCAACGCCACAACGCTACAACCATCAACCCGCTGACCAGCGCCCAACCCCACGCCTGCTGGTTCAACAAGCCTTCGCGATACAGCTGCGGCGCAATGCCGGCGCCAATAATGAAGGCCAGCAGCGCAATCTCCCGACGCGGGCCGGTGACCGGGCGAACCAGGTAAACCAGTGCCGGCAATACCAGTGCCGCACTTGGGAAGCTGCGATAGCGCGGGTCAAACACCAGCGCCAGCATCATCACTGCACCGGCGAACCCGGCAATTGCCACCAGCCAACCTGCGCGTTGCTCCAGCCAAGTGAAGGCGCGTTCCCGCCAAGCTTCCCGAGCGCTTAAAGCCAGCGCGGCATGGGCCAGTACCAACAGGTTCAACACCACCAGTAAGCCCGCCCACACCCATTCATCGTTGAAACGTGCTGTGACACGGGTCAGCTCGGCCCAGGTGCCAATGGAGCAGGCGGCCACTACGCCGAGTAATGGCAGCATGAATGCGGCACGCGCGCTGCGCACCCGGCCGCCCAGTGCCAGAGTGCCCAGCAGAATCAGGCCGCCGATGCCCAGCCACAGCGGCCAATACGGCACGTTACTCACCGGCCCGGCAAGGATGCCCTTGTCCTGGCGGTCGGCGTCAAACAAGCCCCAGTAACCACCGACTGCACCTTCGCTGGCGCGTTTCCACGGCTGGTCAAACGCTTCGATCAGGTTGTAGCGCCAGCCATTGGCCTCGGCCATGGCCACAAAACCACGCATGAACTTGGCCTCGTTGACCCGGCTCGGCACCGCGGTTTCGCGCTGGCGGCCTTCGCTGGGCCAGCCGGTCTCGCCGATCAGCACATCTTTAGGGGCGAATTTGTTGCCAAAGGTCTGGCGCACATCCCCCACATGCTTGAGGGCCTGGTCGATGCCCGACGGGTCATCTTCCCAGTAGGGCAGCAGGTGAATGGTCAGGAAATCCACCGCCGGGGCGATTTCCGGGTGTTGCAGCCAGAACTCCCACACATCGGCATAAGTGACCGGCTGCTTGATCTGGCTTTTGACCTGATGGATCAGCGTCACCAACTGCTTGGCGGTGACTTCCTTGCGCAGCAGGGCCTCGTTACCGACGATCACCGAAGTGACCACATCGGGGTTGGCATTGGCAGCAGCAATCAGTTCTTTGATTTCTTTTTCGGTGGCCACCGGGTCACTGCTGACCCAAGCGCCGGCCATCACCTTCAAACCATGCTTGCGCGCCATGCCCGGTAGGGCTTCCAGGCCGGTCATGGAATAAGTGCGGATGCATTCAAAACGGGTGGCCAGCAGCGCCAGGTCGGCGTCCATGCGCTCAGGGCGCAGTTTGAACGGCTGGTCGAACGGCGACTGGTCCTTGTCGAACGGCGTGTAGGACGCGCATTGCATCTTGTGGCTGGCACTGGCCACATCCGGCAACACCACCGGTCGGCCAAGGCCGTACCAATAGCCGACGAGGGCAAGCACGCCGAGGATCAAGGCGCAGAAATAGGGCAGGGCAGGAAAGCGGGCAGTCGCGGGCATGGTCAGCTTATCTGGGGGAGCAAAGGCGCGCATCTTACCCGGATTTAGCCCGTCCCAGTGGGGCTGCATAATTTAGACATGCAAAGTTCGGGCGGGAAATTGACGCCAAGTCCTAAGAACTGTCCTGCTGGCGATGTGATGTCGTTTCTTGCTTACCCGAGGTCGCTGACAGAGCAGGTCCAAGGCCCCGGCAGGTTGATGATCGAAGTGTCAGCACTCCACTGGCGGCGCACCACCGTGATCGACGCGCGTGAAGGGGGCGCGATGCACCCTATAACAACAGGTTGACGTCGCTCGGCATCCGCCGAGCGCAGCACTTTCGGGGAAGTATTATGAAGATGCGACGACTCTTGGGCGCAGCTGCCACTCTGGTAGTTGCGATGGGCTCCACACTGGCCAGCGCCGACAGCAAAACCCTGAGCATCGGCTATGTAGATGGTTGGTCCGACAGCGTTGCCACGACCCATGTGGCAGCCGAGGTGATCAGGGAAAAACTCGGTTACGACGTGAAACTGCAAGCGGTCGCCACCGGGATCATGTGGCAGGGCGTAGCTACCGGCAAACTCGACGCCATGCTCTCCGCCTGGCTGCCCGTGACTCACGGTGAATACTGGACCAAGAACAAGGACAAGGTGGTCGACTACGGCCCCAACTTCAAGGATGCCAAAATTGGCCTGATCGTGCCGGAGTACGTTAAAGCCAAGTCCATCGAAGACCTCAAGACCGACACCACCTTCAAGAACAAGATCGTCGGCATCGACGCCGGTTCAGGCGTGATGCTCAAGACCGACGAAGCCATCAAGGCCTATGGCCTGGACTACAAACTGCAAGCCAGTTCGGGCGCTGCGATGATCGCCGAGCTGACCCGTGCCGAAGACAAGCAGGAATCCATTGCGGTGACCGGCTGGGTGCCACACTGGATGTTCGCCAAGTGGAAACTGCGCTTTCTGGACGACCCAAAAGGGATTTATGGTGCTGCTGAGACCGTCAACAGCATCGGCAGCAAGGGCCTGGAGAAGAAAGCGCCGGAAGTCGCCGCTTTCCTGAAGAAATTCCAGTGGGCCTCCAAGGACGAAATCGGCGAAGTGATGCTGGCAATTCAAGAGGGCGCCAAGCCTGATGCCGCGGCCAAGGATTGGGTCGCCAAGCACCCTGAACGTGTCGCCGAGTGGACCGCAAAATAAAGCACTAACCCTTGTGGGAGCGGGCTTGCCCGCGATGGCAGCGTATAAGTCACAGATGTTTTGACTGATACACCGCCATCGCGGGCAAGCCCGCTCCCACATTAGCCTCGCACGCCCGTAAACCCTCGCTACACTCCCTCTACTACTAAGGTCGTCTGGAACCTGTTCCGCAGCCGCATACAGTGGATATGTTCCAAAATAATAAAAAGCTGTGCTGCGAGGATAAAAACAATGAACGACAGCATTTACCTCTCGATTCAAAACAGCCCGCGTTTCAAGGAGCTGGTCAGAAAAAGGGAAAGGTTCGCCTGGATTCTCTCGGCGATCATGCTAGGGCTTTACTCCGCTTTCATCCTGTTGATTGCCTACGGGCCACAAATACTGGGGGCCAAACTCAGCCCCGGCTCATCCATCACCTGGGGCATCCCCATCGGGGTCGGCCTGATTGTCTCGGCCTTTGTCCTCACCGGCATCTATGTACGACGCGCCAACGGCGAATTCGACGACCTGAACAATGCGATTCTCAAGGAGGCTGCGCAATGATCCGTCGTCTATTGGCTGTACTTGGCGCTTCGGTCTTTGCGCCCGCCGTTTGGGCGGCGGATGCATTGACCGGTGAAGTGCACAAACAACCGCTGAACGTTGCAGCGATCCTGATGTTCGTGGTCTTCGTCGGCGCGACGTTGTGCATCACCTACTGGGCGTCCAAACGCAACAAGTCGGCGGCCGACTACTATGCGGCCGGCGGCAAGATCACCGGTTTCCAGAACGGCCTGGCGATTGCCGGCGACTACATGTCGGCGGCGTCCTTCCTGGGGATTTCCGCGCTGGTGTTCACCTCCGGCTACGATGGCCTGATCTACTCGATCGGCTTCCTGGTGGGCTGGCCGATTATTCTGTTCCTGATCGCCGAGCGCCTGCGTAACCTGGGCAAGTACACCTTTGCCGACGTGGCGTCCTATCGCCTGGGGCAAACCCAGATCCGCAGTCTGTCGGCCTGTGGCTCGCTGGTGGTGGTGGCGTTCTACCTGATCGCGCAAATGGTAGGGGCGGGCAAGCTGATTCAGCTGCTGTTCGGTCTGGACTACCACGTAGCGGTGATCCTGGTGGGTATCCTGATGTGCATGTATGTGCTGTTTGGCGGCATGCTGGCAACCACTTGGGTGCAAATCATCAAGGCGGTGCTGTTGCTGTCCGGTGCTTCGTTCATGGCGTTGATGGTGATGAAGCACGTCAACTTCGACTTCAACATGCTGTTTTCCGAGGCGATCAAGGTTCACCCTAAAGGTGAGGCGATCATGAGTCCCGGCGGCTTGGTAAAAGATCCGATTTCGGCATTCTCGCTGGGCCTGGCGCTGATGTTCGGTACGGCCGGCCTGCCGCACATCCTGATGCGCTTCTTCACCGTCAGTGACGCCAAGGAAGCGCGTAAGAGCGTGCTGTATGCCACCGGTTTCATCGGCTACTTCTATATCCTGACGTTTATCATCGGCTTTGGCGCGATCCTGCTGGTGAGCACCAACCCGGCGTTCAAGGATGCTGCAGGTGCCTTGCTCGGCGGTAACAACATGGCGGCGGTGCACCTGGCCAACGCGGTGGGTGGCAGCATTTTCCTCGGCTTCATCTCGGCCGTGGCGTTTGCCACCATCCTGGCAGTGGTTGCCGGTTTGACCCTGGCCGGTGCTTCGGCGGTGTCCCATGACCTGTACGCCAGTGTGATCAAGAAGGGCAAGGCCAACGAGAAAGATGAGATTCGCGTGTCGAAGATCACCACCGTGGCGTTGGGCGTGTTGGCGATCGGCCTGGGTATCCTGTTCGAAAGCCAGAACATCGCGTTCATGGTCGGCTTGGCGTTCTCGATTGCTGCCAGCTGTAACTTCCCGGTGCTGCTGCTTTCCATGTACTGGAAAAACCTCACCACCCGTGGCGCCATGATTGGCGGCTGGCTGGGCTTGATCAGTGCCGTCGGCCTGATGATCCTTGGCCCGACCATCTGGGTGTCGATCCTGCACCATGAAAAAGCGATCTTCCCTTACGAATACCCAGCGCTGTTCTCGATGATCATTGCGTTCGTCGGCATCTGGTTCTTCTCCATCACCGACAAGTCGGCGGCGGCAGAGAAAGAGCGTGCGCTGTACTTCCCGCAGTTTGTGCGTTCGCAGACTGGCCTGGGGGCGAGTGGGGCGGTAAACCACTAAGATTTGTAACGGCTACAAAAAAAATGCCCCGGTCGTGAGATCGGGGCATTTTTTTGCTTTTATTGGTAACGGATTTCACAAAACAGTTTCTCAACGCTTGCATCAATAAAGTGCCTCTACGCCGATCGTTCCCATGCTCTGCGTGGGAATACAGCCATGGACGCTCTGCGTCCCGGTTGGCGCTGGCCTCCGGTCTTGCGCTCAATTCCTGCACAAATAAAAACGGCCTCCTTGTGAAAGGAGGCCGTTTTTAAGACCAAATAGTTAGATGCTTACTTGCGATCTTCCAGTTTGGTGATATCACGCGACTCGTAGCCGGTGTACAGCTGGCGCGGACGGCCAATCTTGTACGGGCTGGAGAGCATTTCTTTCCAGTGCGAGATCCAGCCGACAGTGCGTGCCAAGGCGAAGATCACGGTGAACATGCTGGTTGGAATGCCGATCGCCTTGAGGATGATCCCCGAGTAGAAGTCGACGTTCGGGTACAGCGAGCGTTCGATGAAGTAAGGGTCGGTCAGGGCGATCTCTTCCAGGCGCATGGCCAGTTCGAGTTGCGGATCGTTCTTGATGCCCAGCTCCTTCAACACTTCGTCGCAGGTCTGTTTCATCACGGTGGCACGCGGGTCACGGTTCTTGTAGACGCGGTGACCGAAGCCCATCAGTTTGAACGGATCTTCCTTGTCCTTGGCCTTGGCGATGAACTTGTCGATGTTGGACACATCGCCGATTTCATCGAGCATGGTCAGCACGGCTTCGTTCGCACCGCCGTGGGCAGGGCCCCACAATGCGGCAATGCCGGCGGCGATACAGGCGAACGGGTTGGCACCCGAAGAACCCGCCAGACGTACGGTGGAGGTGGAGGCGTTTTGCTCGTGGTCGGCGTGGAGGATGAAAATCTTGTCCATCGCCTTGGCCAGCACCGGGCTGATCGGTTTGATCTCGCACGGGGTGTTGAACATCATGTGCAGGAAGTTTTCCGCGTACGTCAGGTCGTTGCGCGGGTACATCATGGGTTGACCCATGGAGTACTTGTAAACCATTGCGGCCAGGGTTGGCATCTTGGCAACCAGGCGGATCGCGGAAATTTCGCGATGCTGCGGGTTATTGATGTCCAGGGAGTCGTGATAGAAGGCCGACAGGGCGCCGACTACACCGCACATGACGGCCATCGGGTGGGCGTCGCGACGGAAGCCGTTGAAGAAGGTCTTCAACTGCTCGTGAACCATGGTGTGGTTCTTCACGGTGCTGACGAACTGGGCTTTCTGCTCAGCTGTTGGCAATTCGCCATTTAGCAGCAGGTAGCAGGTTTCCAGGTAGTCCGACTGTTCAGCAAGCTGTTCGATCGGGTAGCCGCGGTGCAGCAAAATACCATTGTCACCATCGATATAGGTGATCTTCGACTCGCAAGAGGCGGTCGACATGAAGCCTGGGTCGAATGTGAAACGGCCCGTGGCCGTCAGGCCCCGTACGTCGATAACATCGGGACCAACGGTGCCGGTTAAAATGGGCAGCTCGACGGGGGCTGCGCCCTCGATGATCAACTGCGCTTTTTTGTCAGCCATGTGGCCTCCTATTTATGCTTCAAATCATCAGACAGACCCCCCACGCAGGGCCCGCACCACTATATTGATATAAATCCAGATGTCAATTTGCCTAAAGTCTTGCTCCAGAAGGCTTTAACCATACTTTTTCGTCGAAATTGACTGCCATTTACGCCTTTTATACCGCCAGCGCAATCCGCTATTAGGGTGAGGAGTGCGCGTTGTCATTAGTAACCTAACTGTCTATACTCGGCCACCGACCGCCAAGGGCTTTTGGGCTTGCTTTCATTGGGGGTCGCACTCCCTGGGTGGTGCTTACCTGACCAGTGCACTCCCCAACAACTTTGCCCTGATTGTTAGGGGCTCTTCAGTGTGAAAAAAAGCCGTGAATAGCCAACGACCTGTAAACCTAGACCTAAGGACCATCAAACTCCCCATCACCGGCGTTACGTCGTTCCTGCACCGTGTTTCCGGCATCATCCTGTTCCTGGGCTTGGGCATCATGCTTTATGCATTGAGCAAATCCCTGGGTTCCGAGGAAGGATACGCCGAGGTGAAGGCATGCTTGACCAGCCCGCTGGCCAAGTTCGTAGCATGGGGCCTCCTGTCCGCTCTGCTGTATCACCTGGTAGCCGGTGTGCGCCACTTGATCATGGATGCGGGTATCGGTGAGACGCTGGAAGGCGGCCGCCTGGGCTCGAAAATCATCATCGCCATTTCCGTGGTGCTGATCGTTCTGGCAGGAGTTTGGATATGGTAACCAGCGTTACGAACCTTTCGCGTTCGGGCCTCTATGACTGGATGGCACAGCGTGTGTCTGCGGTCGTTCTCGCGGCTTATTTCATTTTCCTGATCGGATACCTCGTCGCAAACCCGGGCATCGGCTATGAGCAATGGCATGGCCTGTTTTCCCACAATGCGATGCGAATCTTCAGTCTGCTGGCCCTTGTAGCCCTGGGCGCTCACGCCTGGGTCGGCATGTGGACCATCGCGACCGACTACCTGACGCCGATGGCGCTGGGCAAGTCCGCGACTGCAGTACGTTTTCTCTTCCAGGCAGTCTGCGGCGTTGCGATGTTCGCTTACTTCGTCTGGGGTGTGCAGATTCTTTGGGGTATCTGATTCATGGCTAACATTCCAACTATTTCCTTCGACGCCATCATTATTGGTGGCGGCGGTGCCGGCATGCGCGCAGCGCTGCAGCTGGCTCAGGGCGGTCACAAGACTGCCGTGATCACCAAGGTGTTCCCGACCCGTTCCCACACTGTGTCGGCCCAGGGTGGCATCACCTGCGCCATCGCCTCCGCCGACCCGAACGATGACTGGCGCTGGCACATGTACGATACCGTCAAGGGTTCCGACTACATCGGTGACCAGGACGCTATCGAGTACATGTGTCAGGAAGGCCCGGCCGCCGTGTTCGAGCTGGACCACATGGGTCTGCCGTTCTCGCGTACCGAGCAAGGTCGTATCTACCAGCGTCCATTCGGCGGCCAGTCGAAGGATTACGGTAAAGGCGGGCAGGCTGCCCGTACGTGCGCCGCTTCCGACCGTACCGGTCACGCGCTGTTGCACACCCTTTATCAGGGCAACCTGAAAGCCGGTACCACGTTCCTGAACGAGTACTACGCCGTTGACCTGGTGAAGAACGCCGACGGCGCCTTCGTCGGTGTGATCGCCATCTGCATCGAAACCGGTGAAACCACCTACATCCGTGCCAAGGCTACTGTGCTGGCAACCGGCGGTGCAGGTCGTATCTACGCGTCGACCACCAATGCCCTGATCAACACCGGTGACGGCGTCGGCATGGCCCTGCGTGCTGGCGTGCCGGTACAAGACATTGAAATGTGGCAGTTCCACCCGACCGGCATCGCCGGCGCCGGTGTACTGGTTACAGAAGGTTGCCGTGGTGAAGGTGGTTACCTGATCAACAAGCACGGCGAGCGTTTCATGGAGCGTTATGCTCCGAACGCCAAAGACCTTGCAGGTCGTGACGTTGTGGCCCGTTCGATGGTTAAGGAAATCATCGCCGGTAACGGCTGTGGCCCGAACGGCGACCACGTACTGCTGAAACTCGATCACCTCGGTGAAGAAGTCCTGCACAGCCGCCTGCCAGGTATCTGCGAATTGTCCAAGACTTTTGCGCACGTTGACCCGGTAGTTGCTCCGGTGCCGGTTGTTCCGACTTGCCACTATATGATGGGCGGCGTGCCGACCAACATTCATGGCCAGGCGATCACCCAGAACGCCGAAGGCGTGGACGAGATCATCCACGGTCTGTTCGCCGTAGGCGAAGTGGCTTGCGTATCGGTACACGGTGCCAACCGTCTGGGCGGCAACTCGCTGCTCGACCTGGTGGTATTCGGTCGTGCTGCCGGCCTGCACCTGGAAAAAGCCCTGACCGACGGCATCGAATACGATGACGCCACCGACGCCAACATCGAGGCCGCCCTGGCGCGCCTGAACGCTCTGAACGAGCGTACCGATGGCGAAGACGTGGCTACCCTGCGTCGCGAGCTGCAAAGCTGCATGCAGAACTACTTCGGTGTATTCCGTACCGGCGAATACATGCAGAAGGGTATTGCCCAGCTGGCCGACCTGCGCACGCGCATCGCCAACGTCAAGATCAACGATAAGAGCCAGGCGTTCAACACGGCTCGTATCGAAGCCCTTGAGCTGCAAAACCTGCTGGAAGTGGCCGAAGCCACTGCGATCGCCGCCGAGGTTCGTAAAGAATCCCGTGGTGCCCACGCCCGTGAAGACTTTGAAGATCGCGACGACGAAAACTGGTTGTGCCACACCCTGTACTTCCCGGGTGACAAGCGCGTAACCAAGCGTGCCGTGAACTTCTCGCCGAAGACGGTGCCGACGTTTGAACCGAAGATTCGGACTTACTAAGGGTGGCTGCCATGTTGAAAGTCAGTGTTTACCGCTACAACCCTGATCAGGACGCCGCGCCGTTCATGCAGGAATTTCAGGTCGATACCGGTGGTAAAGACCTGATGGTGCTGGATGTACTGGCACTGATCAAAGAGCAGGACGAAGGTTTCTCCTATCGTCGCTCTTGCCGTGAGGGCGTTTGTGGCTCCGACGGCATGAACATCAACGGCAAAAACGGCCTGGCGTGCATCACGCCGCTGTCGGCTGTTGTTAAAGGTAACAAGCTGATCGTTCGTCCTCTGCCAGGTTTGCCGGTTATCCGTGACCTGGTGGTCGATATGAGCATCTTCTACAAGCAATACGAGAAAGTTAAGCCGTTCCTGCAGAACGACACGCCGGCTCCGGCCATCGAACGTCTGCAGTCCCCTGAAGAGCGTGAAAAGCTCGACGGTCTGTACGAGTGCATCCTGTGCGCTTGCTGCTCGACCTCGTGCCCGTCCTTCTGGTGGAACCCGGACAAGTTCCTGGGTCCAGCTGCCCTGCTGCAAGCGTACCGCTTCCTGGCAGACAGCCGTGACACCAAGACGTCCGAGCGTCTGGCTTCACTGGATGACCCGTTCAGCGTATTCCGCTGCCGCGGGATCATGAACTGCGTCAACGTATGTCCCAAAGGCCTGAACCCGACTAAGGCCATTGGTCACATCCGTAACATGCTGCTGCAAAGCGGCGTGTAAGCGACGTTGTAGCAAAGCAGGACCGTTGTGCCCGTAAATGCTACGGCGCAGGCTTCAACCGGCGCCGTAGTTTTAACTTGAGCAGCGACTTACAAAGCCGCAGCTCTTATTTTGAAGAAATGAGACAAGCAGGGGCATTCGGGTTGGTACCCGAACTATCAGCGTGATCCTAAGTGGCTTGTTTTGGTCGCTGCACTTGGCCTTTTGCAAGCAAACTCGGTGTTTTCGCCGGTGGTGTCCCCAAATCGAGGGTGACCAAGCATGCAAGAAAGCGTGATGCAGCGCATGTGGAACAGCGGCTATCTTTCAGGTGGTAACGCTGCCTATGTGGAAGAGCTTTATGAGCTCTACCTGCACGACCCTAACGCTGTGCCAGAAGAATGGCGCACCAAATTTCAGACGTTGTCTTCAGACGGCAACGCTGCCACCGATGTATCGCACGCAACAATTCGCGATCAATTTGTGCTGCTGGCAAAGAACCAGCGCCGCGCCCAACCGGTTTCCGCCGGTAGCGTGAGCAGCGAGCATGAGAAGAAGCAAGTTGAAGTATTGCGACTGATCCAGGCTTACCGGATGCGTGGCCACCAGGCGGCCCAGCTTGACCCGCTGGGGCTCTGGAAGCGTCCTGCACCTGCTGACCTGTCGATCAATCATTACGGCTTGACCAATGCCGATCTTGATACGACCTTCCGTGCCGGCGACCTGTTCATCGGCAAAGAGGAAGCGAGCCTACGCGAAATTCACGAAGCGTTGCAGCAGACATATTGCCGCACCATCGGCGCTGAGTTTACGCACATCACCGATTCCGAGCAGCGCCACTGGTTCCAGCATCGCCTGGAAGGTGTGCGTGGCCGTCCGGTTTTGTCCGCCGACGTGCGCAGCCACTTGCTGGAGCGCGTGACCGCGGCCGAAGGCCTCGAGAAATACCTGGGTACCAAATACCCGGGCACCAAGCGTTTCGGCCTGGAAGGCGGCGAAAGCCTGATTCCAATGCTCGACGAGCTGATCCAGCGTTCCGGTTCCTACGGCACCAAGGAAATCGTGATCGGCATGGCTCACCGTGGTCGCCTGAACGTGTTGGTCAACACCTTCGGCAAGAACCCGCGTGAACTGTTCGACGAGTTCGAAGGCAAGAAGAAGGTCGAGCTGGGTTCCGGTGACGTCAAGTATCACCAGGGCTTCTCGTCCAACGTAATGACTACCGGCGGTGAAGTTCACCTGGCCATGGCCTTTAACCCGTCCCACCTGGAAATCGTTTCTCCGGTGGTCGAGGGTTCGGTGCGTGCTCGCCAGGATCGTCGTAACGATTCCACCGGTGAGAAAGTCCTGCCGATTTCCATCCACGGTGACGCGGCGTTCGCCGGTCAAGGCGTGGTCCTGGAAACGTTCCAGATGTCGCAGACTCGCGGCTTCAAGACCGGCGGTACGGTTCACATCGTCATCAACAACCAAGTCGGTTTCACCATCAGCAACCCGCTGGACGCGCGCTCTACCGAGTACGCGACCGACGTTGCCAAGATGATCCAGGCGCCGATCCTCCATGTGAATGGTGATGATCCGGAAGCCGTGTTGTTCGTGACCCAGCTCGCCATCGACTACCGCATGCAGTTCAAGCGTGACGTGGTCATCGACCTGGTTTGCTACCGCCGTCGCGGTCACAACGAAGCGGATGAGCCGAGCGGCACCCAGCCGTTGATGTACCAGCAGATCACCAAGCAGCGCACCACCCGTGAACTGTACGCCGACAGCCTGATTACGGCCGGCGTGGTTGACGATGCGCGTGTTCAGGCGAAAGTCGACGAATACCGCAACGCGCTGGACAACGGCCTGCATGTAGTGAAAAGCCTGGTTAAAGAGCCGAACAAAGAGCTGTTCGTGGACTGGCGCCCGTACCTGGGCCACGCCTGGACGGCGCGTCACGACACCTCGTTCGACCTCAAGACCCTGCAGGAACTGTCCGCCAAGCTGCTGGAAATTCCAGATGGCTTCGTGGTGCAGCGCCAGGTTGCGAAGATCTACGAAGACCGTCAGAAGATGCAAGCCGGCGGCCTGCCGATCAACTGGGGTTACGCCGAAACCATGGCGTACGCGACCCTGGCGTTCGAAGGTCACCCGATCCGCATGACCGGCCAGGACATCGGCCGTGGTACGTTCTCGCACCGTCACGCGGTACTGCACAACCAGAAAGACGCGACCACCTACGTACCGCTGCAACACCTGTACGAAGGCCAGCCACGTTTCGACCTGTACGACTCGTTCCTGTCCGAAGAAGCCGTACTGGCGTTCGAATACGGCTACTCCACCACCACGCCAAATGCGCTGGTGATCTGGGAAGCCCAGTTCGGCGACTTCGCCAACGGTGCCCAGGTGGTTATCGACCAGTTCATCACCAGCGGTGAGCACAAGTGGGGCCGTCTGTGCGGTCTGACCATGTTGCTGCCACACGGTTATGAAGGTCAGGGTCCGGAGCACTCCTCGGCCCGTCTGGAGCGTTACCTGCAGCTGTGCGCCGAGCACAACATCCAGGTGTGCGTGCCGACTACCCCGGCCCAGATCTACCACTTGCTGCGTCGTCAGGTGATCCGCCCGCTGCGCAAGCCGCTGGTAGTGCTGACCCCGAAATCGCTGTTGCGTCACAAATTGGCCATCTCGACCCTGGAAGATCTGGCCGACGGTTCGTTCCAGACCGTGATTCCAGAAATCGACACCCTGGACGCTGCCAAGGTCACTCGCCTGGTCCTGTGCAGCGGCAAGGTTTACTACGACTTGCTGGAAAAACGCCGTGCCGAAGGCCGCGAAGACATCGCCATCGTGCGTATCGAGCAGCTTTACCCGTTCCCGGAAGACGACCTGATGGAGGCCATCGCGCCTTACACCAACCTCACCCACGCGGTGTGGTGCCAGGAAGAACCGATGAACCAGGGCGCGTGGTACAGCAGCCAGCATCATTTGCGTCGCAGTATCGGTAACCACAAAACAGGCCTGGGCCTGGAGTACGCCGGTCGTGATGCTTCTGCTGCACCTGCGTGTGGTTATGCGTCGATGCACGCCGAGCAGCAGGAAAAACTGCTGCAAGATGCTTTCACTGTTTAACGCCTTCGCGCTGACTGAAACCGAATTTTAAGGACCCACAGATAATGGCTATCGAAATCAAAGCCCCGTCATTCCCGGAATCGGTTGCCGATGGCACCGTTGCCACCTGGCACAAGAAACCAGGCGACGCTGTAAAGCGTGACGACCTGATCGTCGACATCGAGACCGACAAAGTCGTTCTGGAAGTGTTGGCCGAAGCTGACGGCGTGCTGGGCGCGATCGTGGCTGAAGAGGGCGCTACCGTCCTGTCGAACCAGATCCTGGGCTCGATCGAAGCGGGCGGCGCTGCTGCTCCTGCTCCGGCCGCCGCTGCTGCTCCGGCCGCCGCTGCTGCTCCAGCTGCCGCTGCCGCTCCGGCTGCAGGTGGTGAAGACCCGATCGCTGCACCGGCTGCGCGTCAGCTGGCTGAAGAAAACGGCATCAACCTGGCGTCCCTCAAGGGCACCGGCAAAGACGGCCGCGTAACCAAGGAAGACGTGGTTGCTGCTGTCGAAGCCAAGAAAAACGCTCCGGCTGCTGCACCGGCCAAGGCTGCAGCACCTGCTGCCGCTGCGCCTGTGTTCGCTGCTGGCGACCGCACCGAGAAGCGCGTACCGATGACCCGCGTGCGTGCCACCGTGGCCAAGCGTCTGGTTGAAGCACAGTCGAACATGGCGATGCTGACCACCTTCAACGAAGTCGACATGACCGAAGTCATGGCCCTGCGTTCGAAGTACAAGGATCTGTTCGAGAAGTCCCACAATGGCGTGCGCCTGGGCTTCATGTCGTTCTTCGTGAAAGCGGCCACCGAAGCGCTGAAACGCTTCCCGGCAGTCAACGCTTCCATCGACGGCAGCGACATCGTTTACCACGGCTATGCAGACGTCGGCGTTGCCGTGTCCAGCGACCGTGGCCTGGTAGTACCGGTTCTGCGTAACGCCGAGCTGATGAGCCTGGCTGAAATCGAAGGCGGCATCGCCGGCTTCGGCAAGAAAGCCCGTGACGGCAAGCTGACCATCGACGAGATGACCGGCGGTACCTTCACCATCACTAACGGTGGTACCTTCGGTTCGATGATGTCGACCCCGATCGTCAACCCGCCGCAAGCTGCGATCCTGGGCATGCACAACATCATCCAGCGTCCGATGGCCATCAACGGCCAAGTCGTGATCCGCCCGATGATGTACCTGGCGCTGTCGTACGATCACCGCCTGATCGATGGTAAAGAAGCCGTGACTTTCCTGGTAACCATCAAGAACCTGCTGGAAGACCCGGCTCGTCTGCTGCTGGACATCTAAAGACGCAGCTGCAAGTTGCGAGCTACAAGCTGTAGGAAAAAGCAGCTTGGCTTGCAGCTTGTCGCTTGAAGCTTGTCGCTGAATAGAGGATCTATTTTCATGACACAGAAATTTGACGTTGTAGTGATTGGTGCCGGTCCTGGCGGCTACGTTGCCGCGATCAAGGCCGCACAACTGGGCCTCTCGACTGCTTGCATCGAAAAATACACCGACAAGGAAGGCAAACTGGCGCTGGGCGGTACTTGCCTGAACGTTGGTTGCATTCCTTCCAAGGCGCTGCTGGACAGCTCCTGGAAATTCCACGAAGCCCAAGACGGTTTCGCGATCCACGGCATCAACCATGCTGGCGTGACCATGGACGTGCCAGCAATGGTCGGCCGTAAAGCCAACATCGTTAAAGGCCTGACTTCCGGCGTTGCCACCTTGTTCAAGGCCAACGGCGTCACTTCCCTGCAAGGCCACGGCAAGCTGCTGGCTGGCAAGAAAGTTGAAATCACCAAGCCGGACGGCTCGGTTGAAGTCATCGAAGCCGAAAACGTGATCCTGGCACCAGGTTCGCGTCCAATCGACATTCCGCCTGCTCCTGTTGACCAGAACGTGATCGTTGATTCGACCGGCGCCCTGGAATTCCAAGCGGTTCCCAAGCGTCTGGGCGTGATCGGCGCTGGCGTAATCGGCCTGGAACTGGGTTCGGTATGGTCGCGCCTGGGTTCTGAAGTGACTGTGCTGGAAGCCCTGGACACGTTCCTGCTGGCTGCCGACACTGCAGTGTCCAAAGAAGCGCTGAAAACCCTGACCAAGCAAGGTCTGGATATCAAGCTGGGCGCCCGTGTTACCGGTTCCAAGGTCAACGGCGAAGAAGTCGTTGTGACCTACACCGATAAAGAAGGCGAGCAGACCATCACCTTCGACAAGCTGATCGTAGCCGTGGGTCGCCGTCCAGTGACCACCGACCTGCTGGCTTCCGACAGCGGCGTGAACATCGACGAGCGTGGTTTCATCCACGTTGACGATCATTGCGCTACTACCGTGCCAGGCGTGTATGCCATCGGCGACGTGGTTCGCGGCATGATGCTGGCGCACAAGGCTTCCGAAGAAGGCATCATGGTTGTCGAGCGCATCAAGGGTCATAAAACCCAGATGAACTACGACCTGATCCCATCGGTTATCTACACCCACCCGGAAATTGCATGGGTCGGCAAGAACGAACAGCAGTTGAAAGCTGAAGGCGTTGAAGTTAACGTCGGCACCTTCCCGTTTGCCGCTTCTGGCCGTGCCATGGCAGCTAACGACACCGGTGGTTTTGTCAAAGTCATCGCTGATGCCAAGACTGACCGCGTATTGGGCGTCCACGTGATTGGCCCGAGCGCTGCAGAACTGGTTCAGCAGGGCGCGATCGGTATGGAATTCGGCACCAGTGCCGAAGACCTGGGCATGATGGTCTTCTCCCATCCGACCCTGTCCGAAGCGTTGCACGAAGCAGCGTTGGCAGTGAATGGCGGCGCCATCCACATCGCCAACCGCAAGAAGCGCTAAGCGAGATAATAAGAAACCACGGCGGAGTTGCCCGTCGTGAGCCTTGCGCGCAAGACTCACCGCGGAATATCCGCTGGACGCAGCCTTGCACAGTTTTACGGGTCTTAAGCCTCGCAAATTGTGCAAGCAGCAGTCACAGGTGGTGCGGCACTCATAATGAGCGCAGCGCCGAATGCGCAGTACCTAACGAAGACGGTAAAAAGCATGAATCTTCACGAGTATCAGGGTAAGCAGCTGTTCGCTGAATACGGCCTGCCAGTATCCAAGGGTTACGCAGTAGACACCCCGGAAGCAGCAGCAGAAGCTTGCGACAAAATCGGTGGTACCGAATGGGTTGTCAAAGCCCAGGTCCACGCCGGTGGTCGCGGTAAAGCGGGCGGCGTCAAGCTGGTTCGCAGCAAAGAAGACGCCAAGGCCTTCGCACAGCAGTGGCTGGGCAAGCGTCTGGTGACTTACCAGACTGATGCCAATGGCCAACCAGTCACCAAGATCCTGGTTGAATCGTGCACTGATATCGCTAAAGAGCTGTACCTGGGCGCTGTCGTTGACCGTTCGAGCCGTCGCATCGTGTTCATGGCTTCCACCGAAGGTGGCGTGGACATTGAGAAGATCGCCGAAGAAACCCCAGAAAAAATTCTGAAAGCCACTATCGATCCACTGGTTGGCGCTCAGCCATTCCAGGGTCGCGAGCTGGCTTTCCAGCTGGGCCTGGAAGGCAAGCAAGTTGCCCAGTTCGCCAAGATCTTCGTAGGTCTGGCCAAACTGTTCCAGGATCACGATCTGGCCCTGCTGGAAGTGAACCCACTGGTGATCAAGGCTGACGGCGATCTGCACTGCCTCGACGCCAAGATCAACATCGACGCCAACGCCATGTACCGTCAGCCTAAGCTGAAGACTTTCCACGATCCGTCGCAAGACGATCCGCGCGAAGCGCACGCTGCCAAGTTCGAACTGAACTACGTAGCCCTGGAAGGTAACATCGGTTGCATGGTCAACGGTGCTGGCCTGGCCATGGGTACCATGGACATCGTCAACCTGCATGGCGGCAAACCAGCCAACTTCCTCGACGTGGGCGGCGGTGCTACCAAAGAACGCGTTACCGAAGCGTTCAAGATCATCCTGTCCGACTCCAACGTCGCCGCAGTATTGGTCAACATCTTCGGCGGCATCGTTCGTTGCGACATGATTGCCGAAGGCATCATCGGTGCAGTGAAAGAAGTTGGCGTTAAAATCCCGGTTGTTGTTCGCCTTGAAGGTAACAACGCTGAACTGGGCGCTAAAGTACTGGCAGAAAGCGGTTTGAACATCATCGCGGCTACCAGCCTGACCGACGCTGCTCAACAAGTTGTCAAAGCTGCGGAGGGCAAATAATGAGCGTCCTGATCAATAAAGACACCAAAGTTATCTGCCAGGGTATTACCGGTTCGCAAGGTAGTTTCCACACCCAGCAAGCCATCGAATACGGCACCAAGATGGTTGGCGGCGTAACTCCGGGCAAAGGCGGTACCGAGCACCTGGGCCTGCCAGTGTTCAACACCGTGAAAGACGCTGTAGCTGCCACTGGCGCCACCGCCAGTGTGATCTACGTTCCAGCTCCTTTCTGCAAAGACTCGATCCTGGAAGCGGCATTCGGCGGCATCAAGCTGATCGTTTGCATCACCGAAGGCATTCCTACCCTGGACATGCTGGACGCTAAAGTTAAGTGCGACGAGCTGGGCGTAGTCCTGATCGGCCCTAACTGCCCAGGCGTGATCACCCCAGGCGAATGCAAGATCGGCATCATGCCAGGTCACATTCACTTGCCAGGCAAAGTCGGTATCGTTTCGCGTTCCGGCACCCTGACCTACGAAGCTGTCAAGCAGACTACTGACGCCGGTTTCGGTCAGTCGACTTGTGTCGGCATCGGCGGTGACCCGATCCCAGGTTCGAACTTCATCGACATCCTGAAGCTGTTCCAGGAAGACCCGAAGACCGAGGCGATCGTAATGATCGGTGAGATCGGCGGTTCGGCTGAAGAAGAAGCGGCTGCCTACATCAAGGCCAACGTGACCAAGCCGGTTGTTTCCTACATCGCTGGTGTGACTGCCCCTGCAGGCAAGCGCATGGGCCATGCTGGCGCAATCATCTCTGGCGGCAAGGGCACAGCAGACGAGAAGTTTGCTGCCCTGGAAGACGCAGGCGTTAAAACCGTGCGTTCGCTGGCAGATATCGGCAAGGCTTTGTCCGAACTGACCGGTTGGGCTGTCAAGTAAGCTTCGCGCTTAGCTGACGCTTCACCACACAAAGGCCACCTTCGGGTGGCCTTTGTGCATTCTGGATTTGCCCATTTTTTGGCAGATTTACTCGGTCAAATGTGGGAG
The DNA here is from genome assembly GCF_021605825.1 of Pseudomonas sp. PA-6-3C. Lineage (NCBI taxonomy): Bacteria > Pseudomonadati > Pseudomonadota > Gammaproteobacteria > Pseudomonadales > Pseudomonadaceae > Pseudomonas > Pseudomonas sp. PA-6-3C. The sequence continues at coordinate 66,609 of NZ_WKDV01000020.1, forward strand.
CTGGCTTGCCTGAGATAGCAGTGTGTCAGCCAACACATTTGGCACAGACAGATCGCTATCGCAGGCAAGCCAGCTCCCACAGGGACGGCACTGCCAAATTAAGTATGAAAACGCGACATTTGGATGTCGCTTATCGGACAGTCCGCCCCGCAACAGTGCGTTTGTCGGCTTATTTCTGTACTCTAGCCGCCTCTTTATGCGTCCGCCTCCCAAAAGGAAGCCGCGCGCTAGACCGGTCGGTCCCCATCAGGGCCGGCAGCAGTTCCCTCATCCACAGGGAATCCCTCTCTAAATTCCGATTCAGTAGTGTGGTATTTCCTGAAATGAAAGTGTTGAAAAGCCAGGACATCCTGGCGTTAGGCTTTATGACTTTTGCCCTGTTCGTGGGCGCCGGCAACATCATCTTCCCGCCTATCGTTGGTTTGCAGTCCGGGCCTCACGTCTGGATGGCAGCGCTGGGCTTCCTGATCACCGCAGTTGGCTTGCCGGTGGTTACCGTGATCGCGCTGGCCAAGGTCGGCGGCGGCATGGACGCATTGAGCAGCCCGATCGGCAAGATCGCCGGTGGCCTGCTGGCGGCGGCGGCGTACCTGGCGGTAGGTCCGCTGTTCGCCACCCCGCGCACCGCGACTGTTTCGTTTGAAGTGGGCCTGGCGCCGCTGACCGGCGAAAGCCCGCTGGCGCTGTTCCTCTACAGCTCGGTGTACTTCCTGCTGGTGTTCTTCATTTCCCTGTACCCAGGGCGTCTGCTGGACACGGTAGGGCGTTTTCTCGCACCGTTGAAGATCATCGCCCTGGCCGTGCTGGGCATCGCTGCGTTTGCCTTGCCGGCCGGTGATGTCGGTGTTGCCACCCCGGAATACGTCGCTGCACCGTTCTCCCAGGGCTTTATCAATGGCTACTTGACCATGGATACCCTCGGCGCGCTGGTGTTCGGTATCGTCATCGTCAACGCGATTCGTTCCCGTGGTGTTGAGTCGCCAAAGCTGATCACTCGCTATGCGATCATCGCCGGGCTGATAGCCGGCGTGGGCCTGGCGCTGGTGTATATCAGCCTGTTCCGCCTGGGTTCGGGCAGCCACGCGGTGGCGGCCGGTGCCAGCAATGGCGCGGCAGTGTTGCACGCCTACGTGCAACACACCTTCGGCTCCCTGGGCAGTGGCTTCCTCGCTGTGCTGATCTCCCTGGCGTGCCTGGTCACTGCCGTGGGCCTGACCTGTGCTTGCGCCGAGTACTTCAGCAAAGTGCTGCCATTGTCTTACAAGACGCTGGTGGTGATCCTGGCGCTGTTCTCGCTGTTCGTGTCCAACCTGGGCCTGACCAAGCTGATTGCCTTCTCGATCCCGGTGCTCACCGCGATCTACCCGCCGTGCATCGTGCTGGTGGCCCTGAGCTTCTGCAAAGACTTCTGGCAGGAGCAGGGCCGTATTGTTGGCCCGGTGATGCTGGTGTCGTTCATCTTTGGTTGCATCGACGCGCTTAAAGGCGCTGGCTTGGCCGATTGGATGCCTGCACAGTTGGCGCACCTGCCGCTGAGTGAGCAAGGCCTGGCATGGCTGGTGCCGTCGGTGATGACGCTCGGCGTGGCGGTAGTGGTTGACCGTATGCTCGGCAAGCGTAGCGAAGCCATCGCCTAAGCCGCGGTTTCACGCTGTACTGAAATGCCCCGTATCAATCGATACGGGGCATTTTTTATGCCTGCAAGACCACAACGCTCTAAAGTTGGAGTTCGGTCAATGTGGGAGCTGGCTTGCCTGCGATGGCGTCGGTTCAGTCACTGCTGTGTCGCCTGATCCACCGCCATCGCAGGCAAGCCAGCTCCCACATTTTTAACCGTGTTTGTCTTTAATCATCGTATACAAGGCCCTGCATGTCGTTCATCGAAACCAATCAAATCCACCTGCTGGCCGCCTTCTGGTTTGCCCTGTGCTGGGGTGGCTACACCCGCTATGCCAGTTGGAAAGCCCGAGACACCGCCTGCCTGGCCAGCGTGCTGCACCTGTATCGCGAAGACTGGATGCGCCGTATGCTGCTGCGCGATAACCGGATTGCCGACGCCAGTGTGATCGGCAACCTGGAGCGCAATGCCTCGTTCTTCGCCTCCAGCACGTTGATTATTCTCGCCGGTATTCTCACCGTGCTGGGCGCGTCCGAGCGTGCGGTATCGTTGTTGGCGGACATCCCCATGGTGCAGCAGGCGTCACAGGGCATGTCGGAAATCAAGCTGCTGTGCCTGGCGCTGGTGTTCGTCTACGCGTTCTTCACCTTCAGCTGGTGCATGCGCCAATACAACTTTGCCGCCGTGCTGGTGGGCTCGGCGCCGATGATCGGAGAGCGGCAGGTGTCGGAGCAGGAGCGAAAGGCATTTGCCCTGCGGGCGGCGCGGGTGATTTCGATGGCGGCCAACCAGTTCAACTTTGGCCTGCGCTCGTATTACTTCGGCATGACCATGCTGGCCTGGTTTGTCAGCCCCTGGTTGTTCATGTTGATGAGCAGCGGTGTGGTACTGGTGCTGTATCGCCGCGAGTTTCATTCCGACGTACTGCAGGTGATGGTTTATACGCCGACCGATATGCCGGTAGCCGAGCCGGCTAAAGAAACTGTGTCTTGATGAGTGGCACCCAGGGTTAATCAAATTCTATAAATCGCAGGCAAAGTAAAGCCCGCTATGTAAGCGGGCTTTCTTTTTGCAGCAAATGCCAGGCTATTAGTTCTTGGCAGGTTCTGCAGGTGCAGCAGGTGCAGCTTCTTTCGCGGCGGCTTCGTTCGATTCAGCCTGAGCTTTGGCAGCATCGGCGTTTTCTTTCGCAGCGTCGTTCACTTTATCCTGTGCTTTCGCCATGTCCTTCTGAGCTTGCTCAGAATGCGCGGCGGCATCTTGGGCTTTGTCTTCGGATTTCTTATCGCAGGCAGCGAGACCGAGGGCAGCGGCCAACATCATGGAAATAGCTAAAGTCTTGCGCATGGGGTGTTTCTCCTTATTGAAGATATCTACTGGCCTTTCGAGCTTGGACGGCCAGCATTAGTTCCTTTTGTTTCAAAGATATATAAAACACCGCTGCCAAGGAACTTTTAGTCCTGTCCCGGCTACTGCGCAAACCCACACTAATAAGAGTCTGCACACATGACCGAAAATCCCTTGTTAGAGCGTGCCACACGCTTTGTTTTGGCCCTGCGCCATTGCCAGGTGCTGGGCATTATCGTGCATGCCGCCAGCGAGGAGGGCATGACGCTGGCCCTGCCTTACGGCCCGCATATCGTCGGTGACCCTCAGACCGGCGTGATTCACGGCGGCGCGCTGACCTCACTGATGGACACCGCCTGCGGCATGGCCACGCTGTGCGTACTGCCGGAGTTCGAGGTGTGCCCGACCCTGGATTTGCGCGTCGACTACATGCATCCCGCCGAGCCGCACAAGCCGGTGTATGGCTTTGCACAATGCTACCGGGTGACCACCGACGTGATCTTTACCCGTGGCTTTGCCTACCAGGATGATCCTCAGCAACCCATCGCCCATGTGGTGGGCACCTTCATGCGCATGGGCAAGCGCCTCAAAGGCACGCAAGGACTCGGCAATTCGATCAAGGGAGACCAGGCATGACGCATCGATTCAAGACCCGCCTCGAACAGGCCCATGAGCGCGGCGACTATGAGGCGTTGCTCAACCTGGTGCCCTACGCCAAGCTGATCGGCATCGAATGCTCAAGGTTGGGGGATGAGCTGCTGTTTCGCCTGCCGGCCAACAAGGACAATATTGGTAACCCGATATTGCCAGCGCTGCACGGCGGTGTGATCGCAGGCTTTATGGAGCTGTCGGCAGCGTTACATTTGCTGGTATTTACCGGTGTGCCAGGTTTGCCGAAAATCATCGATTTTTCCCTGGATTACTTGCGTGCCGGGCAGTTTCGCGACACTTACGCCAAATGCCAGGTGTGGCGCCAAGGCCGCCGGGTGGCGAATGTGGCGATCACCGCCTGGCAAAGCACCGCCGCTGAGCCGATTGCCACCGCTCGCGCACATTTCAAAATTGAGGAATTGGTGCGCCCTTGAAATCCTGGTCTTAGCCCCCAACTTTGATGACAACCCGCCGCCAACCCTTTCGGGCGCGGCCACTGCCATCCAATTGGAGTTTGATGACCATGAGTGTGGAAACTCAAAAGGAAACCCTGGGCTTCCAGACCGAGGTGAAGCAACTGCTGCACCTCATGATCCATTCGCTGTATTCCAACAAGGAAATCTTCCTTCGCGAATTGATCTCGAACGCCTCTGACGCTGTCGACAAATTACGTTTCGAAGCCCTCTCCAAGCCTGAGTTGCTGGAAGGTGGCGCCGAACTGAAAATCCGTGTGAGCTTTGACAAGGACGCCAAGACCGTCACCCTCGAAGACAACGGCATCGGCATGAGCCGTGAAGACGCGATTACCCATCTGGGTACCATCGCCAAGTCCGGCACCGCAGACTTCATGAAGAATCTGTCGGGCGACCAGAAGAAAGATTCGCACCTGATCGGTCAGTTCGGCGTGGGCTTCTACTCGGCCTTCATCGTTGCCGACAAGGTTGAAGTATTCAGCCGCCGTGCTGGCCTTGACGCCAGCGAAGGCGTGCACTGGGCCTCCAAAGGTGAGGGCGAGTTCGAAATCGCCACTATCGACAAGGCTGACCGTGGCACGCGTATCGTGCTGCACCTCAAAGCCGCTGAAGATGAATTCGCCGACGGCTACCGACTGCGCAATATCATCAAGAAATACTCCGACCACATCGCTTTGCCGATCGAACTGCCGAAAGAACAAGCGGCTGTCGAGGGCGAAGAGAAACCTGCCCAGGAATGGGAAGTGGTCAACCGTGCCAGCGCCTTGTGGACCCGCCCTCGTACCGAAGTCAAAGACGAGGAGTATCAGGAGTTCTATAAGCACATCGCTCACGACTACGAGAACCCGCTGAGCTGGAGCCACAACAAGGTCGAAGGCAAGCTGGAATACAGCTCGCTGCTTTATGTACCGGCCCGTGCCCCATTCGATCTGTACCAGCGTGAGGCGCCAAAAGGCCTGAAACTGTACGTGCAGCGCGTGTTCGTGATGGACCAGGCGGAATCGTTCCTGCCGCTGTACCTGCGCTTCATCAAAGGTGTGGTCGACTCCAACGACCTGTCGCTGAACGTGTCGCGGGAAATCCTGCAGAAAGACCCGATCATCGACTCCATGAAGTCGGCGCTAACGAAGCGCGTGCTCGACATGCTGGAAAAACTGGCGAAGAACGAGCCTGAGCAATACAAGGGCTTCTGGAAAAACTTCGGCCAGGTCATGAAAGAAGGCCCGGCAGAAGATTTCGCCAACAAGGAAAAAATCGCCGGCCTGCTGCGTTTTGCCTCGACTCAGGGTGACGACGGCGAGCAGATCGTGTCGTTGGCCGAGTACCTGGCACGCGCCAAGGAAGGTCAGGACAAGATCTACTACCTGACCGGCGAAACCTACGCCCAGGTCAAGAACAGCCCGCACCTGGAAGTCTTCCGCAAGAAAGGCATCGAAGTGCTGCTGTTGACCGACCGTATCGACGAGTGGCTGATGAGCTACCTCAGCGAGTTCGACGGCAAGACCTTCGTCGACGTGGCCCGTGGTGACCTGGACCTGGGTAACCTGGACTCCGAAGAAGAGAAGAAGGAAGCCGAAGAAGTCGCCAAGGCCAAAGAAGGCCTGGTTGAGCGGATCAAGACTGCCTTGGGCGATGCCGTCAGCGAAGTGCGGGTTTCCCACCGTCTGACCGACTCTCCGGCGATTCTGGCCATCGGTGAGCAGGACCTGGGCATGCAGATGCGTCAGATCCTCGAAGCCAGCGGGCAGAAAGTGCCGGATTCCAAGCCGATCTTCGAATTCAACCCGGCTCACCCGCTGATCGAGAAACTCGATGGCGAGCAGAGTGAAGAGCGTTTTGGCGACCTGTCGCACATCCTCTTCGACCAGGCAGCCCTGGCTGCCGGTGACAGCCTTAAAGATCCGGCCGCGTATGTGCGCCGGCTGAACAAGCTGTTGGTTGAACTGTCGGTTTAACACCGTTGTAGAAAAACCCGCTTCGGCGGGTTTTTTCGTTCTAACGCACCTCAACTGGAGTAAATGATGAGCCAAGTCACTGTACGTTCCGTGGTCTATCAGATTGATGGCCAGTCTTATGAAAGCCGCCTGGCGTTCGATGCCAGCCACAAGGGCCCGCTGCCGGGCCTGCTGATGGCGCCGAACTGGATGGGGGTGAGTGCGGGTGCCGAGGAAATCGCCAAGAGCGTGGCCAGCCAAGGCTACGTGGTACTGATCGCCGACCTGTACGGGCAGACCGTGCGCCCGACGAATGGCGATGAAGCCGGCGCTGCGATGATGCCGTTGAAGAACGATAACCCGGCGCTGCTCAAGCGCATGCAGGCGGCCTTTGAGCAACTGCAAAGCCAGACCGAAGCGGCCGTTGATACCTCGAAGCTGGCGACCTTCGGTTTCTGCTTTGGTGGTTTCTGCTCGCTGGAGCTGGCACGCACCGGTGCGCCGTTGAAGGCTGCTGTGTCGTTCCACGGCACGATCGACACACAAAACCCGGCCGGTGCCAAGCACGTCAAGGGTTCGGTGCTGGTGCTGCACGGCGCGTCCGATCCGTTGGTGCCGAAAGAGCAACTGCCGGCGTTTGAGCAAGAAATGAACGCCGCCGGTGTGGATTGGCAACTGCTGAGCTACGGCGGCGCGGTGCATTCCTTTACTGACCCGCACGCCAATGTGCCGGGCAAGATGATGTACGACGCGAAGACGGCCAAGCGTGCGTTTCAGTCGATGCATAACTTGCTGGATGAAGTGTTCAAGGGCTAAAGCTTTAGCGCCTGTTCCGGCCTCATCGCAGGCAAGCCAGCTCCCACACGTTGAACTGTGAATACATTCAACATGTGGGAGCTGGCTTGCCTGCGATAGCTATCTGACAGGCAACTCAATCCTTTCAGATTCACCCGGCACCGTCGGCCAATCCCCGGCCGCCCAGCGCTGCCTGGCCTGTTCAATCACCGCCGGATCGCTCGCGACAAAATTCCAATTGATCCGGCGTGGCCCATCCAGCGGCGCGCCGCCGAACACCACCACGTGGCAATCGCTTTCGGCAAACAAGGTCATTTCCTGCCCGCTCGGCAATACCACCAGGCTATGCGCCTCCACTGCCTCACCGTCCAACTGCACCTCGCCGTCCAGCACATACACCGCGCGCTCCTCATGCTCATCCGGGATCAGCAGCGTCGTGGCCGTGTGCATCTGCACCTCGGCATATAACGTAGGCGACAGCACCGGCACCGGCGATTTAAGGCAGAAGCCCGCGCCTGCGATCAGGCGAATCTGCACGCCCAGGTTATCGCTCACCGGCAGGCTTGCCGCCGGGTGATGGCTGTAGTGGCCCGGCCCGGTTTCATGGTCCTTGGGCGAGGCCAGCCACACCTGCAGGCCGTGCAGGCTGAAACCACTGGCCTTGAGGGCTTCGGGCGTGCGCTCGACGTGGGCAATTGCGCTGCCGGCGGTCATCCAGCTGACGTCACCGGCTTGCACTACCTGGTCCGAGCCCAGGCTGTCCTTGTGTTGCAGGGCGCCTTCGAACAGGTAGGTGAGGGTGGACAGCCCGATATGCGGGTGCTGGCGGATATTCATGCCGGTGCCGGGTGCATAGCGGGTCGACAACATATGGTCGAAAAACACAAAAGGCCCGACGCTGCGGCATTCGCGTGACGGCAGCGGTCGCAGGATCGGCTGGCCTTCGACGTCTTCGGCGCGCGGGCGGATCACGGTAAGGGTGGTCATGGGGCGTCCCTGTCTGAGCGGGTTAGGTGCTACTGAGCATAACCCGCTCGACGGGAGGTTGGGGCTACTGGCTGAAAGCGCCTTCGGACAGTTTGGTTTCGATGGTGACGTCGGCAGTGGTCATCAGCTTGTGTACCGGGCACTTATCGGCGACGCGATGCAGCTCATCGCGCTGCTCATCGCTGAGTACGCCCTTGAGCGTCAGCTTGACGTTGAGCTTGTACTTGCCTTTTTGCTCCTCTGAGCTGTCGTGGGTAACTTCCACGGTGACGCCGGTGAGCGGGATGTCTTTTTTCTGCGCGTAGAGCTTGACGGTCAGCGCCTTGCACGAGGCCAGGGCGGCGTCGAAATAATCGTGGGGCGAGGGCGCCGAATCATCACCGCCCAGGCTCTTGGGCAGGTCGGTGAACAGTTCGTGGTTGTTGATGTTCACGCTGTGGCGAAAGTTGTCGTGGTTAAGCGTATTGACGGTAACAGGCATGGCAAACCTCACGAGGGCAGTAAAAGGTCATGCAGTTATAGAGCATGCCGGCACTTCAGTGTTCCGTGTTTTTTCCAATGGCTGCCCGCGCGATTGCCAAGCGCGTTGATATCGCGTTTTCGTCTTACGCAAACGCGACAAAGGGCCGATACCTTTCAGGAGACCTGCTGCAGGTGGATGCAGCGCATTCGGAAGGAATCCAGGCATGAGTATCCGTAGTTTGAATATCGCCCCGCGCGCAGGCTTAGGCTTTGGCGTGCTGGCATTGATGGTGTTTGCCCTGGGCGGCTTCGCCCTGCTGCAGATGGCCAATATGCGCCAGCAGTCCGATCAGGTGGAGAACAACTGGCTGCCCAGCGTGATGGCGGTGGGGGAGATGAGCCAGGACCTGTTGCGGGTGCGTGCCCTCACCCTGCGTTTGGTGGTCAACCGTGACCCGCAGGCGCTGGCGCAGAACGAACAGAAGCTCACCGACCTGAAAAACGGCCTGCACCATGCGCAGACGCTCTACGAAGGGTTGATCGTACTGCCCGAAGAGCGTGTGCTGTTTGATCGTTTCAAAAACCAGGAGCAGCAATACCTGCAACGTCAGGAGCAGGTGATGGCGTTTTCCAAGGCCAACCAGCTGGAGGATGCGGTCAGGATCGTCAATGGGGAGATGAATCAACTGGCCGATGAGATGGCCGCGACCCTGCACGACCTGGTCGCCTTGAACAAGGCCAGTGCCAACCAGGCCGCGAACCTCGCGCAGAGCGTGTTCACCCAATCGCGCACATGGGTGGTTGGCATGATAGTGCTCACAGCATTGATCACCATTGGCCTGGCGGTATGGCTGACCCGCAGCATCGTGCTGCCGTTGGCGCAGTCGCTGAAGGTTGCCCAGGGCGTGGCAGGCGGCGACCTCACTGGTGAGATCAACGTAACCGGCAACGATGAACCCGCGCGCTTGCAGCAGGCGCTCAAGGGCATGCAGGAGAACCTGCGCGACACCATTCGACGGATTGCCGAGTCTTCGAACCAATTGGCCTCGGCTTCTGAAGAACTCAGTTGTGTGACTGAAGATGCGACCCGTGGTTTGCACCAGCAGAACCAGGAAATTGAACAGGCGGCCACGGCGGTCAACCAGATGACCGCGGCGGTGGAGGAGGTGGCGAGCAATGCGGTGGCCACGTCACAGGCGTCCCGTGAGTCTGACCGCATTGCCCAGCGTGGGCGCGAGCAGGTGCATCAGACCGTGGTGTCGATTGAAGCGCTGGCCGATGACGTCACATCCAACGCGACCCAGGTTGAGGACTTGGCGCAGAAGGTCTATGGCATCAGCAAGGTGTTGGATGTGATTCGCTCGATTGCCGAGCAGACCAACTTGCTGGCGCTGAATGCCGCGATCGAAGCGGCGCGCGCGGGCGATGCCGGGCGTGGGTTTGCGGTGGTGGCCGATGAAGTGCGGGCACTGGCCCATCGCACGCAGCAGTCGACTCAGGAAATAGAATTGATGATAAGCGGGATTCAGCAAGGCACCGATCAAGCTGTCAGTTCGATGCAGCAGAGCAATACGCGGGCGCGCTCTACGTTGGATATCGCCAAGTCGGCGGGCACGGCGTTGGAGGAGATTGCGTCGGCCTTTACCTTGATCAACGAGCGCAACCTGGTGATTGCGAGTGCCTCGGAGCAGCAGGCAGCGGTGGCGCGGGAGGTGGATCGCAATTTGATGAATATTCGCGACCTGGCGCATCAGACGTCGACGGGCGCTAACCAGACCAGTGCGGCGAGCCAGGAGTTGTCGCGGTTGGCGGTGGACCTGAATACCATGGTGGCGCGGTTTTCGGTGTAGGGCTTGGGACCGAGGTGACGCTATCGCAGGCAAGCCAGCTCCCACATGTTGAATGGCGAACACCGTCATATGTGGGAGCTGGCTTGCCTGCGATGTAGGCGACTCGGTCTCATTCCATTGCCCACAAAAAAGCCCCGAACCAGTCGGGGCTTTTCCAGGTGATCAACCTGCGGGGCTTACTTGCCCTGCCAGCGTTTCAGTACCAGGGTGGCGTTGGTGCCACCGAAGCCGAAGCTGTTGCTCATCACGGTGTCGATTTTTGCGTTTTCAACGGTCTTGGTCAGGATCGGCATATCGGCGACGACCGGGTCGATCTCGTCGATGTTGGCCGAGCCGGCCATGAAGTTGCCTTCCATCATCAGCAGGCAGTAGATCGCTTCGTGAACGCCGGCGGCGCCCAGGGAGTGACCCGACAGGCTCTTGGTGGAGCTGATGGCCGGAGCCTTGTCACCGAATACCGCACGCACGCCTTCCATTTCCTTGGCATCGCCGACCGGAGTCGAAGTGCCGTGGGTGTTCAGGTAGTCGATTGGGGTGTCCACGGTGGACATGGCCATCTGCATGCAACGAATGGCACCTTCGCCGCTCGGCGCAACCATGTCGTAACCGTCGGAAGTAGCGCCGTAGCCGACGATTTCCGCGTAGATTTTTGCACCACGGGCCAGAGCGTGTTCCAGCTCCTCGACCACCACCATGCCGCCACCGCCGGCGATGACGAAGCCGTCACGCTTGGCGTCGTAGGCGCGGGAGGCCTTTTCCGGGGTTTCGTTGTACTGGGTGGACAGCGCGCCCATGGCGTCGAACAGGAACGACTGGCTCCAATGTTCTTCTTCGCCGCCGCCAGCGAAAACGATGTCCTGCTTGCCCAGCTGGATCTGCTCGACCGCAGTACCGATGCAATGAGCACTGGTGGCGCAGGCAGAGGAGATCGAGTAGTTCACACCCTTGATCTGGAACGGGGTGGCCAGACAGGCCGAAACAGTGCTGCCCATGGTCCGCGTTACACGGTACGGGCCAACGCGTTTCACGCCTTTTTCGCGCAGGATGTCCAGCGCTTCCATCTGGTTGAGGGTCGATGCGCCGCCGGAGCCGGCGATCAGGCCGGTGCGTACGTTCGAAACCTGGTCTTCGCTCAGGCCGGAATCGGCAATGGCGTCTTTCATGGCCAGGTAAGCGTAAGCGGCAGCGTGGCCGACGAAGCGATAGATCTTGCGATCAATCAGTTCTTCGAGGGGCAGGTCAATGGAGCCGGAAACCTGGCTACGCAGACCCATTTCGGCATATTCCGGGTTGAAGCGGATGCCAGGGCGACTTGCACGCAGGTTAGCGGTGACGGTCTCTTTGTCATTGCCCAGGCAAGAAACAATGCCCAGACCAGTGATAACGACGCGGCGCATGCGGATAACCCTTAAAAGTTGTCAGTGGAAGTGAATACGCCGACCCGAAGGCCTTCGGCAGTATAGATCTCGCGACCGTCGACAGTCACCGAACCGTCGGCGATAGCGAGGTTCAGCTTGCCCTTGAGGACGCGCTTGATTTGAATGTTGTAGGTGACTTTCTTGGCAGTCGGCAGGACCTGGCCAAAGAACTTCACTTCGCCCGAACCCAGGGCGCGGCCGCGACCTGGCAGGCCTTGCCAGCCCAGGTAGAAACCGACCAGTTGCCACATGGCATCAAGGCCCAGGCAGCCCGGCATCACAGGGTCGCCTTCGAAATGGCAGGCGAAGAACCACAGGTCAGGGGTGATATCCAGCTCGGCGACCAATTCACCTTTGCCGTACTTGCCACCCTCTTCGCTGATATGGGTGATGCGATCCACCATCAGCATGTTCGGGGCGGGCAGTTGCGCGTTACCTGGGCCGAACAGCTCACCGCGACTGCAGCGCAGCAGGTCTTCCCGAGTAAAGGCGTTTTGTTTGGTCATGCGAGCTCCTCAATAATCCCATGCGGCAGGGCAGGGTAAATCTTCCCGGACCGAATGAAGCGTTCATGCCTCATACCGGCAGCCTACACATAGACTATTGCGTTGTAGTGAAAGTCACAGCGTCAAGGTACTCAATGTACACTTGTTCACTGAAATTTTAAACCGAGCCTGTTTATCGGCCCGTTTGGGTGCCTAAGACTGCCGCACTTTCGTCTCTCGCGCCAGTCGCAGTTGGTTGATGGCGCGGCGCTATTGCACCCAGCGCTGCAGTATTTGCTGCAAATCCGTGCGTTTGAACGGCTTGGCCAGGTAATCGTTCATTCCGGCTGCCAGACAGGCTTCGCGATCGCCCTGCAAGGCGTTGGCCGTCAACGCGATAATCGGCAGGTCGGCGCAGCCGGGCAGTTGGCGAATCCGGCGGGTGGCTTCGTAGCCGTCGATCAGCGGCAGGCGGCAATCCATCAGGATCGCGGTAAAAATCAGGCTCTCGGCGCTGCGGATTGCCTCGGCGCCATCGGTGGCCAGGCTCACTTCAAAGCCCAGGCTGCGCAACATGGCCTCGACCACGGTGCGGTTGACCGGGTTGTCTTCCACCAGCAACACATGGCGGCCATCACCCGCGCTGGCCTTGCCCTCGGCGTCCAGGGCGATCGCCGGCAAGCTGTGCTGGTCGATGGCCAGTGGAATTTCCAGGGTAAATACCGAGCCACGGCCTTCCTGGCTTTGCGCGCGCAACGTGCCGCCCATTCGTTCGGCCAGCGTGCGAGCAATAGGCAGGCCCAGGCCGGTGCCGCCGTAACGTCTGGAAATGGAACTGTCAGCCTGCTGGAACGCATCGAACATCAGCTCCAGGCGTTCAGCGGAAATCCCGATGCCGCTGTCGCGCACCGTGCAGGTGAACCACACCAGTTCATGGTCGAGAGTTTGCCAATGGGGCTCGACGGTGACGCTGCCGTGCTCGGTGAATTTGAGCGCGTTACCGATCAGGTTCACCAGGATTTGGCGGATACGCGTCGGGTCACCCCTCACGCGCAAGGCGTCCATGCCCAGCGGAATCGGTAATTCCAGGCTCAGGCCACGTTGCTGTGCGCTGTGCTGGAAGGCCTGGGCGCAACTGTTGATCAGGTCCGCCAGGTTGAAGGCGATATGTTCCAGCTCCAGCGCGGCGCGTTCGATACGTGAGAAATCGAGGATGTCGTTGATGACTTTAAGCAGGTGCTCGGTGGACTCCGAGGCCAGCGCCGCGTACTCGGTCTGCTCCTCGGTCATCTCGGTGGTTTCCAGCAGTTGCAGCATACCCAGCACGCCGTTCATGGGCGTGCGCAACTCGTGGCTCATCATCGCCAGGAAGTCCGACTTGGCGTTGTTGGCCCGTTCGGCTTCTTCGCGGGTCTGGATCAACTGGGCCATGGCCTGGTGCTGTTCGCGGCTGGCCTGGTTAAGGCCTTCGGCGAGGTTGTTGATGTGCCGCGACAAGTCGCCCAGCTCCGAATCATCGACAATCGGCAGCGGTGTCTTGTAGTCGCCTTGCTGGATGGCTTTTACCGCGTGGCCCATGGCGCTGATCGGCTGCGACAGGCTCGCGGCCAGGCGTCGCGCGAGCAGGAAGGTAAACAGCAGGGCGAACAGTGCGAGGATGCCGGCCTTGAACAGAATCTCCTGCTGGCGCTGGCTGAAGGCGTCGTTGGACATGCCGACGATCACCCGGCCCAGGTAATCGGCACGCGGCGCCTTGGGTTCGTTGAGGTTGTCCTGGAAAAAGTCATTGCCCAGCTGGATATGCTGTAAGCGGATGGGCGCCTGGAACACTTTCACCGACAGCGAACGGTCGTGTTTTTCCGAAGGTTGTTCGACGTACACCAGGATGTTCTCAGTGCTGTCCTGAATCTCCAGGAAGCGCACATGCGGGGTGGCCAGCGTGGCACGCAGCAGGCTTTCGAGCACATCGTTGTTGCCGGAAATCACCCCGTACTCCGTGGCCGGGGCCAGTTGGTTGGCGATCAACTGGCCGGTGTGGTCGAGTTCCTGGCGTAGGTCCTGGATACGCACGAAGGTAAAGAAGCTGATCAACAGCAAGGTCAGCAACAGCGCCGGGCCCAGGGTGATGAGCTGGGTGCGGGTGTTGATGTCCCAACGACGGCGCAAGGTCATGGGCGTTTTTCTCCTTCGGCCAGGCGGGCGGCGACGGCGGTTTCGTCCACCTGTTCGATCCCCAGTGAGCGCGCGACCTGCGGATTACCCACGACTTTGAAGTGTTGCGGGTACAGGCTGCGTGGCCAGTTGGCTGGTGGATGATCCAGCAGCCGGTCGAGCACCGCCAGCCAGTCGGCCTGGTCGCTGTAGGTGCTGGCCAGGCTGCCGGCCTTGACGAACCCGGCGTTGGGCCCCACCAGCGGCAGTTGCTGGGCGTAGCTGCTGAGCAACAGGTTCTTCACGGTTTTCGGGTTGTACAACTGCGGGTCGTCGAGCCCGAGCAGCACGTCACTGTTCTTGAGCAGGTTTTGCAACGGGCGGCTGTCGTTAATGTTGTCCCAGCGTTGCGCCACGATTTCCAGGCCCATGGGCGCTGCATACTCGCGCAACTCCGGCAGCAGGAACTCACTGTCGCTGCCATAGAGCACACCGATGCGTTGGGCCTGCGGCAGGATGTTGGCGATCAGCTTGAGTTGGCGCGCCAGCGGCGGGTCGCTCCACAACAGGCTGATTTTTGCCGGGTGGGTGGTGCCCAGGCGCTGGCGTGCCTGTAAGCGGCTGATGCGCAACACCAGGGTCGGCGGGCCCTGGTCATCCTGCAGGCGCCAGTCGAGGCCGGGCAGGTCCAGCAGGATCAGGCGCGTGCCGGGCGGCAACTGGCTCGGCGCGGGCAAGTCTTTGAGCGGGACAAAGCTCACCTGGTCTTCGGGGCGTTGCTGGGCGAGGGCCAGGGTAAATGCCTGAACGCCGGCACCGTCTTCGGCGGCGGTCAACAGGATATCGGCGCTCCACGCCGGCGCGGTCAGCAACAGGCACACCAGCAGCAAGGCGCGGCGCCAGAGCCGAAAGATAAAGAAGGGGGTCATCCGTGACTGAGCGCCCATGTCAGAATTCCAGCTCCGCGCTGAAATACAGGACATGGCGACTGTCGTAGTTGTTATCGGCCCAGGTGGTGGGCTGGTTATCGAGGCGTTGTTGCAACATGCCGGCCAGCTCCACATTGGCTTTGCCCAGGGCAATGCGCTTGGCCACCCGCAGGTCGACCCGTTCGAAGCGATATTGGTTGAGCGCATCGTCGCCATAGTAGAACAGCGCACTGGACCAGCCGTGGCCCCACTCGCGCAGCCAACCGGCCGAGCCGCTGTTGCGCGCGGTTTGCGCCTTGTCCAGCGGGTTGCTGGAAGCGGCGTCGACGTAAGCATAGGTCAGGCGCAGACGGTCGGTATTGCTCATGCGCCAGTCGAACTGCGATTCGGCGCCGGTGAACCGTGCGCTGTTGGCGTTGCTGGCAATGTATTGGTTGTTGCGCAGCGGCGAGCTGATCATCTCGGTGATTTCGTCGTAGAACAGTTTCACGTCGACATTCAACCCGAAATCGGCAAAGAAGCCGTTGTAGCCCAGCTCTCGTGAACGCATCAACTCTTTATCGAGGTTGCCGGGGCCTCGCGTTACCACAAAATATTGCCCGGAGTTCTGCCCGTAGGTCGGGGAGCTCAAATTGGTGACGCGGTAACTCCAGTTGACGTTGTTCTCGAACATGTCCGGCGAGCGAATCGCCTCGGAGTACACCGCCCGCAAGCCGTGGCGCGGGTTGATCAGGTAGTTGACCGCCACCCGTGGCGTCAGCGAGTTGCCGCTCAGGTGGGTGTCTTCGTACATGGCGCCGCCTTGCAGCAGCCAGTGTTCGCTGGCGCGCCATTCCAGGTGGCCGAACAAGCGCCAGGTGGTGTCGTCGAGGGTGCCGTTGAAGTAGGTGTCGGAGTCGGCGCGGTCGTAACGGTAGTTCATGCCGCTGACCAGGCGCAGGCTATCGGACAGGCTCAGGGTGTCCTGAATCTCCAGGTCGTAGCGGCTTTCGCGGGTGCTTTGGTCGATGTCGCCGCACACGCTTTGGTTAGCGCCGTTGCGCCACTGGTCGAGCACCTGGTTGCCCAGCGTTTGTTCGGCGGCACTGCCGGGTGGTGCAACGCCCTGGCTGTAGGTGTCCATGTGCCGCGCCAACCGTTCGGCATAGTTGGGGTTCAACTGCCACAACTGCGTCAGTTCCGGGCTGAACGAGACCTTGGCGTCACAGGCTTTCCAGACCTGCTGGCGGTCCCATTGCTGGGCCGAGCCTTGAATGTACAGGCTGTGTTCGGGGCTGAAGTCGAAGTTCCAGCGCAACGACCCGGCATAGTCCTTGGCGACGGCATCGGAATTGGTGCCGCCTTCGGTAATCCCTGCGAACACCGGCAGGTAGGTATAAGGACGCTGGTTGGTGCCTTCCTTAGCATCAAATTGCCAATCGAGACTCTGTTGCGCATTCAGGGTCTGGCTCACCGCCAGGCTGAAGCGGTTGAGGCGGCGGCCGTCACGACGGTCGGCACCGACGGCATCACTGTCAAAGCCATCGTCCTGCTGGCCGGACAAGGACAGGCGCAAGTCACCGGTTTCCCAGCCCACACCCTGGCTGGCGTAATAGTCGTTGATGCCGCGTTGGCCACGGATGACTTTAATCCGCGAACCATGGCTGTTGGCCGGTGAGCGCGTGAGGATATTGACCACCGCCATCAGCGCGTTGGCGCCGTAGCTGACGGTGTTGGGGCCACGGAACACCTCGATGCGCTCGATATCTTCCATGGCCACCGGGATGTCGCTCCAGTCCACGGTGGCCAGGCCCGCGCGGTACACCGAGCGCCCGTCGATCAACACCTGCATGCGTCGCGCGTCGCTGGCGCTGGTGCCGTGGTAGTTCACCGCCGCCTGGTTGCCGGTGGTGTAGCCGACCATCATCCCCGGCACCAGCCGCAGCAGTTCAGCGATGTCGCGTGCGCCGCTGGCTTTGATCAGCTCGCTGTCGATCACCGTCATGCTGCCGGGCACGGCCGCGGCCGATTGCTTGAGGCGTGTGGCGGTCAACACTTGCGGCAGTGGCTGGCTGTCGAGAAACAGGTCATCCGCCAGCGCAGCTGTGCTGCACAGCAATATCAGCAACAGAGATGAGCGAGGAGGATGGCCCAGATGCACGGTGCAGCCTTGATAATTACGGATAGCCGCCCATGTTAACTGAGGTGGGGCCATTTGCCAGTCGTGGGACTTGCAATTACTTCACACAAGTGTGGCATTTTCCGACAAGCGCACGAATTGACGCGGGGGCTGGCCGCAAGCGGGTCGCCCCGTATAATGCCGCCATCGCCATGTAAGGATTAACGGATTGCATATGACTGAACAGCGCCCTATTGCGGTCCTGGGAGGCGGAAGTTTTGGTACCGCCGTGGCTAACCTGCTGGCTGAGAACGGCCACGCGGTGCGCCAGTGGATGCGTGATCCCGAGCAGGCCGAGGCCATCCGCGTGCATCGGGAAAACCCCCGTTACCTTAAAGGCATCAAGATTCATCCGGTGGTGGAGCCGGTCACCGACCTGTTGGCCACGCTGACCGACTGTGACCTGTGCTTTGTCGCGCTGCCTTCCAGCGCCTTGCGCTCGGTGTTGGCGCCCCACGCTGAACGCCTGGCCGGCAAGCTGCTGGTCAGCCTGACCAAAGGCATTGAGGCGCAGACCTTCAAGCTGATGAGCGAAATCCTCGCCGAGATCGCCCCGCAGGCGCGCATCGGCGTGCTGTCCGGGCCGAACCTGGCACGGGAAGTCGCCGAGCACGCGCTGACCGCCACGGTGGTGGCCAGTGAAGACGAAGCACTGTGCGAACGTGTGCAGGCCGTGCTGCATGGCCGTACCTTCCGCGTCTACGCCAGTGGCGACCGCTTCGGCGTCGAGCTGGGCGGGGCGCTGAAAAACGTCTACGCGATCATCGCCGGCATGGCCGTGGCGCTGGGCATGGGCGAGAACACCAAAAGCATGCTGATCACCCGCGCGTTGGCGGAGATGACCCGCTTTGCCGTGAACCAGGGCGCCAACCCGATGACCTTCCTCGGGCTGGCAGGCGTCGGTGACTTGATCGTCACCTGCTCGTCGCCCAAAAGCCGCAACTATCAAGTCGGCTTCGCCCTCGGCCAGGGCCTGAGCCTGGAAGACGCGGTCACGCGCCTGGGCGAAGTCGCCGAAGGCGTCAACACCCTCAAGGTGTTGAAGGCCAAGGCCCAGGAAGTCGGTGTGTACATGCCGCTGGTCGCCGGGCTGCATGCGATCCTGTTTGAAGGGCGCACCTTGGACCAGGTGATCGAGGTGCTGATGCGCGCCGAGCCCAAGACCGACGTCGACTTCATTTCCACCAGCGGTTTCAACTGAGGAACGCGCACATGAACGATCCTAAAGACACCCCAAAATACGAGTCCATCCTGCTGCGCGTCCTGTGGATGCTGGTGTTTGCCCTGGTGTGGCAAGTGGCGCAGTTCCTGCTCGGTGCGCTGGTGGTGGTGCAGCTGATTTATCGCCTGATCTACGGCGCGCCGAACCTGGGCCTGATGAACTTTGGCGACAGCCTCAGCCAGTTCCTGGCGCAGATCGGCCGTTTCGGCAGCTTTCATACTGAACAGAAACCTTGGCCGTTTGCCGATTGGCCAACCCCACGCGCACCCGAAGGCGAAGCCGCCCACAGCGTGCCACCCGCGCCGCACCCGGCGCGTGATGAGGAGCCAAAGCTGTGAAGCTATGGATTTTGCGTCACGGTGAAGCCGAAGGGCATGCGCGCACCGACGCCGAACGCAACCTCACCGAGCACGGCCGTGGCGAAGTGTTGCGCAGTGCTGCGCACCTGATCGGCCAGCCCATCAGCGCAATTATCGCCAGCCCTTATGTGCGCGCGCAGCAGACCGCGCAGTTGGTGCGTGACGCGCTGGGGTTTGAGCCGCAGGTCCGCACGGTGCCGTGGTTGATGCCTGAGGGCAACCCGCTGCAAGTGCTGGAAAAGCTCGACACCGATGACAACGTGCTACTGGTCAGCCACCAACCCTTGGTGGGCAGCCTGATCAGCTTTTTGCAGCATGGTCACCAGCGCCAGCCAGAGCCGATGCACACCGCCAGCCTGGCGGAGCTGGAAGGCGATTTTCCGCTGGCAGGGCTGATGAGCCTGGTCAGTGTGAAGCATCCGTAGGAAAAGCAATCGCGACTTTGTGTGCTATATAGTCAACCAAGCAAGTGCTTGGTTGGCTATCATCGGATCACAAAGGAGCGCGTCCCATGCCTGTCGCTTTTCGTTTGCCGTTGCAGGTCTTCTTCGAACGTGAAGCGCGACACCCGCGCAAACCCTTTCTGGTGCAACCCATCGGCGGCGGCGAGGTGCAGACGCTCACCTGGGGCGATGTCGGCCATCAGGCCCGTTGCGCCGCGCATTGGTTGCGCGCCCGGGAATTGCCCCAAGGCTCGCACATTGCCCTGATCTCGAAAAACTGTGCGCACTGGATCATTGCCGACCTGGCGATCTGGATGGCCGGGCATGTGTCGGTGCCGTTGTACCCCAACCTCACGGCCGAGTCCGTCAACCATGTGCTCACGCATTCCGAGGCGGCGCTGGTGCTGATCGGCAAGCTGGATGACTGGCCTGCGATGGCGCCCGGCATCCCGGCCGGGTTGCCGACCATCAGCTTGCCGTTGTGCCCGGCCGGCGACTTTGATTTCAGCTGGGCAGACCTGCAAGCCAATGCGCCGATCCAGGACAACCCCGCGCCGGATGCCGCAAGCCTGGCAACCATCGTCTACACCTCCGGCACGACCGGCCTGCCCAAAGGCGTGATGCAAACCTTTGGCGCCCTTGGATTTGCGGCCACGCGCGGCACAGAGATATTTGGCTTGGGCGAGGGCGACCGGCTGCTGTCGTACTTGCCGCTGTGCCATGTGGCGGAGCGCATGTTTGTCGAGCTGGCCTCGATCTATACCGGGCAAACTGTGTTTTTCGCCGAAAACCTCGAGACTTTTCTGACCGACCTGCGCCGGGCGCGGCCCACAGCCTTGTTCGGCGTGCCGCGTATCTGGACCAAGTTCCAGATGGGCGTCTACGCCAAAATGCCGGAAAAACGCCTCGATACCCTGTTGCGCCTGCCTTTTATCGGCAAGCGCGTCGGCCATAAAGTGTTGGCCGGGCTGGGCCTGGATGCCCTGCGCATCGCGCTGTCCGGCGCAGCGCCGGTGCCCGAGGCGCTGTTGCGCTGGTATCAACGCCTGGGCCTGGACGTGCTGGAGGTGTATGGCATGACCGAAAGCTGCGGCTATTCCCACGTGTGCCGCCCTGGCCAGCAAACGCTTGGCTGGATCGGCCTGCCATGTCCTGGCGTTGAAGTGCGCATCGACCCGGCGGGCGAAGTGCAGGTGCGCAGCGGCGCCACAATGCTCGGCTACTTCAAGGACCCGCAGAAAACCGCTGAAACCCTCACCGACGATGGCTTCCTGCGTACTGGCGACAAGGGCGAGCAGGACGCCGACGGCCGCCTGCGTCTGACCGGGCGGCTCAAGGAGATCTTCAAGACCAGCAAGGGCAAATACGTAGCCCCGGCGCCGATCGAAAACCGCCTGGCTGAACATGCACGCATCGAACAAGTCTGTGTGGTTGGCGATGGCCTGTTGGCGCCGCTGGGCTTGTGCGTGCTGTCAGCCGGCAGCCAGGACCGGCAGGCGCTGCGCAGCAGCCTGGAACGCTGGCTGGAACAGGTCAACGGCGCACTGGACAAGCATGAACGCTTGCGCCAACTGGTGGTGGTCAAAGACAACTGGGCGGTGGAAAACGGCTTTTTGACGCCGACCTTAAAGATAAAACGCAACGTGATCGAGTCGACTTACGGTGCACAATTTTCGGCCTGGAGCGAACGCAGTGAGCCGATTGTGTGGCAGGATTAGGACCGTAATAAAACCAATAAGGACGACTTCATGAGCTTGTGGCGCACCCAACCGAATATCGAGCAACTCAACGCCATCCAGAAAAACACCATCGGTGAACTGCTGGATATCCGTTTCGAAAGCTTCGACGACGAGTCGCTGACCGCGAGCATGGTGGTCGACCATCGCACCCACCAGCCGTACGGCCTGCTGCACGGTGGCGCGTCGGTGGTGCTGGCCGAAAGCGTCGGCTCCATGGCGGCTTACCTGTGCATTGATGCCAGCAAGTTCTATTGCGTGGGCCTTGAAGTCAACGCCAACCACTTGCGTGGTGTGCGCAGCGGGCGGGTGAGGGCGGTAGCACGGGCGATTCATATCGGCCGTACCACTCAGGTGTGGGACATTCGCTTGACCAGCGACGATGGCAAAGCCAGCTGTGTGTCGCGCCTGACCATGGCCGTGGTGCCGTTGGGCGAGAACCCACCTGCACGATAGGCGTGGCGTGAGTGTCATCATTCCTGGCGGTTACAGTCATTGCTGTACGGCTTAAGGCTGGTGACAATTCACTTCTGTTCCCGTAGATGGATCCTGTATGTCGCAGCACGTGTTTTTTGCCCATGCCAATGGCTTTCCTTCAGCCACTTACGGCAAGTTGTTTGCCGCCCTGGCCCCGGAGTACGCGGTGGCGCATTTGCCGCAGCACGGTCACGACCCCAGGTTTCCGGTGGATGACAACTGGCAGAACCTGGTGGATGAGCTGATCCATCACCTGGAACAGCAACCGGAACCGGTGTGGGGCGTGGGCCATTCCTTGGGCGGCGTGCTGCACTTGCACGCGGCCATGCGCCGCCCGCAGCTGTACCGTGGTGTGGTGATGCTTGATTCGCCGGTATTGACCCGCGCTGACCGCTGGGTAATTCGCGCTGCCAAACGTTTTGGCTTTATAGACCGCCTGACCCCGGCGGGGCGTACCTTGGGCCGGCGTGAAGAATTCAGCGACCTGGCCGCCGCACGCAGCTACTTCGCCGGCAAAACGCTGTTTCGCGGCTTCGACCCGGAGTGCTTTGACGCGTATTTGCAACACGGCCTGCAACAGGTGGGCGATCGCCTGCGCTTGCGCTTTGACCCGGCCACCGAAATCAGTATCTACCGAGGCGTGCCCCATACCAGCCCAGGCCAGGTTCGCCAGCTGAAGGTGCCGCTGGCGGTGGTGCGCGGGCGTCAGAGCCGGGTGGTGATGCGTCACCATGCCAGTGGTGTCGATCGTCTGCCCATGGGTGAAATGCTCACCATGCCCGGCGGCCATATGTTCCCTCTCGAACGCCCTCAGGACACCGCGACGTTGATCAAGAACCTGTTTTCCCGCTGGGAAGCCCGTGAGCGCAGCTGCGCATGAGCAACCCCGTCGAAGAAGTGCGCCTGAGCCTGCCGCATATCGAATTGGCCGCGCATTTGTTCGGGCCTGAAGACGGCCTGCCGGTGATCGCCTTGCATGGTTGGCTGGACAACGCCAACAGCTTTGCGCGGCTGGCGCCCAAGCTTGCGGGTTTGCGCATCGTTGCGCTGGACATGGCCGGGCATGGGCACTCGGCGCATCGGCCTGCCGGGGCCGGCTACGCCTTGTGGGATTACGTGTTTGATGTGCTGCAAGTGGCTGAACAACTGGGCTGGAAACGTTTTGCATTACTTGGCCATTCCCTTGGCGCCATCGTTTCCCTGGTGTTGGCCGGAGCGCTGCCGGAACGCGTCACACACCTGGGGTTGATCGACGGCGTGATCCCGCCGACCGCCGCTGGCGAGAACGCCGCCGAGCGCCTCGGCATGGCGTTGCAGGCGCAATTGAGCCTGCAAGACAAGCGCAAACCGGTCTACAGCACCTTGGATCGAGCCGTCGAAGCGCGCATGAAAGGTGTAGTGGCGGTCAGCCGTGAAGCCGCTGAACTGCTGGCCCAGCGCGGTTTGATGCCCGTGCCGGGCGGCTATACCTGGCGCACCGATGCACGCTTGACCCTGGCGTCGCCGATGCGCCTGACCGATGAACAGGCGATGGCTTTCGTGCGACGTGTGGGTTGCCCTACACAATTGGTCGTCGCGGCTGACGGCATGCTGGCGAAACATTCCGAATTGCTTTCTCAGCTACCTTTTACGGTGAACACGCTGCCGGGCGGCCATCATTTACACCTTAATGATGAGCCCGGCGCGATCCTTGTTGCAGACTGTTTCAATCGGTTTTTCTCCATGCCTTGACTTGGCGGGGTCAACTGCCGAGGCTGGGCGGATTGAAAGGGAGTCAACCATGTACGAACTCAACACCGCTGCGCACTTCGATGGCCAGGGCTCAATCATCCGATGAGCCTGCGTAAAGAATGTCTCCGTGTCCTCGGGCTGTGCTGTTTCAGCCCCTTGGTGTTCGCCGCCGATGTGCCAGGCAGCCAGGATCTGCCGACCGTGGCCCGTCAGGTCGACGCGCAAATCGTCGATTATCGCCCCGCCGAAGAAAAAGAACGCATCTACCCCATGGGCGCGATCCGCAAGATCAGCGGCCAGTTGCGCTACGAAGGCCAGGCTACGGCGCGCGGCAAAACCACTGCAGTCACCTATGAGCTGCCTGCCGAGCACACCTCCAGCGCCGCATTTACCGCGACGCGCGAAGCGCTGCAGGCCAAGGGCGCGCAGCTGTTGTTCTGGTGCCAGGCGCGTGATTGCGGCGAAAGCAGCCTGTGGGCCAATGAAGTGTTCGGCAATGCCAAGCTGGTCGGCGCCGACGGCCAGCAGGAATACCTGCTGCTGCGCCTGGCCGCCCCGCAAGACAACTCGTTGGTGGCGCTGTATGGCATAACGCGCGGCAACCGCCGGGCTTATCTGCATGTAGAACAACTGGACGCCGGAGCGCCGTTGGGCGACTTGCTGCCCACCTCGGCAACCTTGCTGCGCGAGCTGAAAAGCACCGGCGAGCTGGACTTTCCGGCACTCGGCAGCGCGCCTGACGCCACTTGGCTGACCTTGATTTCCCGTGGCTTGAACCTCGACGCCACCTTGCGCGTGAGCCTCACCGGGCCGACCGCCGAAGCCTGGCGCCAGGGCCTGATCGACAGCGGTGTGCGGGCTGCCCGCCTGGAAACCGGCAGCGGTGACGCTAAGGGTTTGCACCTGCATCTGATACGCTGACCGTTATCAAGGCGAACGGACCCGTGCCGTTCGCCTAAGCTCTCTTCCTACAGCCTTATTCTCGAGATACCCGATGCTCAATAACGATCGCCTACTGGTGCAAATCCTGCTGCTGGTGTTGTTTGGTGCCAGCTTCTGGGTGATGGCGCCGTTCTGGTCGGCGCTGTTCTGGGGCGCGGTGCTGGCGTTTGCCAGCTGGCCGCTGATGCGTTTGCTCACGCGCTGGCTGGGTGGCCGCGAATCCCTCGCGGCGGGCATCCTGACCCTGGGCTGGATGTTGCTGGTGGCGGTGCCGCTGGTGTGGCTGGGGTTCAACCTGGCCGACCATGTGCGCGATGCGGTCGGCCTGATCAAGGATATCCAGGTGGACGGCTTGCCCGCCGCACCTGCCTGGCTGAACTCGATCCCCTTTGTTGGCGAGCGGCTGGTGGCGACCTGGGACAGCATCGACCAACAGGGCGCGGCGCTGATGGTCAGCATCAAGCCGTACCTGGGGCAGGTGGGTAACTGGCTGCTGGCGCGCAGTGCGCAAATTGGCGGCGGTATCCTCGAGCTGACCCTGAGCCTGGTGTTCGTGTTCTTCTTTTACCGTGATGGGCCACGGCTGGCGATGTTTGCCCATCGGTTGCTGGAGCGCCTGATCGGCGAGCGCGCCGGTTACTACATCGAGTTGGTGGCCGGCACTGTGCAGCGCGTGGTCAACGGCGTGATTGGTACGGCAGCGGCCCAGGCCCTGCTGGCGCTGATCGGCTTCCTGATTGCGGGGGTGCCGGGCGCGCTGGTGCTGGGCATCGTCACCTTCCTGCTCAGCCTGATCCCTATGGGCCCGCCGCTGGTGTGGATCCCGGCCACGGCCTGGCTGGCATGGAAGGGCGACTACACCTATGCGGTGTTCCTCGGTGTATGGGGCACGTTCATCATCAGTGGCGTGGACAATGTGCTCAAGCCATACCTGATCAGCCGAGGCGGCAACCTGCCGCTGGTGATCGTGCTGTTAGGCGTGTTTGGCGGCTTGATTGCCTTTGGCTTCATCGGCCTGTTTATCGGCCCGACCTTGTTGGCGGTAGCCTACAGCCTGCTGACGGATTGGAGTGCGACCCAGTCCCAGGAACGTCGCGAAGATAAAGCACTTTAGGCCCTCGGTAACCACATCACGGCCGTGAGGCCACCGCCTGGGGTTTCCTCCAGGCTGAGGTGGCCGCCGAGGCGCTCTACGGCTTCCTTGGAGATCGTCATGCCCAGCCCGACGCCGCCGGAGTTGCGGTTGCGTGAGCCTTCGAGGCGAAAAAACGGTTCGAACACCGCCTCGCGTTTATCCGCCGCAATCCCCGGCCCGTGGTCGATCACGCGGATCACCAGGGCGCCACGGCTGTCCGCCAACTCAATACGCGCCGTGCCGGCATACCGCAGGGCGTTGTCGATCAGGTTGTTGAGGCACGAACGCAGCGCCATCGGTTGCACCTGCAACGGTACGCACGTGCCGGAGAACTGTACGTCCGAGCCTTGGTCCTGGGCGTTTTCGCTGAGGGACTCGACCAGCGCCTGCACATCGAGCCAGTGCCGGGTCTCGCTGGTGCGTTGTTCGTGCAAGTAGCTCAAGGTGGCGTCGAGCATGCCGATCATGTCGTCCAGGTCCTGGCGCATCTGGCCTTGCAGCTTGGTGTCTTCGATCTGCTCCAGGCGCAGCTTAAGGCGTGACAGCGGCGTGCGCAGGTCATGGGAGACGGCGCCGAGCATGCGCGCGCGCTGGCTGACTTGTTCGCGGATGCGTTTTTGCATCAGGTTGAAGGTCGATGCAGCCTGGCGTGCTTCCCGTGGCCCGGATTCGTCGAGTGGCGGGCTGTCGAGGTCAAGGCTCAAGCGTTCGGCCGCTGCGCTCAGGCGCTGGATCGGCCGGCTCAGCAGTTTGGCGCCGTACCAGGCGGCGATGATCAGCGAGATAAACTGGAAGGTCAGCGGTACCACGGGGCCGCCGTACCAGGGGCGGTGATGGCGGGCCAATGGCTTCATCGTGCCGTCTGGTTGCTCGACAAAGGTTTCCTGGGGCCGTGGTGGTGGCGGGCCGTAGTGGCGGAACCAGAAAATAGCCAGCACATGAGCGAGCACAATAGCCACCAGCAATACGCCGAACAGCCTGCCAAACAGCGTATTGAAGGTGGCGCGCATCAACCGATATCCCGGGCGTCGAACAGGTAGCCTTCGCCACGCACGGTCTTGATCAGTTGCGGTGCTTTCGGGTCATCCCCAAGCTTCTGGCGCAGGCGCGATACGAGCAGATCGATGCTGCGGTCAAAGGCTTCGATGGAGCGGCCACGGGCAGCATCGAGCAATTGTTCGCGGCTCAACACACGGCGCGGGCGCTCGATAAACACCCACAGCAAGCGAAATTCCGCGTTGGACAGCGGCACCACCAGGCCATCGTCGGCCACCAGTTGGCGCAATACGCTGTTGAGCCGCCAGTTATCGAAACGAATGTTGGCGCGCTGCTCGGTGCGGTCATCGCGCACCCGGCGCAGGATGGTCTGGATACGTGCCACCAGCTCGCGCGGTTCGAACGGCTTTGACATATAGTCATCGGCGCCCAGTTCCAGGCCGATGATGCGGTCGGTGGGTTCGCAGCGTGCGGTGAGCATCAAAATCGGGATGTCCGATTCAGTGCGCAGCCAACGGCACAGCGACAGGCCGTCTTCGCCCGGCAGCATCAGGTCGAGCACCACCACATCAAAGGTTTCGGCTTGCATGGCGGTGCGCATGGCCGTGCCGTCGGTGACGCCGGAGGCAAGAATATTGAAGCGGGCCAGGTAGTCGATCAGCAGTTCGCGGATCGGCAGGTCGTCATCGACGATCAGCGCGCGGGTGTTCCACCGTTTGTCTTCGGCGATCACCGCGCTTTTTTGCTCTTCGTTTACAGAGACGGTAGGGGTATGCATAGTGCGATCATCTGCCTGGGTTGTTGCATTGAGCATAGGCGCCCGGCTCCATGGCTGGAAGTGCCGGGCGAGCGGTCATGTGCGCGAGGCTAGTCGCGGGGCGTGTTGAGGGCATGTCGGGAATGTATCAGTCTTGACACATCTTCTTAAAACACTGGGTTATGCGCGCTTGATCAGCATTTTACCGATCATCGGATCCCGCAACGGCGCCGCTTGCGCTACAATCCGCGCCGATTTCGACTTGCCTGAGAGCCCATTCCAATGTCCGTCTGCCAGACTCCTATCATCGTCGCCCTGGATTACCCCACTCGTGACGCCGCACTGAAGCTGGCTGACCAGTTGGACCCCGCGCTTTGCCGGGTCAAGGTCGGCAAGGAACTGTTCACCAGCTGCGCCGCCGAAATCGTCGGCACTCTGCGTGACAAAGGCTTCGAAGTATTCCTCGACCTGAAATTCCATGACATCCCCAATACCACGGCCATGGCGGTTAAAGCCGCCGCCGAAATGGGCGTGTGGATGGTCAATGTGCACTGCTCCGGCGGCCTGCGCATGATGAACGCCTGCCGCGAAGTGCTCGAGCAGCGCAGCGGCCCGAAACCCTTGCTGATCGGTGTGACCGTGCTCACCAGCATGGAACGCGAAGACCTGGCCGGCATCGGCCTGGACATCGAGCCGCAGGAGCAGGTACTGCGCCTCGCAGCCTTGGCGCAGAAGGCTGGCCTGGATGGCCTGGTGTGTTCGGCCCTGGAAGCCCAGGCGCTGAAGACCGCGCACCCGTCGCTGCAACTGGTAACCCCGGGGATTCGTCCCGCGGGCAGCGCCCAGGATGACCAGCGTCGTATCCTGACGCCGCGTCAGGCGCTGGATGCCGGCTCGGACTACCTGGTGATCGGTCGCCCGATCAGCCAGGCGGCGGACCCGGCCAAGGCACTGGCCGCAGTCGTCGCCGAAATCGCCTGATGATCGTTCCCACGCTCTGCGTGGGAACGCCTCTTGTGACGCTCTGCGTCACGCTTTGGGACGCAGAGCGTCCCGGGCTGCATTCCCACGCAGAGCGTGGGAACGATCGGGTCAGCTGACTTTAAGCACCAATTTCCCAAAGTTCTCGCCGTTGAACAGCTTCATCAACGTCTCCGGGAACGTCTCCAGCCCCTCGACAATATCTTCCTTGCTCTTGAGCTTGCCCTGGGCCATCCAGCCGGCCATTTCCATGCCGGCGGCGGCAAAGTTCGCCGCGTGGTCCATTACCACAAACCCTTCCATGCGCGCACGATTGACCAGCAACGACAAATAGTTGGCCGGGCCTTTCACTGCTTCTTTATTGTTGTACTGGCTGATTGCGCCGCAGATCACCACCCGTGCCTTCAAGGCCAGGCGGCTGAGCACGGCGTCGAGAATGTCGCCGCCGACGTTATCAAAATACACATCCACGCCTTTAGGGCATTCGCGCTTGAGGGCGGCGGGCACGTCTTCGCTTTTGTAGTCGATGGCCGCGTCAAAGCCCAGTTCATCAATGAGGAACTTGCACTTGTCGGCGCCCCCGGCGATGCCCACCACGCGGCAACCCTTGAGCTTGGCAATCTGCCCGGCAATGCTACCCACTGCGCCAGCGGCGCCGGAGATCACCACGGTATCGCCAGCCTTGGGCGCGCCGGTGTCGAGCAGGGCGAAGTAGGCGGTCATGCCGGTCATGCCCAGCGCTGACAGGTAGCGCGGCAGCGGGGCCAGTTTGGGGTCGACCTTATAAAAGCCGCGCGGCTCGCCCAGGAAATAATCCTGCACACCCAGCGCGCCGTTCACATAATCACCCACGGCAAATTTAGGGTTGTTCGAGGCAATCACCTTGCCCACGCCCAGCGCCCGCATCACTTCACCGATGCCGACCGGTGGAATGTAGGATTTACCCTCGTTCATCCAGCCACGCATGGCCGGGTCCAGGGACAAGTATTCATTGCGCACCAGCACTTGCCCATCACCTGGCGTGCCCACCGGCACTTCCTGGTAGGTAAAGGTCTCCCGCGTGGCGGCGCCGACCGGGCGTTTGGCGAGCAGGAATTGGCGGTTGGTCTGGGCAGTCATGGCAGGGACTCTGTTAGAAGTGAACCCTGAGTGATAGACCTTCAGCGGCCTGGGGGCAAGGTTAAGGGTGGCTGCGAATGCCCGCCGATAGGTTGGACTGATAGTTGGCCTGGGCGTCTTATCACTGCGATTCATGCAACCCCAACCGGCCATATGATAGTGCTGACGCGCCCGCCGTCGGCTTGGCTAGACTCGGCCCACGGCTATTTCTTGCATAGGACATCCCCCATGAGCATGACGTTTTCCGGCCAGGTTGCCCTGGTGACCGGCGCCGCCGCCGGTATTGGCCGCGCCACCGCGCTGGCATTTGCCGCAGAAGGCTTGAGAGTAGTGGTAGCCGACCTGGATGTGGCGGGCGGCGAGGACACGGTTGCGTTGATTCAACAGGCGGGCGGCGAAGCGCTGTTCGTGCGTTGCAATGTCACGCTGGACGCCGATGTGCAGCAATTGATGGCACAGACCCTCGCCGTCTATGGGCGCCTGGACTATGCCTTCAACAACGCCGGCATCGAGATTGAGAAGGGTAAGCTGGCCGACGGCAGCCTGGATGAGTTCGATGCAATCATGGGCGTCAACGTCAAGGGCGTGTGGTTGTGCATGAAGTATCAACTGCCGCTGTTACTGGCCCAGGGCGGCGGTGCGATCGTCAACACCGCCTCGG
The DNA here is from genome assembly GCF_021605825.1 of Pseudomonas sp. PA-6-3C. NCBI lineage: Bacteria > Pseudomonadati > Pseudomonadota > Gammaproteobacteria > Pseudomonadales > Pseudomonadaceae > Pseudomonas > Pseudomonas sp. PA-6-3C. The sequence goes on from NZ_WKDV01000020.1 coordinate 96,426, forward strand.
TAGCCGGGCTGGGCGCTGCGCCGAAGATGAGCATCTATGCGGCGTCCAAGCATGCTGTGATCGGCCTGACCAAATCGGCCGCAATTGAATATGCAAAGAAGAAAATCCGCGTGAATGCGGTGTGCCCTGCGGTGATCGACACCGACATGTTCCGCCGTGCCTATGAAGCAGACCCGCGCAAAGCCGAGTTCGCCGCCGCCATGCACCCGGTTGGGCGCATCGGCAAGGTCGAGGAAATCGCCAGTGCCGTGCTGTACCTGTGCAGTGATGGGGCGGCGTTTACCACCGGGCAAGCCTTGGCGGTGGATGGTGGCGCAACGGCTATCTAGGACTCCATGCCATGCACTCTTAGAAAAGGATGGGGCTGCTGTGGGGCGTTTCCATGGCTGGCACAAGGCCTCGTCAGAATGTGTATCAACAGGTAAATAAGTCAATAAAATCAATACTTTAATAATTTTTTGCGGCCGGCTTGAGCGAGCTTCTGTGCTTAACTGTTTGGGGTTGAATAACAGACAGTTCAAGTGAGTGGCTCATGGATTTAGGGATCGATCGACAAGCCCTTGTACCGGTGGTGCAGCAAATCGTCAGCGCGGTGGCGCAATGGATACGCAAGAGCGGCGCGAGCCCCGGCACGCGCTTGCCGTCCATCCGGCAACTGGCCCTCGACAACCTGCTCAGCCAGTCCAGCGTGATCGAGGCTTTCGAGCGAATGGTGGCCCAGGGGTTGTTGGCGTCCAGGCAAGGTTCGGGATTTGTGGTCGCCCAGCCGCCTGTTTGCCTTGAAGGCCACTGGTATGAGGGTGCAGAGCTGGGCTGGGGCGCCTATGTCGATGGCCCGTTGGGCGAGTTGAAGCTGGGTTGCGGCTGGCTGCCGGACACATGGCGTGAAAGTGATGACCTGTGCTACGCGATACGGGAAATCAGCCGCACCGACACGGCCGGTCTCTTCAACTACAGCACGCCATTGGGCCTGCCAGCATTGCGCGAGCAACTGCTCAAGCGGCTGACCCAGATAAAGGTGGGCACCTGCCTGGATCGCATCCTGACCACCCATGGTGCCGGCCATGCACAGGACCTGTTGATCCGCTCACTGCTCAAGGCTGGCGATACGGTGGTGGTCGAGACGCCGGGCTACGCCAACCTCTATCGACAATTGGAGCGCCATGGGGTCACGTTGCTGGAAGTTCCGCGCACCGTGGGCGGCCCGGACATGCCAGTGCTTGAGCAACTGCTGCTACGGCATCGTCCCAAGTGCCTGTTCATCAACTGCCTCTACCACAACCCAACCGGCACCAGCCTGTGTCGCGCCGTGGCTGAACGGTTGCTGGAGCTTTCGCGACGCGATGGCTTCCTGATCATTGAAGAAGACGTCTATGGCGACCTGCAGCACGCCAGTTGCACGCGGCTGTCGGCGTTGCCCCATGATGACCGGGTGATCTACGTATCAAGCTTTTCCAAAACCCTGAGCAGTGCCTTGCGCGTGGGCTACGTCAGTGCCGGCACAGACATCGTTGCGAAAATGGCCAGCCTCAAGACCCTGACCGGTATCGGCACTTCACGGTTTGCCGAAGCAGTGGTCGCCACATTGCTGGCCAATGGCACCTACCGCAAGTGGGTGCAACGCCTGCGCAAGCGTTTGAATGCGCAAATGGCAGCCACCCTGCAGGTGCTGGAGGATGAGGAATGGCAGGTGTTTGCCGTGCCTGCTGGCGGTATGTTTGTGTGGGCGCGGCCGGGCCTGGGCGATCATTCACGGTTGCAGGCGTGCGCGCGCAGGCTTGGTGTCCTGCTGTCTTGCGGGGCGCTGTTCACTCCCCGCGGTGAGCACAGTGACTGGCTGCGCATAAATGTGGCCTATGCTGCTGATCAGCGGGCTTTGGAGTTGTTCCGTGCCATGGGGCCTGCCAGATCGACCTCAACCATTCTGAAAACGACGAGCATGTAGCTTTTTGCCATTATTGTGACGCCAACGTCTTGTGCCAATGGCGTCTCGTTGCGAATCTCGCTGCATGGCAACCAGGCTTGCTGGCATCTGCCCGTGCAAGAGGATTCAAGTGCAATGATTTCGGCCGTGCAACGACGTTTCGCCAACCTCGGTATGGCAAAAAAGCTGGGCTTGGGCTTCTTCCTGGTGCTGCTGCTGACGGCGCTGGTGGCGGCCATTGGCGTGTGGTCGCTGCAAACCATTGGCCAGCGTTTCGAAGGCCTCAATGCCATGTCCTCGCTCAACAGCGGCTTGCTCAAGGTGCGCTTGATCGAGCAGGACTACGCGTTGCACGCCGACCCCAAAGCCGTTGATGCCTTGCATGAGAGCGTCGATGCACTGGCCGCCCTGGCGGCCACGCTCAAGGCCCAGTCCGCCGCCAATGTGCCGGTGATGGGCGACGTTGAACAGGCGTTGGCCGCGTATCGCAAGGCGTTCGATGAATTTGTCGAGTTGACCCAGACCAAGGACCTGGCTTTGGAAATGGCCAGTTGGTCCGTTTCCAGCGTGGCCAATAACCTCGATGTGCTGCAAGCCGGCCTGGCCGATGATGGCGCCTATGGCCTCAAGGAAAGCCAGGGCAAGGAGGGCGCCGAGTTTATCGAACAGGCCGGGCAGGTCAGCCAGGTGTCTCGCTTGATGCTGCAAGCCATGAACGAGGCGCGGGTACGCCTGGACCAGAGCCGCAAGGCCGATGCCGACAACGCCGAACAGGGCAAGATCGAACAGGCCGACCAGGCCCTTGCGCAGGTTGAGCAGTTGAAAACCTCGGTCAAGGACGCGGGTTACCAGACCGTGCTCAATGAGGTGTCCGGGCATATTGCGGCCTTCAGCGAAAAGCTCGGTGAGTACACCGGTTTGTTGGCTCAGGAAAAAATCGTCTACAAGCAATTGCATGACCGCGCCGACCAGGTGGTCAGCCGGGTCAACCAGGCGTATGCCGCCGAAGACCAGTCGATGCAGGCGCAATTGAAGAAAAGCACGCTGCTGATCGTCGGTTCCTCGGCACTGGCGTTACTGGTGGGGCTGGTTGCAGCCTGGCTGATTACCCGCCTGATCGTGGCGCCGCTGCGCAGTGTGATCGCAGTGGCCCAGCGGATCGCCGCCGGTGACCTGAGCGGGCGGATGGAGGTCAGTCGCCGCGATGAAATTGGCCAGCTGATGCAAGCGATGCAACAGATGGGCAATGGCTTGAGCCAGATGGTCAGCGGCTTGCAGGCCGGCATAGAGCAATTGGCCAGCTCTGCGCAATCCCTCTCCAGCGTCACCGAACAAACCAATCTAGAGGTCAGCAGCCAGAAGGAGGAGACCGAGCAGGTCGCCACGGCGATGAACCAGATGACCGCCACCGTGCATGACGTGGCGCGTAACGCCGAAGAAGCCGCGCAAGCGGCGCAGACCGCCGATGCCAAGGTCGACAGCGGCCAGCAGGTGGTGCGTCAGAGCCTGCAACGCATCGAATTGCTGGCGTCCTCCAGCACCAGTGCCAGCGCCAGCATCGACAGCCTCAGTGCCGAAATCCAGCACATCGGCACGGTATTGGGGGTAATTAAAAGTGTCGCCGAACAGACCAACCTGCTGGCCCTTAACGCTGCCATCGAGGCCGCCCGCGCCGGCGAGCAAGGCCGAGGGTTTGCGGTGGTGGCCGATGAGGTGAGGGCGCTGGCCAAGCGTACTCAGCAATCGACCGAGGAGATCGAGCGGTTGGTGAGTACTTTGCGCAGTGCGGCGCAGTCATCGGTGCAGCAGATTCAGCAAAGCGGCGAGCTGGTGAAACTGGCCGTCAGCGATGCGCTGGAAACCGAGAGCGCGCTGGGCAGCATCGCCGCTGCCGTGTCCCTGATCCAGCAGATGAATCAGCAGATTGCCGCCGCCGCCGAGGAGCAAAGTTCGGTGGCCGAAGAGATCAATCGCAGTGTCACCAGTATCCGCGCGAGTGCCGACCAATCGGCGCTGAGCATGCAAGGCAACGCCGCCTCGAGCATTCAGCTGGCGCAGCTGGGGGCCGAACTCAAGGGCATGGTGGGGCACTTCCGCCTTTGATCAATGAGCAAAGGCGGAGCCGTACGATCAGGCGTTGTTGGCGAGGAAGGTCAGCAGGGCTTCGTTGACGAAGTCCGGGTTTTCGCGGCTGGAGATGTGCCCGGCGTCTGGAATCAGGGTCAGGCTGCAACTGATCAACTCAGTCATTTCCCTGGATTCGGCGGGTGGGCGTGGCTTGTCCTGCTCACCGCACATGATCAGGGTGGTGTCGGTGTCCAGGCGGTGCAGTTGGTCGAGGATATCGGCGCGGCTGAAGATCTGGCGGCCCAATGGCACGATGCTGTCCAGCAAACGCTCCTTGGAGAAGGCTTGCAGCGACTGGCGGAAATCCTGGTACAGCGCCGACTCGCGGTCGATGCCTGGCCGGAAGAAGATCGGTGCGATCACATCCAGCAACGGCTCAGGGATGGCACCGGCGTCTTCGATCATCTTGAACAGCGAGAAATAATACTGACGCGTGGCCTCGGGCTCGGCGCCCAGGTAGGTGTCCATCAGCACCAGGCTGTTGATGCGCTCTGGGGCCAGTAATGCCAGGCGTACGCCCCACATGCCGCCGACCGACAAGCCCACCAGATTGATCTGTGGGATGTCCAACTGATCCAGCAGGGCCAGGGTCTGGCGCGCCAGGTCGTCGAGGGACCGGGTTTGGGCCGGCAGCGGGCCGGATTCACCATGGCCCCAGAGCTCGGGGACGATCACGCGGTACTGTTGCGACAGGGCTTCGATTTGCGGCGCCCACATGTGGCGGTCCCACAGGTAGCTTGAACCCAGCAGAACGACCGGGCCGGTGCCCTGGTCGACGTAGTGCAGCGGTTGTCCATCAATGACGGCGACAGGCATAGCAGGCCTCTGACTTCACGGAGTTAGGGGCACTTTTTTACGCTAGTCGGGGGCGGGGGGATAGGTGCAAATTGATGGCACTTTGTTGTGGCGTGTTGCGTTGGGGGGCATATCCGTTATTTAGGTAACGGCGGCTTAGGAGTCCGCCCTGACAGCGGGGCACTTTTGTAAAGACCGGAATGGCGGCCCAGACAAAAGCAACCAAAAAGTCTTCGCCCCAACACTCGGCAACAGCAACAGCAACAGCAACAGCAACAGCAACAGCAAAGCCAAACTCGGTCAACTGTGGGAGCTGGCTTGCCTGCGATGGCATCAACTCTGTGTACCTGATACACCAAGGTGTCTGCATCGCAGGCAAGCCAGCTCCCACAGAAAAGCAGCTCTTCAGTGTATGCAAATCCGCTTTTGCTTTTGAACTAACCACTCAGGTCGGCTACTAGGCCGCCGTGCTCTGCTTTTGATCTTGCTTTTGATCTGAGGCGGCCCACGGATTCAAGCCTTCGTTCTGGCACACCGAGCCTAAGCGAGGTGCCGAGTGGTGGGGCGAAGACTTTTTGGTTGCTTTTGGCTGGGCCGGCATTCCGGTCTTTCCAAAAGTGAGCCGCCGTCAGGGCGGAACCCTAAGTAGCCGTTACCGCGGCAACGGATATGTACCCAACCCATCCATCCACCGCGCGCGCCCCCCAACGATCAATCGTAGATAGCTTTCTTCTTCCACTCCGCATCCGCATCCACAACTTTAAGCCCTTCAGTCAACTCATTGACCTCATCTTCAGCCGGCTTGCTGTTAGTCAGTACCGTCGAATTAGCACGGGCCAATTGATTCTCAAGCAATTGCAACTGCGCGCTATAGAGCACCGGCTCTGGCTGTTTACGCAGGTACTGCACACCGCGCTCGAATGCCAGGCGTGCCTGGCCGGGTTGGTTCTGTTGCAGGGCGTGCTGGCCGAGGTTGTTGAAGAACTCGATGTGCAGCAGCACCAGGATATGACGAATTTCCTTGATCCAGTGCTTGGCCTCGTTGGTCGGCAGAAAACCATCCTGAGCCGCGCGGGTCACTTGGCCATGCAGGGCTTCAAGGAGGAAACGCACATCCTTGGCCTTGGCTTCAGTCTGGATCGGCGCCGGCGGGTTGGTCACCGGAATCGATTCGCCCTGGGCGATCAGCGCATTCAACTCAGTGATACGCGCCTTGAGTGCTGCACTGGACTTGTTGAGGTGCAACAGACGCTGGTTGACGTTCAGCTCAAGGCGGGTGAGCAGCAGCTTGAGCGCCGGGGTCATCAATTGGCCAGGAAAGGTCTCGGTGATTTCACCGCACCGACGCAGCCGATCATTGAGCTCGATCTCGGTACGTTTCTTTTCCAGCTTGTTGTTTTCCACCACGTGGTTCATGTAGCCAATGGCGATCAGTATTACGATCCCGGCTATTACCAGCAGGGTGATCATGAGTGGTGTCACCGGTGTGACCTCTTTTATAGGGTTTGCTGTGGAGTGTAGTGACTGGACCATCCGGCGGATAGGACTGTTCGACCAGTTGCCCAGGTAGTTTCTTCTATATAGGTAAGCGTTGCCGGGCGGGCTCCCTGCATAGATGCACATTGCCATCATTTGCTCGGACGAACTATAGCGCCTTGTCGGGCGCCAGAATATAGGCGTCAAAGCCCGGACGGGCAGAATGCCCGCCAAGGCCCGGAAAGCAGGGCGAAGTCATTGATTTAAATAAATTTATCCTTGGGGGTTGACGACCTTTCAATCCATCCATAGAATGCGCGCCACTTACAGCGTAAAGCACACAGCGAAACGCGGTAGGGAGTGAATGTTGTACGTGTGTCCCCTTCGTCTAGTGGCCTAGGACACCGCCCTTTCACGGCGGTAACAGGGGTTCGAGTCCCCTAGGGGACGCCATATGCGGGAATAGCTCAGTTGGTAGAGCACGACCTTGCCAAGGTCGGGGTCGCGAGTTCGAGTCTCGTTTCCCGCTCCAATTTACAAGCAATGTGGCCCTCGGGCGGCATTGAGTGAAACCAGGGCATAATCTTCGGATTTAACCTCTGGGCACTGAAATACACACCATGTGTTTCAGTTGTGTGTCCCCTTCGTCTAGTGGCCTAGGACACCGCCCTTTCACGGCGGTAACAGGGGTTCGAGTCCCCTAGGGGACGCCATTTTGCGGGAATAGCTCAGTTGGTAGAGCACGACCTTGCCAAGGTCGGGGTCGCGAGTTCGAGTCTCGTTTCCCGCTCCATATTTAACGAAAACGCCGATCAGCAATGATCGGCGTTTTTGTTTGTGCTGATTTTAATCAGCCGGGTCAGGAATCTGCGCCAGGGCATAAGCGAGAAGGAACAGGCTCATCAGGCCGCCTGCCTCGGCGTTGCTCATGTCGAATTCTTTGCGAATAAATGGCATCGCCACACCGAGGTTGGCGCGGTCGGCCGCCGCAATGGCGTAGATGACGAAAATCAAACCGGCGACCACCCAGCGATAGCGGCTGCACGCGACATGTGTAGGCCTTGTTGTGAAGTGCGTGGGAATAGTCTGTAGTTAATGGCGGGTGGGTGTGTACTGGTTCTGCTGTCTCTACTCTGGCCAGCCCAGTGTGTGTGTTCACTTCGGAGAACTGCCCAGATGATCCAACTCGATTTTTACTCAACCCTGGTCGCCGCCTCTCTGGTGCTGCTGTTGGGGCGTTGGCTGGTCGCCCGCATCGGCTTTTTACGCGCCTACAGCATTCCGGAGCCGGTGGTCGGCGGCTTATTGGTGGCTGCGCTGCTGCTGTTGCTGCGCGCATTAACGGATATCGAAGTTCGATTCGACGCCTCATTGCAGGCCCCCTTGATGCTGGCGTTCTTTGCCACCATCGGCCTGAATGCGGACTTTGCCAGCCTGAAGAAAGGCGGGCGCATCCTCGGCATCTTCCTGCTGGTCGTGACGGCCCTGCTGGTGGTGCAAAATGCCATGGGCATCGCCCTGGCCAAGGCGCTGGGGCTCGACCCGTTGATGGGGCTGTTGGCCGGCTCCGTCACCTTGTCCGGCGGGCACGGCACTGGCGCAGCCTGGGGCGCGGTGTTCAGCGAAAAATATGGCGTGGCTTCGGCGTCCGAACTGGCGATTGCCTCGGCGACGTTTGGCTTGGTATTGGGTGGGCTGATAGGTGGCCCCGTTGCCCGCTTGCTGATCAAACGTGTGCAGGTGCCCGGCGTTGAGCTGGCGCAACCGCCCCAGCCCAAAGGCTTTGAGCAGCCCAACCAGGAACGCATGATCACCTCGTTTTCATTTATCGAGACCCTGGCGTTATTGGCGATCAGCTTGCAGGTCGGCACCTTCCTGTATGGCTTTATTAAAGGTACGGCTTTCGAATTGCCGACGTTTGTATGCGTGCTGTTTGTGGGCGTGGTGTTGCGCAACGGCTTGTCGGCGCTGGGCTGGCATCAGGTGTTTGAGCGTGAAGTGTCGCTGCTGGGCAATGTCAGCTTGTCGTTGTTCCTGGCGATTGCGCTGATGTCGCTCAAGCTCTGGGATCTGGCGGCATTGGCCTTGCCGATAGTGATTCTGTTGGCGGCCCAGGCGTTGCTGATGGCCCTGTTTGCGATCTTCGTGACGTTCCGGGTCATGGGCCGCAACTACGACGCGGCCGTGCTGGCGGCGGGGCATTGCGGTTTTGGCTTGGGGGCCACGCCGACCGCCATTGCCAATATGCAGGCGGTCACGCAGCGCTTCGGGCCATCGCCGATTGCGTTTCTGGTGGTGCCGATGGTGGGGGCGTTTTTTATCGACATTACCAATGCGGTGGTGATCAAACTGTACCTGGCGTTGCCGTTTTTGGGGGCGGCGGGTTGAGGGGGCCTTCGAATGGTCGCCAGGCGGCGCCGTCCAGACGGATCAGTACGGCGTCGTGGCTCATGTACAGGTCGATGACTTGCTCTATTTGCACGTGGCGAAGCTTGAAGTCATGCGTGGGGGTGATTATCGCGCCATGTTTGTACAGCGTATAAAAATGCACCTCACCCGAGAGTTGCAACCCGGCCTCCTGCTGCGCAGCTTCGAACGCTTTATCCGGCAATTGCACCCGAAAATACGACAGCAATGGCCAGCGTTTTCGTTGTTCTTTGTCTGATCCGGCGCCTACTGCCTCATAAGCACGACGCATCCCCAGCACCCTCTGGTGGTACTGCGCGGTGCTGGTCTGCCCGGTGATGGCCAGCGACAGTTGGCCATCCAATGCGGCCTGCGTGTAGTCGCTGTACTCATAGGCACGGTACTGCACCAGCATGCGCCCCTGCGACTCAATCAAGGTGGGACCGGCGCGGCCATCCCAGGCAGGGCTGTCGCCCAGGCCGATTTCGCTGTCTGTCAGCGGAATGACCGTGGCCGAAACATTGCGCGGTTCAAAGCTGCGGGTGGAGTCAGGTGCCACCCCCGGCCAGTACGAGCCGAGTGCCGCACAGATGCGTGCATCCTCGGTAAACGGGCTGGCTAACTGATAACCGCACAGCATGTTCGTAAACGGAGCGTCTACCAGGCCCCGGCCCACTTCCCAGCCCGGCCCAAAGACCCCGCTGGCGAAATCCGGCAGCCAGGATTGCCGTTGTGTGCGTTGCACAGGTAGCGTCGGGCCTGGTGTTGTAGAGGACTGTGGGTGGGAGACGATGGCGGTGACGCCACGGTCTTCAGGGGCGAAGTAACCACCGGCAAGGGCCTGATTGATAAAAAAACGCACGTCGGACAGTGGGTTGACCCGTGTATGCCAAACCTCTGGGCAGGGCGGCGCAGGGCAAGGGAAAACCGCCGGGTCGCTGGACCATTGCTTGAGCTCTCGTTGCCCGCATAACGGAAAAAAATCCGGCGCACCGATGATGGAGTAGGCGGCGATGCTCGCCAGTTCCAGCGCAGGGCAGTGGGCTCGTACCCAGCCGTCGGCCATGGCATCCTGATAGTGCAGGGCTCGGTAGCCGCCCGCCTTGACGATGGCGTCGACATCCTCACGCTGGTTGAGGTCTTCGATCGAACCGTCGTCGCGCAAATGATGGCGCCCATGCACCAACCCACCGGTATTGGGAGGCATCATGAACGACAGCGGACGGTCTTGGTAATAGGCCAGTTCCACCAGCGCTTCTTTGGCGTCGGGCATCAACAGCCCCGGCGCGAACTCATCGGTATTCGCCCAATGGCACAAGCCCTCGGTAATGACGAAAGGCGCATTGAGAATGTCAGGCTCTTGCCAGCCGGTATCGCGAAATCGCCTATGGATCTGTCCGATTTTTTCATTGATCTGGTGGTTTTCCAGCTGCACAGTCAGGTCCATTCCGGCCAGGCACTCGTTGCCATCGAACACTTTGTGCAGGGGCACCCAGAACTCCAGATCCTCATCGATAGATTGAGCATCCATTGGGCCAAACCGCGCCGGTTGGCCGGTGTGCCGGGCAGCGATGAACGCGCCGTAGCGCGCGGGTATCACCCGCATCTGGTTCGGCTGGCCCTCGACAAAGGGCAAAAAACCTCTTTGCTGCGGGTTATACAGCGCGTCCGCCGTGCCGACCCGGGCCACCCCGGTACGCGAGAAACACAGGTCCGCCTGGCGCCTGTGCACAGTTTCGGCGTAGGGCCGGTATTCATACGCGAACACCGCGATCGCCAGTTGCGCCTCACCGGCCAGTTGCTGCAAAGCCTCCAGGGTCGGGGGAGCGGCGCCGTAGACATAATTGAGGACGTGCTCGATTTCAGCGGCTGTGGGGAAGGCCGTGAGCGTTTTACCCTGGACCGCGGTGACCACATTGGGCGAGGCGAAGGCATGAAACAGCAGGCTGTCGGCCGGGTGCCCAGGCTCTATACCGCGTGTGGCATCAGCGGAAAAATCCTCAAAGCCTGGCTGGGTGCGATCAATCTGCACAGGCCTGGCGAGTTCCTCACGCAGGCTTGTCGAGGTGATGTCCAGGCCGTGGTGCAGCAACAGGTCATGCCATCCTGCTGAGGCCAGGCGTGTGCAAGCGCGTTCTACATCGCTGATCAAGGACATCACGCCCCCTCCGATAGAAACCAGGGGAAAGGGTAAGCAAAGGGGGCATGCGCGGTAACTGACCGAACGGCTAGGTTACCGCCCGGGGGCTTCTTGAGGATGGCGAGTGATCGCGCGCCTAATTCAGCGTGTAAACGTCCTGTTTAGGCATGAAAAAACGCGAAAAGAGTTCGGACTGCGATTTGATGTTGAGCTTGGTGTAGATATTGCGCCGGTGCACCTTGATGGTTTCTGTCGACAGCGCCAGTTTGCCGGCGATTTCTTTATTGGAAAAACCACTGAGCAGCAACTTGAGCACGTCCTTCTCGCGCGTGGTGATCTGCGTGCCCAACTGCACAATGGCTTCGGACCAGGGCGGCGGCTCACTGAGGTTTTTTTCTTCATCGACTTCAAAACACATGCGTTGATGCATCAAGGCCATGACCCACGGCTTGATGATATCCAGTGTGGTGATCTGTTCCGGGGTGTAGCGCGTGTTACTGCCAAATGAAATACACAGGGTTCGATCCGCGTCGAGCTGGACGTTGTACTGCACCTCATCGACGGACACGTACCGGGCGAAATACTGATGGTAGTACTCGGTGGTCAGGAAGTGCTCGGGGGCAATGTCTGACAGATGGAAAAAACCGCTCTGCGGGTTTTCACGGTTGGCAATGTAAAACGGGTCCAGCAGGTAAAGGCCTTTTACATACAGTTGCGTCAGGGCGTCGACTTCGTCGGCATCCGCAACCTCGGTCACGCTGACGACGTTGACTTGCTGGTTGCTGAACACCAGGACCACCCAATTGTCGATCTGCACATACTCATTCAACACGCGAACCAGTGAGCTCCAGAAGGCTGGGCGGTTCAGCTCCATGATGAGTTTGCCGGCTGACCGGTGCCAGGCGAGGTTGTGAAGGTCGAGTGACATGGACTACCCCTTTTGGGTTAGGGATTCATGGGGCTGAGCTAAGTATTTGTAGGTATTTACTATTCGACGACGCCGGGTATATTCACCCACCAGCGTTGATGGCCATGAAGGCCTGTCGTTTTTGACAAGGATAGTTATATGAATAAATCACATTTGCGAGCCATTTTTTTAGCCTCGCTTGTCTTTGTCGGGGCCAGCACGCCCGCAGCGGCGGCAGAACCCCGGGTTAACCTGTACAACTGGTTCGGGTTGATCGCTCCCGAGACACCGAAGGAATACGAGCAGAAAACCGGCACCAAGATGCACATCGATACCTTCGACAGTGCCGAGGTCATGCAAAGCAAGGCCATGGCCGGGCGCACCGGGTATGACGTCGTCGTCGCCACCTCCAACGTATTGCCAAGCCTGATCCAGGCGGGCGTGCTGGCCCCGCTGGACCGCAGCCAACTGAGCAACTATGCGCATATCGACCCGGAAATGCTGGCCTTGCTCGCCACTAACGATCCGGGCAACCAATACGCGATTCCGTACCTGTGGGGCACCACCGGCATTGGTTATGACGTGGATAAGGTCAAGGCGGCACTGGGTGATAACGCCCCGGTGGACAGCTGGGACTTGATCTTCAAAGAAGAAAACATCAGCAAGCTCAAGTCCTGCGGCGTGGCGATGCTCGACTCGCCGAGTGAAATCATCTCCATCGCCTTGCATTACCTCGGCCTGCCGAGCAACAGCCAAAACCCCGAGGATTACCAGAAGGCCCAGGCGCTGCTGCTGAAAATCCGCCCTTATGTCCTCTACTTCGACTCCTCCAGAACCGACGCCGACTTTGCCGATGGCAATATCTGCGTGGTCGTGGGTTGGGCGAGCGGGGCGCTGACGGCCCAGGCCATCAATGAGAAAAACCATACTGGCCGCAAGATTGCCTACAGCTTGCCGCGCGAGGGTGGGCTGGTCTGGTCGGAAAACTTTGTGTTGCTCAAGGATGCGCCCAACGCCAAGGCCGGCTTGGCGTTTATCAATTACATGCTTGAGCCCGAGGTGATTGCCAAGAGCTCCAATCACACGCTGTACCCGAATGCCAACAAGGACGCCACCGCGCTGGTTGAGCAGAAGTTGCGCGATAACCCGTGGATTTATCCGTCCAAAGCCACCATCGCCACGCTGGTGCCGCTTGAGCCGTTGCCCTTGAAGCTGGAGCGTATCCGTACACGTGTGTGGACCAAGGTGAAGAGCGGTACGTGACTGGCTGAGTGAGGCCCGAGTGCTTTCGCATAGATCCCAGAGAGGGAGATAAATCATGGCCCGACGTGATGACCCGTGCGATGTGAAATCGGACGATTATCAGGCGTACAAGGAGATTGAGGAGCAGATCGGTCACTGTACGCCGGAGCAGGCCTGGGCCATGTATTACGTCTCGACCGGGATGGTGCGTGAACACGTTACGCGGGCGGTCATGGAGCATATCGGCAGGGGTAATCGGGCGCTGCTGCTGGAGTTTCCTGAGTTGGCGCGGGTGCAAGAGCGGTCTCGTTTGATGCTTCCTCTTTGAGGGTGGTGCTTTTTCAGGTCTTTTGAGGCGGTCTTAGGGGCGGTGGTTTTGAGTGTATATCCGTTGCTGCGGTAACGGCGGCTTAGGGTTCCGCCCTTACGGCGGGTCCCTTTTGGCAAACGCCCGGAATGCCGGCCCAGCCAAAAGTACCACTGAATACACTGAAAAACTGCTTTTCTGTGGGAGCTGGCTTGCCTGCGATGCAGGCACCTCGGTGTGTCAGGCACACAGAGTTGATGCCATCGCAGGCAAGCCAGCTCCCACATTAGACCGAGTATGGCTCTGCTGTTGCTGTTGCTCTGGCCCTTACATCCTTTTCGATGACGAAGTCAGCGGTCTTTTGATCTGCGCTTTTGATCTTGATCTGAAATCGCCCCCCAAATCACTGGCGGATTGCGGGCATGCCGAGCCATAGCGAGGCACCGAGTGTTGGGGCGAGGACCTTTTG